>SHZN01000113.1 GCA_009692245.1 Gammaproteobacteria bacterium
AGTAATCGACCGCGTTGACCCCGATGTGGATGTCGCGCGCGCCGATGACTTCTGCATATCCGAGCGCACAAGCGAGGAACACAGTGTTGCGGGCAGGCACGTAAGTGACGGGTATGCCAGCACCCGGCCGATCCGGCACGTCAATCCTGGGATCGGTCAACGCCGACCCGCCAAGTTCACCAATCGGCAGCGCGAGGATGCGATGCTCGACCGCGCCCAGCATGGTCGCAACGCGGCGTGCCGCGTCAAGCTCCACCCGATGGCGCTGGCCGTAATCGAAACTGAGCGCATGGCAGCGCCGGCCCTGCGCGCGCGCGATTGCCAGCACCGTCGCAGAGTCCAGCCCACCGGAGACCAATACCACAGCCGCCATTCCGGTGACCTGTGATTCAGCGGCCAGGCGCGTCTCCCCACAATACTTTGTGCAACTGGACTTGGAATCTCACCGGCAGGCGGTCGGCCAGGATCCAGTCGGCAAGCTGCGCGGCCGGCAACTGCAGGTAGCTCGGCGACAACAATACCTGGCATCGTGTATCGAGCCGCTGCGACCGAACCAGTTCGCGACTCCACTCATAGTCGCCGCGATCGCAGATGACAAACTTCAGCAGGTCGCTGCTGCGCAATCCCTGCGTATCCAGATCGAGATTACGCTGCGACTCGCCGGATCCTGGCGTCTTGATGTCGATGACCCGCACGACGCGGGGATCCACGGCGCTCGCGTCGATCGCGCCACTGGTCTCCAGCGACACCTGCAATCCAGCATCGCAGAGCCTCACAAGCAGCGCGAGGCAGCCTTTCTGGGCGAGTGGCTCACCGCCAGTCACGCAGACATGGCGCGCCCCCGAGGCAAGGGCCTCCTCCACGATCACTTCGAGGCTGCGCCATTCGCCGCCTTCGAAGGCGTAGGCCGTGTCGCAATACTGGCAGCGCAGCGGACAACCGGTCAGGCGGATGAAGAACGTGGGCCAGCCGACCGCATCGGCCTCGCCTTGTAGCGAATAGAAAGTCTCAGTGACCTTGAGACGTGCCGCAACCGCGATGGGTGCAGAGGACGTGGCAGCCGCCTGGCCCTGCATCGCTTCTCCTCAGCGCCCTTCGGCTGTCATGCGCTTGAGGCGTTCGGCCGCTTCCACGGCGGCGGTCGACTCAGGGAAATCCTTCGTGACGCGAGCGAGTGCCGTGCGAGCAAGATCGAAATGACCGAGTTCGTAGTGACAGTAACCGGCCTGCACGAGTGCGTCGGGCGACTTGCGGGCACCCGGGAAGCCGGTCAGCACGCTCTCGAATGCCGAGAGCGCCGTGGGATAGTCGCGTTTCACGTAGTACACCTCACCAAGCCAGTACTGTGCATTCGACGCCAGTTCGTGGTCCCGGTGCTGCGCAAGAAACCTCGAGAACGCCACCGCCGCCTCATCGTAGCGGCCCTCTTTAACCAGGTTGAACGCCGCCTGGTATTCGGCATCCGGGCCGGCAGCAGGTGCCGCAGACTGAGCGGCTGCCAATGCCGTCTCGGCTGCGCGCAGGCGTGTGTCCAGATCGACGTACTGGTCGCGCTGCTGGCGGCGAGAAGCGTCGAGATCATGTTGCAATTTATCGAGCTCACCACGCAATGTGCGCATATCGGCGCTGAGTGCATCAAGCTGACGTGACATCTCGAGCAGAGCCTGGTTGTCGAGCTTCTGCTCGACGACGCCCATGCGCTGTTCGAGGGCGCCGATGCGCTCGCCCTGCGACTGCGCGATGGCCGGTGTGACTGCCATTGCAGCGAGCACAGCCGCTGCGAGAATGGCTGTTCCTGTGCGCTGCATGCGTTCAATGCCCGTAGACGATCTCGACGCGCCGGTTCTTTTCATAGGCGGCTTCATCGCTGCCCTCGACTGCCGCACGTTCCTCGCCATAACTGACGGTCGTCAACTGACCGTCGGCCGCGCCCTCGAGCATCAACGCGCGTCGCACGGCCTGCGACCGCCGTTCGCCCAGCGCAATGTTGTACTCACGCGATCCGCGCTCGTCGGTGTGGCCCTCAAGCCGCACGCGAGCTGCGCCGAACGCCGCCATGTGTTTCGCATGAGCCTTGATGACACTCGCATATTCCGGGCGGATCTCGCTGCGGTCGAAATCGAAGTAGATGCCCGTCGCAACGCCCGCGGGCGGGCTTGTGGCACTGCCAGCGGCCGACGCATCCGGCAGACTTCGTGCCTTTCCCACCTGGTCTTGGTTGCCCGCACCGGCGGCATCGGAGCCCTGGGGTACAGTGGTTTCAGCTGGCGCTTCCGGCACCGTGGTCGGTTTCTTCGGGCAGCCGACGAGCAGCAGGCTGCCGGCGGCGATCATCAGGATAGGCATCAGTCGCATCGCGAAAACTCCTCTACATCAGGCTTCTATCAAAACACGCCGCGGCTTGCCGCGCACGCTCAGTAAACGAATGGAGACCATGCTGGCTCGCGCACCTCGCCCGCGGTTGCCGCCAAGCGCTGCTGGATGCGGCCATCGATCGATACGAGGGCCAGCACGCCGCGTCCGCCTTCGCGGGTCGCGTAGATGATATCGGCGCCATTCGGAGCGAAAGACGGTGATTCGTCGAGTCGGCCGTTGCTCAAGATGCGCATACCGCCATGCTCCAGGTTCACTGCGGCGATCCGGTAAGCGCCTCGATCGAGTGTCACGACCGCCAGTTCACGCCCGTCGGGCGAAACCCGGGGCCGCGCATTGTAGGTACCCTCAAAGGTAATGCGTTGCGGTCGATCCCCGGCAGCGAGGCCCAGGTGATAAACCTGCGGCGCTCCGGAGCGATCCGACGTGAAATAGAGCGAGCGGCCATCCAGGGACCAGGCTGGCTCGGTATCGATGGAAGGGTCATCGGTCACGCGACGCAGCTCCTGGGTCGCAAGGGACAGCAGGTAGATGTCCACATTGCCGTCGCGGCGGGACAATGCGACCGCGAGCTGGTCGCCGTCCGGAGACCAGGCGGGCGCGCTGTTGATGCCCGATCGTGCCGATACCCGGACCTGCTCGCCGGTCTTGAGCGTCTGTACATAGATCGCCGGCAGGCTGCTGTGGAATGACACATAGGCGAGCGAGCGTCCGTCCCGGGACCAGGCCGGCGACATGATCGGTTCCGGCGAGTTGAATACGATGCGTTCGTTGGCACCGTCGGCGTCGGCAACGACCAGGCGATAACTACGGGCGGTCGGCGGTCCTTCGACTGCGACATAGGCAATACGGGTCGCAAAGGCCCCACGTACGCCGAGGATGCGTTCGTAGATGCCGTCGGCGACACGATGACTCGCAGGCAGCAGCGCACCCGGGTCTGCTGGCAAGGCGGTCCCAAGCAGGCGCTCGCCGGTCGCGACCTGGATCAACTCGTAGCGCAGTTCGAATCGGCCATCCGGCATTCGCACCAGCTGCCCGACCACTACGTAATCCACCTTGAGCATGCGCCAGTCAGTTGCATCCACCGCGTCTGCCTGATGCGGAAACTCGATCATCTGGCTGCGCGGCAGCGCACGAAACCTGCCGCTGCGCTCGAGATCCGCCTGCACGGTGGCCGCCACATCCCAGGCAGCCGCGCTGTCCGTTTCCCAGCCAAAAGGCACGATCGCGATCGGCACGGTTTCGGCCATGCCGCGCAGGATCTGCACGGTGAGTTCGGCCGCAGCCGGCGGCGACTGCAGTATCGCCAGCAGGAAAACGGTGATCGCACGACGAATCATCAGCATCTTCAATCCCCCTGCCTGAATGCCAGCGTCACTTCGCGGTCAAACAATGCCGGTTGCGGTGGCGGCGGCAACGGCGAGGCATTCCGGATCGCATTCTCAATGGACTGGCGGAATGCTTCGCCACCCCCACAGCTGCCAAACCGGACCCCGACCACTTCGCCGCCAGGGATCTGTGTCACGAAAGCCATGCAGGTTGCTCCCGCGGGTGTACCCGGTGGCTTGAACCAACGCCTTTCGACATGGGCCTGGATGATCGCGATGTACTGCGCCTTGAGACCCTTGAAAGCCGCGCCAGTTCGCTCTTCCTCCTCGGCGAGGCGCGCGCGCAGGTCGGATTCACGCTCAGCCTTCAGGCGCGCTTCCTCGGCCTTTCGCTTCTGGTCCGCAGCGGCCTTGGCTCGGGCCTGCTGTTCGGTCTTGAGCTTGGCCGCCTGCGCTTGCTGCCGCTCGGCCTCCTCCGCTTCCAGCTGGCGCTGCTCCTCGGCCTGCTTCTCGTTTTCAAGCTGTGCAAGGCGCTCCTGTTCCTCGCGCTGAAGCGCGGCTTTTTTTTCCTGCCGTTGTTCGTCTTCCCGACGGAGGCTCGCTGCCGCCTGCAACACCGCCTGATTGACGATCACGGCCTCGATTTGCAGGCCCGGCTGTGGAAGATCGTCCTCGGGCAGTACCAGACCCACCAGCAGAAGGCCGGCGATTGCCGCGTGCAGGGCAATGGACCAGGTGAGCGGCGCCTGCGTGGGCCTGATCGCGAAGCTCATCGCTGCCGCTCGAGTTCCTTGAGTGCACGCACGGCCTTGGGATCCGTCAGGAATCCGATCTTCGTTGCGCCAGCCTGTTGCAGCAGCACCATGCCTTGCACGACGCGGCCATAGGGCACGCGCTCGTCGGCCCTTATCAGCACCGGCGTCCCCTTGTCCCGACCGAGCACGGCAGCTGCCCGCCGCGCAACCTCATCGGCTTCGATCGAAGCATCTTCGTCGCCACCGATATTGAGGTAGTAATGGCCGTCGCGATCCACCGACAGCACGAGCGGCTCATGATCTTTCAGTAACTCGGGATCCAGCGGCTGCGCGTTGGCGTCGGGAAGCTCGACCTGGATGCCCTGGGTCAGGAGCGGGGCCGTGATCATGAAGATGATCAGCAGCACCAGCATCACGTCGATGTACGGGACGACGTTGATCTCACCCATCAGCTTGCGACGGCGCGGGTTGGCCGCCATTTCAGGCGCTTCGCGAAGCGGCGTGGCGTTGCAACAAGGTCGAGAACTCCTCCATGAATGTGTCGTAGCGGAGCTCGAGGCGATTGACCTTGTCCGCGTAGCGGTTGTACGCGACCACGGCCGGTATCGCCGCAAACAGGCCCATCGCGGTCGCAATCAGCGCTTCCGCGATACCGGGTGCGACCAGCGCGAGCGTCGCCTGCTGCACGTTTCCGAGGCCCTGGAACGCACCCATGATTCCCCAGACCGTGCCGAACAGGCCGACGTAAGGGCTGGTGGAGCCGACGCTTGCGAGCGTTGCGAGACTTTCTGCGAGCCGGTCAATCTCGCGCAGTTGTCCGACACGCATCGCACGCCGCACGCCTTCCAGCACCTGGTCCGGCGTCAGGCCAGTCTGTGTTCGCAGGCGCGTGAACTCGCCGAAGCCTGCTTCGAAGATGCCTTCCATGCCGAGCGCCGCGCCGCCCCTGGCCTCGATTGCGCGATACAGCTTGCCAAGGTCGCCACCGGACCAGAATGCGCTCTCGAACCGGCTGGCCTCGACCTGCGCCTCGCGCAGCAGCCGACGCTTGCGAAAGATGATGGTCCAGGACGCCAGCGAGGCGCTCAGCAGCAG
>SHZN01000114.1 GCA_009692245.1 Gammaproteobacteria bacterium
GATCGTCGAGACCAGCGTCAGCGCAAGCGCCGACCCGGCGACCAGCGCAACATCGGCGAGGCGAAGTTCCGAGGGGATGCGAGTGATGTAATAGACATCGGCATCGAACACCTGGAAACCGAACAGGCGCTCCAGCACCGGCGTGATGTCGCCTGCGTAGAGCGCGAGCAGGATTCCGAGACCGACACCGGCCAGCGTGCCGATCCATCCGATGAGCGTGCCCTGCACGACGAACGCGCCGATGACGCCGGCGCGCGACAGGCCCATTGTGCGCAGGATGGCGATGTCGCTGCGTTTCTCTGCCACCACCATGACGAGACTCGCCACGATATTGAATGCCGCGACCGAAACGATCAGCAGCAGGATTACGGTCATCATCGTCTTTTCGAGGCGGATCGCACGGAAGTAGGCTGCGTGATCGACGGTCCAGTCGTGCGCAGGACCCGTGCCGAGGGCGCTTGCAATGGCGGGGGCGAGCCGCGGAGCCTCAAAGGGATCCGCGAAGAACAGGTGAATGCCGGCGGGGGCCGATGGTCCTGCAAGCGTTGCAACGTCCTCGATTGCGGCGAATCCCATCACCGCGTCGTGATCGGCCAGCCCGATCTCGAACAGGCCGGCGACTTCGAATGCCCCAATGCGCGGCGTGAGGCCGCCATCGGCATCCATGCGTGGCAGCAACACCGTCACCGTGTCGCCGATGCCCACCTGCAACTGGCTCGCGAGGGCGCGGCCGAGTGCGATGCAATTGCACCCTGCGACCAGCGCGTCGAGCGAGCCATCCCGCATCGCGCTGCGCAAATCTGAATCTACTGCGTAGTCCCGCGCGACAATGCCACGCAGCGCCACGCCCGCGAGCAACGGCCCGTCGGATGCCAGCCCCTGCACCTCGATGAATGCTTGCGCATCAATGACACCGGGCTGCTTTCGCGCACGGACAGCCAGGTCCTCGAGTGCTCCAACAGCGGCCGGCGCTGGCAAAGTCGCATGCGCCGCCAGTGCGAGCAGACGGCTCCGTAACTCGCCCTCGAAACCATTCATGACCGACAGGATCGTGATCAAGGCAGCGACGCCGAGGCAGACGCCCGCAAGCGAGACCCAACTGATGAAGGAGACGAAATACTGGTGCTTGCGGGCACGCACGTAGCGCAGGCCGAGCCCCAGCGGCAAAGGAGTCAGCATCGGTACTTATTGGCCAAATTCGGGATGCCTATCAAGGATTTATCGCAGGAATCTCGTCACATTTCCACCGGTGCTACACTGCCCTGCGGAGGAATCTCGATGACTATCGTACGCACATTGTTGCTGCTTTCGGTGCTCGCGACTGGCCCTGCCTGGGCGGAGACACTCAGCTTGCCGACGGGCGACCCCACGGCCAGCCTCGAACGCCCGAATCGGGGAATCACGATGTCCGCGGTGCAGAGCCGCTACGGCGATCCCGTCACCCGCCATGCGGCGGTCGGCCAGCCCCCGATCACGCGCTGGGACTATGCCCGGTTTGCCGTGTACTGCGAGAATGACCACGTTCTGCACACCGTTATCGTGAGATAGCAGCCAGGCCAGCCTGCCTCGTGGCTGGCCTGCCTCGTGGCTCGCCCACCTTGCGGCCGGCTCCCGCACGGGTATCCTGCGCTCCCTGACCCCGCCGGGCACGCCCGGAACGGGGTGTTTTGCCTGCGGGGAGCTTCGTGAGCGAAAACGACGACAAGATCGTGCTGCCGGCAGGCGCTGGAGCCATACGCTGGGGCGAACTCTATGGCAGCAGCCTGGCCTGGGCGCTGGCCGAAGCTGCACCAGAGTCCGCTCCGGTGCTGGTGGTCGCCCCGACAGGTCGCGAGGCGGACCGGATGCTCGCGGAGCTCGCGTTCTTTGCCGGGTCAGGCGCGGTCCTACTGTCCTTTCCAGACCGCGAAACCCTGCCCTACGACCCCTTCTCGCCTCACCCAGACATCGTTTCCCAGCGCCTGCGCACGCTGGCAGCGTTGCCGGAACTAAAGCGCGGCCTGATCGTTACGACCAAAGCAGCGTTGCTCGACCGGCTGCCGCCGCGACAATTCATCGACGCGCAGGCCTTCGAGCTCAGGACCGGAGAACGTGTCGACCTGGCGCGCTTACGCGCAAGACTGGCCGGCGCGGGTTACGCCCATGTCACCCAGGTCCTGAGTCCCGGCGAATTCGCCGTACGTGGATCAGTGGTCGATCTATATGCAGCCGGCGTCGCCCAGCCATTCCGTCTCGACCTGTTCGATGACCAGATCGAGAGCATCCGCAGTTTCGATCCCGCCGACCAGCGCTCGGCTAAACGACTCGATGTCGTTCGCCTGCTGCCAGCGCGCGAGTTTCCCACTACGCCTGAGGCCGTGGCCGGATTTCGTAGCCGCTGGCGGGAGCGATTCGAGGGCGACCCGCAAACCAGTCCCGTCTACCGGGCCGTGACCCAGGGGCTCGCACCGGCCGGCATCGAGTCCTGGCTGCCGTTTTTCTTCGAAGAAACGGTGACCCTCGCCGAGTACCTCCCGCCTGCGACGGTGATCGTCGATACGGCGGACCTCGAGCATGCGCTGCCACTCGCCTGGGCCGAAATCGAGGACCGTTACGAACAGAGGCGGCACGATCGCGAGCGGCCCATCCTGCCGCCGGCAGAGGCATTCGCGGCAGCCGATGAGATTTCAGGGGCGCTCGCGATGCATGCAAGAGTACTCGTGACATCGGTCAAGGCCGAGCCGCTCGTCGCCATTCTTCCAATCCGGAATTTTGGTTCGGAACCGCCGCCCGAACTGCGCGCCGACCCCCGTGCCTCCCTGCCCGCAGGGATTTTCGCTGCATTCCGCGCACGCTTTGATGGCCGCGTACTACTGACCGCCGATTCCGCCGGCCGGCGCGAGCTGCTGCTCGAAATGCTGCGGCGCCAGGACCTGCAAACTGTCGAAGTTTCCGATTGGGTCGCATTCACCGCTGGTGGCCAGTCATTGGCGATTGCCGTGGCGCCGGACGTCCGCGGTCTGGTACTGCCTGGTCAGCGTCTCGCATTGGTCGCCGAAGACCAATTGTTTGGCGAGCGCGCGCGCCAGGAGCGGCGGCGGCGGCGCGCGGACCGCGATCCCGAGGCCATCCTGCGCGAGCTCGCCGCACTCTCGCCTGGCGCGCCGGTCGTGCACGAGGAATATGGCGTCGGCCGCTACCGCGGCCTTCGCGTCATGCAGGTGGACGGCAACCCGGCTGAATTCCTGGTTGTCGAATACGCCGGTGGCGACCTGTTGTACGTACCGGTACATGCACTCGATCGTGTGACGCGCTACACCGGCGGCTCGCCAGACACGGCACCCTGGCATAAGCTCGGCACGGAGCAATGGGCCAGGGCACGCCGCCGGGCGGCCGAGCGCCTTCGTGATGTCGCCGCCGAGCTCCTCGATCTTTACTCGCGTCGTGCGGCCCGACAGGGGCGCGCAATTGAATTCGACGAGTCCGGTTATCGCGCCTTCGAAGCGGGGTTTCCATTTGAGGAAACCGTGGACCAGCGGGACGCCATCGACGCGGTACTCGCCGACATGCGATCGGGCAAGCCAATGGACCGGGTCATCTGCGGCGACGTCGGATTCGGCAAGACCGAAGTCGCACTGCGCGCGAGCTTCGCGGCGGTGCAGGGCGGTCGGCAGGTTGCCGTGCTGGTCCCGACCACCCTCCTTGCCCAGCAGCATGCGCAGACATTCGCCGATCGCTTCGCGGACTGGCCGATCAAGGTTGAAAGCCTCTCACGGTTCCGCACCGCCGTGGAACAGCGCGAGATCATCGCGGGACTGGCGTCGGGCAGCGTGGACGTCGTGATAGGTACGCATCGCCTCTTGCAGCGTGATGTCCAGTTCCGGGACCTCGGACTGGTCGTCGTCGACGAGGAGCATCGCTTCGGAGTTGGACACAAGGAGCGCTTGAAGCAGATGCGCGCCGATGTGGACATGCTGACGCTGACGGCAACGCCAATCCCGCGCACGCTCAACATGGCACTCGGCGGTCTGCGTGAGCTTTCGCTGATGACGACACCGCCGGCCGAGCGTGTCGCTATTGAAACATTTGTCTGTGAGTGGAGTGATGGCCTCGTGCGGGAAGCCTGTCTGCGCGAGATTCGCCGCGGCGGACAGGTTTATGTCGTGCACAACACGATCGAGGATATCGAAGCGTTTGCAGAGCGCCTGCGACGACTCGTGCCAGAGGCCACGGTGCGCGTCGGTCACGGGCAAATGCGTGAGCGCGACCTCGAACGTCTGATGCTCGATTTCTATCACCGCCGCTTCGAAGTGCTTGTCTGCACGACCATTATCGAATCCGGAATCGACGTGCCGACCGCCAATACGATCCTGATCGACGGTGCGGAACGCTTCGGTCTCGCACAACTCCATCAACTGCGCGGACGCGTTGGGCGTTCACATCATCGCGCCTGGGCCTACCTGATCGCACCTCCGAAGGCAGCCCTTCCGGCCGACTCCGCCAAGCGCCTCGAGGCCATCGAAGCGCTGGAGGACCTTGGCGCAGGATTCATCCTGGCAACGCAGGATCTCGAGATCCGCGGCGCCGGTGAGTTGCTCGGTGAGGAACAAAGCGGCCAGATCCAGGAGATCGGCATCGGCCTTTATCTCGAGCTGCTGGAACGCGCCGTGCAGGCCCTCCGTGAAGGTCGCGAACCCGACCTGGAGTGCCCGTTGCACTTGGGACCCGAAGTCGATCTGCAACTCCCCGCGCTCCTGCCGGAGGATTACATGCCGGACGTGCACCTGCGCCTGCAGCTCTACAAGCGCATTGCCGGTGCCCCCGATGCCGCACAGCTCGATGACCTGCAGGTGGAAATGATCGACCGATTCGGGCCCTTGCCGCCGCCCGCCCAGACCATGTTCCGCGTGCAACGGCTCAAGCAACGGGCGGCTAGCCTCGGCATCCGCCGGCTCGCAATCGGTGCGACGGCCGGCGTCGTGGAATTTACAGCCGAACATCGCGTCGATCCCGCACACGTTATCCGGCTGGTCCAGGTGAGTGGCGGGAAATTCCGGCTCGACGGATCACACCGCCTGCGCATCAAGCTGCCAAACGCCGATGGCCCGACCCGCCTGAAGCTCGCTGATGAACTGCTCTTGACGCTCGGAGCCTGATTCAGCTTTCAGCGTGAAGCGTTCCGCTCAGACGTTTCGCTCGCCCTCGAGATGAAGCTCGGGTCGTTCCAGGCAGCGTTGCGCCGCCGTGACACCCTCCTGCCAGCGTGGATTGGATGCAAGCGCCTGCAATTCGATTCCGTCACGACCATGCAGGCGCGCGAGACGCAGGCCGCCGACCGGATCAATCGTGTGCTTCATCGCGCCGAGCAGTTGAAGTACGGCGGCGCGATCGTTGCAGACTGGCAGCACGTCGCAGCCGGCCGCGAGTGCCTGCCCGGCACGCGCGGTGATGTCGCCGAATGCCGCCGCGCCGCCCATCGAGAGATCGTCCGCGAAGACCGCACCCTGGAATCCAAGCTCGCCACGCAGGACTCCGCGGATCCAGTGTGC
>SHZN01000115.1 GCA_009692245.1 Gammaproteobacteria bacterium
TGCCCTCTTCGTAGTAGCCGCCGGCGATATAGGTGGGCACACGATCGCGATAGCAACCCAGCAGTTTATAGAGTGGCATCCCGGCGGCTTTGGCGCGTAAATCCCACAGGCCGATGTCGATGGCGCTGATCGCGCGTGTCGTCATGCCGCGGCGCCCGACCAGCTTGGGCACCCACATCTTGCTCCACAGCCGCTCCACATCCAGCGGGTCTTCGCCGATCAACTGCGGGATGAAATAATCGATGGCGGCGCGTGAGATCGCGCCCACATCGCCAATGCCAATCCCCGTCATCCCTTCATCGGTCTCGATCTTGACCAAACCGACGCTGGAATGGGTGTAGGTGTGTTTGCCGTTGGTGATCGGCTTGTGGCGAGGCCAGCGATAACTTTCGGTGGTGATTTGGGTGATTTTCATGTTGTGTATCCATTAACGCATAGGCAGAACAAACCGCATGCTATCGACTCTGCCCGAGTATGAAGCGAACACCGGCTACGCGGGAACTGGACGCTGGCTCGATCGGTGGGCGCGGCATGGGTTACAGGCTGACGTCGGCCAGGCAGAACGCGCACACGCGGCATCGGCGATGTGGAAGTTGCAGTTCTTCAGGGCGAGGCTGACGAGTCCGGCGACCCCATGCGGTCACGAGCGTCAGTGAAAGGTGTGCGAATCCATGGCAACGCTGAATGACGGCGGCCCCTGCTGCTTCGCGACATGTTCCAGAATCCGCTGAATCACATCTGGTCGCGTGACATCGGCGATGACCCGCAGGCGTCCACCGCAGTGCGGGCAGACAGAGAGATCAATCGCGAACACCCTGCGCAATCGCTCCATCCAGGTCACGGGAGCGGTTGGTCGGTGTTGGTCGCCTTCACAGTGAACTCTGCCCAGCGCCTGCGCGCGGGCCGGGCAACTGACCACCGCCGGCCACCGATTCCGCCGGATCCAGCAGTAGGAGCCCCCCATGAGTGACACTGAATTCGGCGAACTTTTCGGCACCAGTGTCCGCGACATCAAGGCTGCCTACCGGCGGCTCGGCCACACACTCGGCTGGCGCTTCCTGACCGGCCCGAAGGCCACGCTCGACCCCGCAACGGAGGTCGCCTTGATCTCCCTCAATCCCGGCGGCAGCGCGATCCCTGCCGATCATCCCAGTGCGAGTTCGGAGGCTGGGAGCTCTTATCTGATCGAGAGCTGGAACGGCCCCCCCCGAGGCCAGGCGCCGCTCCAACGCCAGGTCCAGGCACTCTTCCGCGAGATCATGGCCAGGCGCAGCGAGACAGGATCGGTCGCCGACTTTCTTGCGACGCGCGTCCTGACTTCACACTTCATCCCGTTCCGCTCCCCGTCATTCGCCACGCTCACGCGACGCAGCGAATCAGTCGAATTCGGGCGAGACCTCTGGCGTCGGATTCTCGCAGCGTGGCGGCCGCGGCTGCTCGTCACCATCGATCGCGAGGCCTACACGAACCTCGGCGCAATCCTTAACCGGCAGGGGGCCGTCGCATCGATGAGCAGAGTTTTCCGACCGGTTGGGGCAACTACACGGCTGAGGGTTGCCGCTTCGCGGGGCTGCGCCCGGATGGCGCAATGACGCTGCTGCGGCTGCCGCACCTGTCGCGCTTCACGCTCTTCAGCGAAGCTGGTTACTCTGCCAGCCGTAAGGCAGCACTCGCGCCGCTGTTCGATTGGCTGGCATTGAGCGGCTGAACGGGCTGCCCGGCGCGCCGGTGGCGTGCAGCCCGTCCCCGTCCGAAGCCGCTGAACGCCGACCTTCACGGCTTCTCGCTCAACGCGCCTGCACGGCCCGGCAACGCAGCAAGCTCGAGCGTCTGGCCCGTTACGTCGCGCGCCCCGCCATCGCCCTCGAGAGACTCTCCGTCGACCGCACCTGCCCATCGCACCCATGACCTTGGGCCGAGCGACTGCAGCGCATCGGGCAGCTCGCGCTCCGCATGCAGCGACTCGCACCGTCGGGCGATGCACACCGTCGTCCCCACATCGCCGAGTCAGGAAGCCCCGCCGGCCAGCGCGGTCGGACCGCGCTGAAAGGGCGCGTCCGACCAACCCCGAGCGTGTCACCCCAGGATGTCACCCAAGTGAGTGTGAGCGGGTCGTTCGGATGGCCTTAGATGCGCCAAGTCGTTGCTTTTTTATGGTGCCGGAACGCGGACTCGAACCGCGGGCCTACTGATTACGAATCAGTTGCTCTACCAACTGAGCTATTCCGGCAGGGTGCAGGCCGTCGGCCGCGCACGTTAGCACGCCGCCGATCCAAGTCAACGCATCGACACGGCCGGCGGCCCGTCGGCGGCCAGAGCGGCTCGCGCCATACGTCGGCGCCATCGCCGTTGCACCGACGGCGCCCGTTACGGGCAGGCCGGCGCGCCCGCACCGAGTTGCCGACACATGACGGTGCCGTCGGGATGGGTGGCCGTCACGTTGTAGCCAAGGCCGGCATTCGCATCGACGACGTAGACGATGTCGGCATCAGCGTCGTCCGGCGACCAGTCGATGGCCGTCGTCAGTGTCGTGTTGCCGCCATCGAGGTCATAGGGCCCTCGCCATAGGCGCCGGTGCGCAGTTTCAGATCCTCCTGGAAGACGCGCATGGTGTCGATGTTCTGCGACAGCACGGCGCTCGACGCATTCTCGATGTAGCCCCGGTAGTACTGGATGGCGATGCTGCTGATGATCGCCACCGCCACGAGCAGTTCGATCAACGAGAAGCCCTTCGCGGATCGCATTTGAACGCCTCCTCCATCCGGATGCCAACGCATCATCGCCAAATCGGGGCACAAACGAAACAGGGCGCTCACGCGCCCTGTTTCACGATCAGGTTACGCCGGCGTCAGAGGCTGGCGAAAACGATCGTCCGCGATTCCGCCGTGAAGTCCTCGTAGGCAGGCTTGGCGACGATGACCTGCAGCGTCGTGCCGGTGCCCGACACGGTGATGCCGACAATGCCGTTCGTGCCGTCGGCAGCGCCCGCCGCGTAGGCTGCCGACCCGCCTTCGGGAGCAAGCGCGCCCTGTGGGTTGACCAGCGCGATCCAGCCCGCCGCGGTGGTGGGCAGCGCGGTCGGGTTACGACCCAGCGAGACGCCGGTGCGATAGTTGCGCATCTCGTTCTCGACGTAGCGCGATCCCTCTTCGAAGTGCGAACTCACCTTCGCCATGTTGGCGTTGGTGATGTAGTCCTGATACGCCGGCAGCGCGACCGCCGCCAGGATCCCGATGATGGCGACCACGATCATCAACTCGATGAGCGTGAAGCCCTTTTGCATGTGTTTCATCAACAAGCTCCATGAATTGACCAGCGGGGGGAGGGGGCAGATGCCACGATGCTGGTTCCCATCGCGCACTCGGGTGTCAGTCTAGCAACGCCTGTGCCACTTGCACTGCTGTTGCTTTCCCTATGTAAATCAAGCTGATACATGGCGGCATGAGGCGTCGCTCAAAATGTCCCGGCAGCGTCAGAAACTGACGTTTATTGTCACCTCCGGCTGCGCTGCGGCCATCCTGCCGACCTGTCCTGCCGCGGGAGTCATGAACGGACTCAGGGGCGCGCGGCTGTTCGCCAGGCCACTCGTATCGACACATCCGCCCACGGCACTTACACTGCCAACTGCTTCCCCGACTGCGCCCGGTCGGAACCCACGGGCGCCCGCGGGTGCACAGGCAGACACGCACTCGATGGCTACTGAGAGGATTTCCCTGTCCGGCCTTGCCCGTCGCCTCGTCGACGATGGCATCCTGAGCCCTGAGATTGCGTCGCGAGCGAGCGAGGAAGCACGCAAGAACCGCGTCCCTTTCGTCACCCACCTGGTCAAGTCGAAACTGGCGCAGTCCGCCATCGCCGTGTCCGCCTGCGAGGAGTTCGGCGTTCCGCTGCTGAACCTGGACGCCTTCGACCCCGAGACGATCCCCAAGGACCTGATCAACGAGAAGCTGGTCCGCCTGCACAACGCGATCCCGCTGCTGCGGCGCGGCCTGCGGCTGTTCGTCGCCGTCTCCGATCCAACCAACCTGCAGGGCCGACAACATGACGGCACTGATGGAGCCGATGATCATGTCGGTGCTCGGCGTCCTGATCGGCGGCCTCATCATCGCCATGTACCTGCCCATCTTCCAGCTCGGCGCCGTGGTCGGCGGCAAGCATTGAACACTGCCCGCCGCCGCACCAGACCCGGCGTTCCGGCAAGCTGCCGCAACGTCGGCGCGCGCCGCGCCAGCGGAGGCTGAGAACTGGCCGGCCTGGCGTTTCTTGCCGGCGCACTGGCGTTCGGCCTGTGCGTCGGCAGTTTCCTCAATGTCGTCGTCCACCGGCTGCCACGGATGCTGATGCGGGAAGCGCGCGGCGAAGCGCGGGCAACGCTGGCCGACAACGCGTATGCCGAAGTCGACACGCTGCCCGAGCCCTACGACCTGGCGCGGCCACGCTCGCACTGTCCGCATTGCGGGCGCACCGTGCGCGCACTCGAGAACATCCCGCTGCTGAGTTTCCTGTGGCTGCGCGGCCGCTGTGCCGGTTGCGCCCGCTCCATTTCGTGGCGCTACCCGCTGGTCGAACTCGCCACCGGTGTGCTCGCCGTGCTCGTTGCGCTGCGCTTTGGCCAGAGTTCGGCCGGCCTCCTCGTACTCGTGTGCATGGCCCTGCTGGTGGCGCTTGCCGCCATCGACCTCGACACGTTCTACCTGCCGGACACGTTGACTTACGCACTGCTCTGGCTCGGCCTCGTCGCCAACAGCTTCGCCACGTTCGTGCCGCTGCCAGACGCCGTCTGGGGTGCCATCGCCGGCTATCTGTCGCTGTGGTCCATCTACTGGCTGTTCAAGCTGCTGACCGGCAAGGAAGGAATGGGCTACGGCGACTTCAAGCTGCTGGCGGCGCTCGGCGCCTGGGTGGGCTGGCAGAACCTGCCGGCCATCGTCATCGTCTCGTCCCTGTCCGGCGCGCTGATCGGCATTGCGCTGATTGCCAGCGGTCGCCACGAACGCGGCAAGCCGTTGCCGTTCGGTCCCTTCCTGGCCATTGCCGGCATGATCGTGCTGTTGTACGGCGATGCGGTACGCGCCTGGTACCTCGACGTCATGGTGTAGCCAGCGAACGCAGGCGCCGGCAAGGCAGTGCAGCACGACACGCAGCGGCCTGCCGGCGCGCCGAAATCACCTGCCTTCCTGCCATCCACCGGTCAACGAACCCGAGCGTTTGGCTGCCAGCGCGTCTCAGGTGCGGTATTCGGCGTTGATCTTCACGTACTCGTACGACAGGTCGCTGGTCCAGACGGTGTCTTCCTCGCCACCGCGGCCGAGGTCGATGCGCACGCAGTACTCGCTCTGCGCCATCACGGCTGCGCCCGCCGCCTCGGTATAGCCAGCGTCCATCAAGCCGCCGCGCGCAACGCAGACAAGGTCGAGGTAGAGATCGACACCCGACGGGTCGAGATCGGCGATGCCGGCGCGGCCGATGGCCATGCAGAAGCGTCCCCAGTTGGCGTCGCCGGCGAACATGGCCGTCTTCACC
>SHZN01000116.1 GCA_009692245.1 Gammaproteobacteria bacterium
GCATCACTTCCTGGCTCACGAGGGAAAGCTGGTTGCGCAGATCCCGCAACCGGTATTCACGCAATCCAACGCCATCCAGCAGCACCTGTCCGGAATCCGGGTCGTAAAATCTGGGCAGCAGGCTCACCAGCGTCGACTTCCCGCTGCCGGAACGCCCGACTATCGCGATGGTCTCGCCAGGCGTCGCCTTGAAGCTGATGTCGCGCAGCACGCTGCCCTTTTCCAGGTCATAAGTGAAGTTGACGCCACGAAACTCGATTTCACCGCGGGCGCGCTCAATGCGGCGGGATCCACCCTGGTCCTCGGAATTGGTGTCGAGAATTTCGAACACGCTCTGGCCCGCGGCGATGCCCTGCTGCAGCGGCCCAACAACGCTGACGAGCCGGCGCAGCGGCGCCGTGATCAGCAGCAGGGCCGTCAGGAACGACGTGAATTCGCCAACCGAAAGTCCTTTCTCCAGCACGTTGCGGATCGCAACGTACATGACGGCCGCCAGGCCAAATGCCGCGATCACCTGCACGACAGGGTTCGACACCGCCTTGACCGCCACGAGCTTCATGAAGCTCGCGCGATTGCGTTCAATGACCTGCTCGAATGACGCGTGCTGCTGCGATTGCGCGTTGAAAACCTTGATCATCCGGTGGCTTTCGAGCGCTTCCTTCGCGACGCGTGTGACGTCTCCCATCGAGGCCTGGATTCGCATGCTGTAACGCCGGAACAGGCGGCTGGTTACCCCCATCAAGCCCACGATCAGCGGCGCGACCGCCAGCCCGAAAGCGGCCAGACGCCAGTTCATGAAGAACAGCCAGCCGAGCAGGCCCACGATAGTCAACGTGTCGCGGATCAATGAGGTGATCGCCGTGGTCGCGGCTTCCGCGACCAACTCGATGTTGTAGGTCAGGCGGGACAGCAACTGTGCGACGCCATTGCGGTCAAAGAATGCCGTCGGCAATTGCAGGTAACGTGCGAAAACATCCCGCCGAATGGCCTTGATGACGTGGCGGCCAACCCATCCGGGAGCGAATACGGCAAGGAAGTCGCCGATTCCGCGGATTGTGAACAGCACGATAATGCCGGCCGGCACCAGCACCAGCACCTGCGGGTCGCGCTCGACAAAGGCGCCATCCAGGAACTTCTTGACCAGCCAGGCGAGCCCGGTACCGACAGCTGCAAACAGCACCATGCCGACGACGCCCAGCGCGAACATCGGCCAGTGCGGCTTTGCGTAGGCCAGCAGCCGTCTGTAGATCCTGAGACCGCTGGCATTCAGCGGCGGCAGGTTGCGTTCACTCTTCCGCTTGCTGGCTGATGGTTGCAATGTTGACCTGCGTGAAGCCGAGACGCGCCGCCACATCCATTGCGGTCACGACCGATTGATGTGTCGAGCGGGCATCGGCGCGGATCGTGACCGGGCGGCTGGTGTCGCTACCCGCCACTTTCTGCAATGTCGCGCGCAAGGTTTCGCGTGAATTATTGACGAGCGTGCGTTCGTTGACACGGTAGCCGCCCTGGGCCGTGATCGTGATGACGAGGGGGTCCAGCGGCGCATCCGCCGGTGCGGAATTTGCTTCCGGAAGCTCGACGCGCAGCCGGCCTTCCTTGACAAAGGTGGTCGCCAGCATGAAGAAAATGACAAGCAATAACACAACGTCGATCAGCGACGTCATGTTCAGCTCCGGTTCTTCGCTGCGCCTGGAGCTGAGTCTCATGAGGCCGCTTCACGCCGCCGCTCGCTGGCCTGTGTTTGTGCACCCATGCGATCGAAGGCTTGAACGAGCCGCATCGCTGCCTTTTCCATGTCGACGACCAGCGCGTCCACCAGTCCGCGCAGGTCACGGTAGGCAAACAGCGCAGGGATCGCGACCATCAGGCCGGCCGCGGTCGTGATCAGCGCCTCGCCGATGCCGCCCGACAGTGCGCGCGGGTCACCGACGCCGGCCTCCGTGATGGCATTGAAAGCCGCAATCATGCCGGTCACCGTGCCCAGCAAGCCGAGCAATGGCGACATCGCGGCAATCGTGCCGAGCGTATTCAGGAACCGCTCGAGCTCATGCACCACGTGCCGACCCGTGTCCTCGATTACCTCTTTCATGATCTCGCGCCCCTGGCTGCGGTTCGCAAGCCCCGCGGCGAGAATCCGGCCCAGCGGCGAATTGCGCGCGAGCGCCTCGAGGTGCCGGTCATTCAGGGTCCGGGTTTCAACCAGTTTCCACACGCGGTCCGTCAGCTCGCGTGGAATGACGCGCTTGCGTTGCAAGGTCCAGAGGCGCTCGACCACGATGGCCACGGCGACTACCGAGCAAAGGATGATCGGCGCCATGACCGGGCCGCCGGCAACGATGATTGCCCACATGCGGCGGCATGATAGCGTGACCGCTGTATTGGTGCCCTACCCGTTCAGTGTGATGCGCCCCTGCGCCACCAGCGCCGCGACTCCAGTCGATGCGCCTGGATTTCGATTCCACCCGGCAATGGCGCGAAACGCACGGTGACGGCGCCGACATCGGCGGTGTTCAGCACGGTCGTACCGGCGGCGCGCCAGCGCGCGATGACAGCCGGATCAGGCAAATTCCAGCGGTTGCCGAATCCGTTCGAAACGATTCCCATGTGTGCACCGACTGCTGCAACCAGGCGCGGCCCGGAGGATGTACGGCTGCCGTGATGCGGCACGAGCACGACATCCGCCTTCAGCGGCAGGGATAGCAGCTCCTCCTCGGCATCGGCTTCGGGATCCGCCAACAATAGTGCGCTGCCTCCGGCCCCGGCGATGTGCAGGGCACAGGAGTTGTCATTGTCACTGCCGGGCGTCTCGAGGGCCGGATGCAGGATACGGAATTCAATGCCATCCCAGCGCCAGTGCTCGCCGCGCCGGCAAATCCTCGAGTGCACCGGGACCCTGACTCTTGGCCCGACTATCAGATCCGTGACTGGCAAAGAATCCAGTAGTGCCCGAGCTCCTCCTGTGTGGTCGCTGTCGTCGTGGCTGAGCACCAGACGATCAATGCGACGGATCCCGCGCGCGCGCAGCCAGGGAATCAGTGAGACACGTGCCGCCGCCGAGCCGCTGCGCCAATGCGGACCGGTGTCAAATACCAGTACGTGATCGTGGGTCTCGACGACGACTGCGAGCCCCTGACCCACATCCAACGCCGTGAGCGCCCACGCTGCTTCCGCGGGTCGGGCGGCACTACCGAGCACAATGGCCATCAGCATCACCGCGGCGGCAGCACGGAGGCCGCGAATTGGCATCAAGAGCGCGGCGAAGCCGGCCGCACCGGAGACGACGACGAGCGCAATCGGCTGCGCTACCGGCCACCAGGTCGCAAGTTCCAGCCGGCCTGCCGCAATAAGCCAAGGCCAGCTTGAATCGAGGAACGCAGCAAGCGACTGCCAGATGACACTTGCACTCCCGGGTGATAACGCCGCGAGCGCTGTGGCGAGCAGGATGACAGGCAGCAGCACAAAGCTGAAAACGGGGACCGCGATTGCATTCGCGAGCGGCGCAATCAGCGACAGTCTGCCAAAAGCGATGACGAGTACCGGTGTCAGCAGTAGCAGGATTGCCGCTTGCGCCCGCAGGAATGTACTCAGCCGGCCCAGCCACCCTGGCCCGGCATCGATCAAGGCCAGCAATATGGCAGTCGCCACGAAGGATAGCCAGAAACCGCTGGAGGTCACCGCAAACGGGTCAGCCACAACCAGCAGCAAGGCCGCCAGTGCCAATGTCAGGTGCACCGGCATGGCGCGTCGCAGCACGCGCTGCCATGCGACCATGGTGACCATCAGGAGCGTGCGCATTGTCGGTAAGGACGCACCGGCGAGCATCGCATAGCCGGCCGTGACAGCGACCACGACGGCCATCTCGATCTCGATCCTGCGGCTTCGCGGAATGCCCGGCCGCAACTGCCAGCCAGAACGCAACAGCAGCAGGACGAACAAGGCACAACCTGTCACATGCATGCCCGAGATGGCGATCAAGTGCGCGATGCCGGTGGCGGCAAAAGCCTCCCACAACTTGTCGGGCACGTTGCCGCGTACGCCGACCGAGAGACCCTGCAGCACGGCTGCCGATGCACGTTAGGAACGTGAGGCACCGATGTCGGTGGCGATCCGCGCGCGCAATCGCTGCACCGGGTATTGCCACGGCCAGTCAGCAAGCAGCATCGGTTTGGTCCCGCTGACGATGTACCCGGTGGCGCCCAGCCGCTGCCGCAACAATTCAAGTTCCCGATCAGGCGTCCCCGGATTCGAGAAGCCGTTGCGGCAACGCAGGCGTGCCGTCATGCGCCACTGCTGGCCCGGCAGGGGAACTGCATCGGCCTCGTACCAGCTGAGTCGCAGCCGCCGGGGCGCGCCTGATCCGGCCGGGTCGAGCACGCGGAGATCGAATTCGACCCAACCTTCGCGCATCGTTGCCGGGGCGGTCACTACCCCAAGGAGATCGATGACCTCGCGATTGCGGGTACAGGGCCAGTCATCGGCAACGATGTGCCTCGCACCGAACGCGGTCCAGGCAAGCCCGAACAACATCGCCGCGATGACCGGCCAACGCCGCCAGACGAGGATTCCCGCCATTGCAATCGCCAGCAAGCCAACGAGCGTCGGCAGCACGGCAAGGAAATGAACGACGGTGGCGCCGGCGCAGAAGGCCAGCACGAGCCAGGGCATCGCGGTTCTTCCGTCAGTGGCCAGCGCCGATCCTGGATCGGTAGCGACTACCGCGTTGTGCCGTCAGCCCTTGCGTTCGAGCAGTAATCCCTCTTCCAGGGTCAGCACGCGATCCATGCGTGCAGCGAGCTGGGTATCATGCGTGACGATGACGAGACTGGTGCCCAGTTCGCGATTCAGCTCCATCATCAACGCGAATATCTGCCGCGCGTGGGCGCCATCCAGATTTCCCGTCGGCTCGTCGGCCAGGACGATCCGCGGCTGCGTCACGAGTGCACGTGCAACCGCCGCACGCTGACGCTCGCCGCCGGACAACTCGGATGGCCTGTGCGTCAGGCGATCCGCAAGCCCGACGCGCGCGAGCAGCGCCCGCGCTCTCTCATTGGCCTGTGCACGCGGCAACCGGCGAATCAGGAGCGGCATCGCAACATTCTCGAGCGCGCTGAACTCCGGCAGCAGATGGTGAAACTGGTAAACGAATCCCATCGCGACATTGCGGAGCCGGCCGCGCTCTGCATCCGGCAGTGCCGACATCTCGCGGCTATCGATCAGCACGCGGCCGGATGTCGGAAGGTCGAGACCGCCCAGCAGCTGCAACAATGTCGTCTTGCCTGAACCCGACGCACCGACGACTGCGAGACGCTCGCCGTGGCGGATCGACGCATTGACACCTCGCAGCACGCGAACCGTCGCGGGTCCCTGCCGGAATTCCTTTACCAGGCCTTCGCAGGCGAGCACTACGGAATCACTCTTGCTTGTGTCTCAAACCTCATGACGGAGGGCTTCGGCCGGCTGTGTTCTGGCTGCACGCCAGGCCGG
>SHZN01000117.1 GCA_009692245.1 Gammaproteobacteria bacterium
GATCAGTTCCTGCCGGTCGATCAAGCCTTCATTTTCAATGCGTCCGCCGATGGCGGCGCACAGATCTCCCTCGATTGGCAGATCGCACCGGGTTACTACCTGTATCGGCACCGTGTTTCGGCCAAGACCGCGACGGCGGGATTCACACTCGGCGAGATCGCGATGCCGCCGGGCCAAAAGAAGACCGACGAGTTCTTCGGTGAGGTCGAGGTCTACCACGACACGCTGAATGCAACTGTCCCGGTCCAACGTTCCGGGAAAGCTTCGACGCTCGAGGTCACGGTCAGCTATCAGGGCTGCGCCGAAGCCGGGCTCTGCTATCCGCCGGTCACGAAAATCGTAGCCATCGAGCTGCCGCCGCCGGGCACGCCGTCCCACGCCGACGCCCCGCCGATGGTGGCCGAGCAGGATCAGCTTGCGGCCCAGCTCGCGACCGGCAATCTGCTGCTCGTAATGGCGATCTTCTTCCTTGGCGGGCTCGGCCTCGCATTCACGCCCTGCGTGCTGCCGATGATCCCGATCCTCTCCAGCATTATCGCCGGGCAGGGCGCAGCCGCGACCCCACGCCGCTCATGCATGCTGTCGGTCATCTATGTGCTTGGCATGGCCATGACTTACACGATTGCCGGTGCGGCATTCGCGGCCGCGGGCAAGCAGGCACAGGCATGCTTCCAGCAGCCCTGGATCATCATCAGTTTCGCGGTCCTGTTCGTCGTGCTGGCACTGGCGATGTTCGGGTTATTCGAGCTGCGCATTCCGGCTGCACTGGAGACGCGCCTGTCCGCCGCTTCGGGCCGCCAGAAGGCCGGCAGCCTGATCGGGACCGCAATCATGGGCGCACTCTCGGCGCTCGTTGTGACGGCCTGCGTGGCGCCACCGCTCGTCGCAGCATTGGCGGTGATCGGCCAGGCGGGAGATGTGCCGCGCGGCGCGCTGGCGCTGTTTGCGATGTCCATTGGCATGGGCGCCCCGCTTTTGCTCGTCGGCGTCGCGGGCGGGCGCTTCCTGCCACATGCGGGGCCCTGGATGACGACGGTCAAGGCGCTGTTCGGCGTGATGATGCTGGGCGTCTCGGTCTGGATGCTCGAGCGTATCCTGCCGGGTCCGCAGACGCTTGCGCTCTGGGCACTGCTCGTCATCGTCGCCGGCTATTACTTCGGCGGATTCGGACGGCCGGATCCCAAGAGCGGGCCGCGCCCCCTTGCGCGGGGCGCGGGCCTCGCCGCGATCGCCTGGGGAATCATCATGATGATCGGCGCGGCGGCCGGCGGGCAGGACCCACTGCAGCCGTTGCGCGGCATCACGCTTCCAGGCGGGCTCGGCAGCTCACAAGCCTCGACTGCCGAGGCGCTGCCATTTCGCATGGTTGCCTCGACAGAGGAACTTGACCGTGAACTCGCGGCAGCGCTCGCCGCCGGGAAACCGGTGATGCTCGATTTCTATGCCGACTGGTGTGCGTCCTGCAAAGAGATGGAGAAATACACATTCTCCAACGCCGACGTACAGCGCGAGCTCGGCGGATTCGTGCTGCTGCAGGCCGACGTAACCGCCAACAGCCCTGCCGATCAGGCCCTGCTGCGCCGCTTTGGCGTCTACGGGCCACCGACCACAGCATTCTTTGGTGCCCACGGCCGCGAGTGCCGAGCCTTCCGATTGGTTGGCTACAAACCGGCCGATGAATTCCGGGAGCACCTGGCCCGGTTCGCTCGCGAATGCTGAAACTGCCACGCGGCGCGCAATGGGCCGGCCTCCTGGTCGTCGCCACCCTTGCGGGCCTTGGAGCCTACCTCGCGAGCCGCGACCAGCTCGCACCCGAAGTGCCGCCGGTCGAGCCGATCCGCCCGTCGATCATTCCTGAGCGTCGCCCCGAGATCACACTCGCCGATCGCGACGGTAAGCTTCGCTCGCTTTCAGAATGGGATGGCAAGGCGCTCGTCATCAATTTCTGGGCGACCTGGTGCGCTCCCTGCCGACGCGAGATACCGATGCTGAATGCGCTGGCAAGCGAGAATCGCGATCGCGGCGTGGAAGTCATCGGCATCGCCGTGGATTTCCGGGAAGACGTGCTGCAATACCTGCAGAAGATGCCGATCGACTACACGGTGCTGATTGGAGAGCAGGAAGGCATGGATGCTGCACGAGCCTTCGGCGTGGACACGATCGGCCTGCCCTTCACCGCCTTCACAGACAGCAAGGGCCGCATCGCCACCATCCAGGTCGGTGAGTTGCACCGGCCGCAGGCCGAGGTCATCCTCGCGCTCATCCGGGAAGTAGACTCCGGTATCATCGACATGGCGACCGCTCGGGCCCAGATCCGCGAAAGGTTGACCGATCCCGGCCAGAGCGGCTTCTGAAGCACCTCAAATCGACCTGATTGGCGTCAAATCGACGCCGTTCGGCGCATTATCCCCACACGATGTGGACAAAGTGCACCTTGTCCTGTTCAATGAGCGTCCACCGTGGCAGGTAAGCCCAGGGGATAGCGCGGCCAATGCGACAAATTCTGCTGATCAATGGTCCCAACCTCAACCTGCTCGGCAGCCGCGAGCCGGACCACTACGGCTATGACACCCTGGCGACCATCGAAGAGCGGCTGAAGACCCAGGCTGCGAGCCGCGATGCGGTACTCGAGAGCTTTCAAAGCAACGCCGAGCATGAACTGGTCGACCGCGTGCAGGCGCTCCGCCAGCAACCCGTCGACTTCGTGATCCTGAATCCCGGCGCATTCACCCACACGAGCATCGCCCTGCGCGATGCCCTGCTGGCGGTCGCAGTGCCATTCATCGAAGTGCACCTTTCCAACGTGAATGCGCGGGAACCCTTCCGCAAGCACTCCTATTTTTCCGACATCGCGGCCGGCAGCATCGCCGGCCTTGGCGCGCAGGGCTACGAGCTCGCGCTCGCGGCCGCACTCGAGCGCCTGGACCGTCCCCAGGGGAAGTGAATGGACATACGAAAGATAAAAAAGCTGATCGAACTGCTCGAGGAATCCGGGCTGGCCGAGCTCGAGATTTCGGAGGGCGAGGAATCCGTGCGGATCGCCCGATTTACCCAGGGCGTGAATGTCGCAGCTCAGGGTCAGCCGATGGTGATGCCAATGCAGGCAGTGCCCACGCCGGCTACCGCCCCGCCCGCCGCCGTGCCGGCCGAGCATCGCGATGAAAACATGGTAACGGCGCCGATGGTCGGCACTTTCTACGCGTCGCCGGCGCCCGGCGCCAAGCCCTTCGTCGAGGTTGGGCAGGAAGTCCGCGTTGGCCAGGTGCTTTGCGTCATCGAGGCCATGAAGATGATGAACCAGATCGAGAGCGAGCGCGCCGGCAAGGTCGTCGCCATGCTCGCAAAGAACGGCGAACCGGTCGAGTTCGGCCAGCCGCTGTTCGCGATCGAGTAATGGTTCATTGATGCTCGACAAGATCGTCATCGCCAATCGCGGCGAAATTGCGCTGCGTATCCTGCGCGCCTGCCGCGAGCTTGGCATCAAGACGGTCGCGGTCCACTCGACGGCCGACCAGAATCTCAAGCACGTGCTGCTGGCCGACGAGACCGTCTGCATCGGGCCACCCGCCTCCAGGGACAGCTACCTGAACATGCCGGCGATCATCAGCGCGGCCGAGGTCACTGACGCGGTCGCCATTCATCCCGGTTACGGCTTCCTTTCCGAGAATGCGGATTTCGCGGAGCGCGTCGAGAACAGCGGTTTCGTGTTCATCGGCCCACGCAGCGAAACGATCCGCCAGCTGGGTGACAAGGTCTCCGCGATCCGCGTCATGAAACAACACGGCGTGCCCTGTGTGCCCGGATCCGACGGGCCGCTGCCCGCCGACACCGACGAATGCTTCCGGATGGCGCGCAGCATTGGCTACCCGGTGATCATCAAGGCCTCCGGCGGCGGTGGCGGGCGCGGCATGCGTGTGGTGCACAGCGACGCGACACTCGTCAACGCGATCAATGTCGCGAAGGCCGAGGCCCAGGCTGCGTTCGGCAATGACACGGTCTATATGGAGAAGTACCTCGAGAAGCCGCGCCACATCGAATTCCAGATCATTGGCGACAACTATGGCAATGTCGTGTCACTCGGCGAACGCGATTGCTCATTGCAGCGCCGCCGCCAGAAGATCATCGAGGAAGCTCCCGCGCCGGGGATCACGCAGATGCAGCGCGATGAGATGGGCGAGCGCCTCACGACAGCCTGTGCAGCGGTCGGTTATCGCAGCGCCGGCACGCTGGAGTTCCTTTTTGAGGAAGGCCACTTCTACTTCATCGAAATGAATACGCGGGTGCAGGTTGAACACCCGGTCACCGAGCTGGTGACCGGCGTGGATATCGTGAGGCTGCAACTGCGCATCGCGGCGGGCGAGGCGCTGCCATTCCGCCAGCAGGACATCGTGCTGCGCGGGCACTCGATGGAATGCCGCATCAACGCCGAGGACCCGAAGACATTCGCGCCGTCGCCCGGCCCGGTTCGGCTGTGGCATGCGCCGGGCGGACCGGGCGTGCGCGTGGACAGCCACCTCTATTCCGGCTACTCGGTGCCGCCCTACTACGACTCGCTGGTCGCAAAGCTGATTTCCTACGGCGAGAACCGCGAC
This sequence comes from Gammaproteobacteria bacterium, assembly GCA_009692245.1. Taxonomy (GTDB): domain Bacteria; phylum Pseudomonadota; class Gammaproteobacteria; order Steroidobacterales; family Steroidobacteraceae; genus SCUD01. The sequence goes on from SHZN01000117.1 coordinate 4,593, forward strand.
ACGGCGATCGCCCGGATGAAGAACGCGCTGTCGGAGATGGTCGTCGAAGGCATCAAGACCAACGCGCCACTGCACCAGGAAATCTTCGGCCACTCCGCATTCAGGCAGGGTGGCCTGGACATCCACTACCTGGAGCGCCGGCTCGGCCTCAAGTGAGCGCGGCTGCCGCCTCCTGCCGATGCCCTTCCACCAGCTCGTAATCCACCTCGGGCCCGCGGATCCCGGCCCCGCCGAGACCGCCTGCCTTGCGCTCGGCGCATTGTCGGTGTCGCTCGCAGACGCTGCGGATCATCCCGTGCTGGAACCGGCGCCAGGCGAAACACCGCTGTGGCCGGAAATAGAACTGCGCGCTCTGTATCCAGTCGACGCAGACCCCCGCATCGTCGCAGCGACCTTGATGGCGGTATTGGCGCTGCCTGCCGAGGCGATCCGGATCGAAGCAGTCGAGGATCGCGTCTGGGAACGAGAATGGCTCAAGGATTTCCGGCCCATGCGATTCGGCAGGCGACTGTGGGTCTGTCCCGGCGGACAGCCACCCGGCGAGCCCGATGCCATCGTGCTGGAACTAGATCCGGGCCTCGCATTCGGCACCGGCACGCATGCAACGACGGCCATGTGCCTGGAATGGCTGGACAGTTTCCCGCTTTCAGGCCTGCGCGCCCTCGATTATGGCTGCGGTTCCGGCATTCTTGCGCTTGCCGCACTCAGGCTCGGCGTCGCATCTGCATGCGCGGTCGACATCGATCCGCAGGCCCTGGTCGCCACGCGCGACAACGCGCGCCGCAACGGCCTGATCGCGCAGCTCGAAATCCACGATGCGGGGAACGTGCCGCCAGGACCCTTTGACCTGGTGCTGGCCAACATCCTCGCCGGCCCGCTGCAACAATTGGC
>SHZN01000118.1 GCA_009692245.1 Gammaproteobacteria bacterium
CGGGACTGCCAGCCGACCCACGCGTCATGGATTCGACTGCTGCGCTCGATCTCAAGGATGTACCCGCGCGGCTGCTGGTCATCGGTGGCGGAATCATCGGGCTGGAAATGGCCTGCGTATACAACGCACTCGGTTCGAAGGTCAGCGTGGTCGAACTGACCGACACATTGATACCGGGCTGCGATCTCGATCTGGTACGCCCATTGGAAAAGCGCCTGCGTTCGCGCTATGCGTCGATCATGACAGGCACGCGCGTGATGGGTGTCGAGGCCGAGGATCCGGGCATGAAGGTCAGCTTCGACGCAAAGGACGCTCCACCGCCGCAGATTTACGATCGCGTGCTGTGTGCGGTCGGCCGGGTGCCGAACGGGCGCGTGCTGAATACCGAATCGGCGGGCGTCGAGGTCGATGGGCGCGGCTATATCGCCGTGGATCGCCAGCAGCGAACCAATGTCCGCCATATTTTTGCGATTGGCGACATCGTCGGCCAGCCTATGCTGGCGCACAAGGCGACGCATGAGGGCAAGGTGGCGGCCGAGGTCATCGCCGGCCACAAACGTGAATTCGATGCGCTGGTGATTCCGTCGGTTGCCTTCACGGACCCGGAGATTGCCTGGGCCGGGATCACCGAGACCGAAGCGCAGGCTCTCGGCCGCAAGCTCGGCAAGGGACTATTCCCCTGGATGGCCAGCGGCCGCTCGCTGGCGCTCAATCGCGACGAGGGATTCACGAAATTGCTGTTCGACGTGGAAAGTCACCGCATCGTCGGTGGTGGCATCGTGGGCAGCAATGCGGGTGACCTAATCTCGGAGGTTGCGCTCGCGATCGAAATGGGAGCGGACGCCGCCGACATCGGACTCACGATCCACCCGCATCCGACACTGTCGGAGACGATCGCATTTGCCGCGGAAGCATTCGAAGGCACCTTGACCGATCTCTACATTCCGAAGAAGTCCTGAGTTGGTGCCGGGTCGCAAGTTCGGCAATGTCGAACTTGCGACCCGGCACCAATTAGCCTGTCGCGCGACGGGCACGCGCGAGAAATGCCGATTCATCGGGCGGCAGACCCGCGCGCTCGGCTTCCCACAGAGTCTCAGCCAGGCATTCCATCAGCAGGTGATCGGCTGCATGCAGGTCCTGGGAGCCCCGCAGTTGGTCATACAATTTGCGTAGCCCCGGTGGCCGGTCGGCCGCGATACCTTCGCGTAGCGCCACATGCAGTCCCATGTGCAGAAATGGGTTGGATTCGCCACCCTCGGGCGTCCAATCACGCGCGAGCGCATCCGGATGCTCGAGCATGGCCTGATACTCGGGGTGCAATCGCAGTACGTCGGCCAGCATGGCCTCCAGCGGCGTCAACGGTAGCCGCTCGCGGGCCTTCTGCCAGGCGAGCAGCCAGACCCGCCTGAGATCCACGCGCCCCGCATTGCCAGTCAGGGGAAGCATCAAGGTGGTGGCGTCTTGCCGGTGTGGCGGCACAGATCGGCGATCAGGCAGCCCGGGCAGGCGGGCCGGCGGGCCTTGCAGACATAGCGACCATGCAGGATCAGCCAATGATGCGCGTTCGCGCGGAATTCCCCGGGCACGGCTTCCAGCAACCGATCCTCGACCTCGCGAACAGTGCGACCCGGCGCGAGTCCGGTGCGATTGGCCACGCGAAAGATGTGCGTGTCCACCGCGATCGTCGCGACGCCAAAGGCCGTGTTCAGCACCACATTCGCGGTCTTGCGCCCGACCCCGGGCAGAGCCTCAAGCGCCTCCCGCTCGCGTGGCACGCGGCCGCGGTGGCGCTCGATCAAGAGCCGGCTCGCGGCGATGACATGGCGTGCCTTGACGCGCCAGAGCCCGATCGTCCGGATGTAGCTGGAAACGCCCTCTTCACCGAGCGCGAGCATGGCCTTGGGTGTGCCGGCGACGCGAAACAGCTGTTTCGTTGCCTGATTGACGCTGCGGTCCGTGGCCTGCGCCGACAACATCACTGAGACGAGCAGCTGGAATGGCGAGCGGTAGACGAGTTCGGTCGAAGGCCGCGGATTGGCCGCGCGCAGCCGTTCGAACAGTTGCCGCCGCGCGGCCGCGTCCAGCTTCGTCTCAATCCGCCGGCGCGCCATCTTGAGCCAGGCTGGCGCGCAGGGCGTCGCGCCATTCAGCCTGCCCACGTGCAAGCCGCGTCCGCCGCGAATCGTAGAGTCGCCGGTAATGAGCCGGGTGGGTATCTCGTTCAGGCGCGGCGGGCGCTTCGACCATGTCAATGCAGTCGACCGGGCAGAGGGGCAGGCAAAGTTCACAGCCGGAACAGTCCAGGGCGATGACCGTGTGCATGCGCTTGCGCGCACCGACGATTGCGTCAGTCGGACAATCGTTGAGACACCTGGCGCAACCGATGCAGGCCTCCTCGTCGATCAACGCGACGAGCTGCGGGCCTTCGTGGCCGCAGTCCGGATCGAGCGGCAACACCGGCCGCCCCAGCAGTGCGGCCAGGCGCGCGATCACGTCCCGCCCACCGGGGGGGCAACGATTCAGGGCGCTCTCACCGCGTGCCAGCGCCTCGGCATACGGACGGCAGCCGTCAAACCCGCAGCGCCGGCATTGAGTCTGCGGCAGCAACGCGTCGATGCGCTCCGCCAGCACTCAGCTGACCTTCATGCCGGCTGTGGCGCCTGGGTCCGGTCCCAGCAGGAACAGCGCATCGCCGCCTTCGGTGCCTGCGACCAGGACCATCGCCTGCGAGACACCGAAGCGCAGCTTGCGCGGCTTGAGATTCGCGACTACCACCACATGCCTCCCGACCAGCTGGCCGGGTTCGTAGGAGCTGCGGATTCCTGCAAAGACGGTGCGCTGCTCCCCGCCGAGGTCGACAGTCAGCTGGAGCAGCCGGTCGGCACCTTCGACCAGGGCGGCCGACTCGATGCGGGCAATTCGCAGGTCGATGCGGGCGAATTCTTCCACGCTGATTTCCTGGGTTGTCGTCATTGGTGTCTCCACCAGCTTGCGAACCAGCGCCGGATCGACGCGTGTCGCAAGTGGCTGGTAATCCTTTATGGCCGAGTCGAGCAGCGGTTCTGCGATATCGCTCCAGAAGGTCACCGGCTTGCCGAGAAAATCCTCGGCGCGTCCTGCCATCGCCGGCATCACGGGTTTCAGGCAGGTCATCAGCACGCGGAACAGGTTGAGTCCCTGGGTGCAGGTGGCCTGGACTTCGGCTGCACGGGCAGGATCCTTCGCCGCCAGCCACGGCTTGTGCTGGTCGATGTATAGATTTGCGCGGTCGGTGAGCGCCATGATCTCGCGTACCGCTGCCGCATATTCGCGTGCTTCGTAGCTGGCTGCGATCCGGTCGGCGGCCTCGACAAACTCGCGATAGAGACCCGGGTCGGGCAGGGCCGGGGCGAGGCGGCCGCCATCACTGCGATGGATGAAGCCCGCGCAGCGGCTCGCGATATTGACCAGCTTGCCGACCAGTTCGGCGTTGATCCGGGTCGCGAATTCGTCCAGATTCATGTCGATATCGTCGAGGCCCGGGCCCAGCTTCGCCGCCAGGAAGTAGCGGAAGTATTCCGGCGGCAGCAGGTCGAGATAGCGTCTTGCGCTGACGAAGGTGCCGCGCGACTTCGACATCTTTTCGCCATTAATCGTCAGGAAACCGTGCGCGTGCACGATCGTAGGCTTGCGGAATCCCGCGCCCTCGAGCGTCGCCGGCCAGAACAGCGAGTGGAAGTACAGGATGTCCTTGCCGATGAAGTGATAGAGCTCGGCCTGGCTGTCGGGGCCCCAGTAATCGTAGAAAACCAGGCCGCTGCGCGCACAGAGATTCTCGAAGCTGGCCATGTAACCGACCGGCGCGTCGAGCCAGACGTAGAAATACTTTCCGGGCGCGTCGGGAATTTCGATGCCGAAGTAAGGCGCGTCGCGCGACACGTCCCAGTCCCGCAGGCCCGCGTCGAACCACTCGTCGAGCTTGTTGGCGGCCGCAGGCTGCAGGCTGCCGGAACGAGTCCACTTGCGCAGCATCGGCTCGAAATCGCCGAGCTTGAAGAAGATGTGCTCCGATTCGCGCTGGATTGGGGTGGTGCCGGACACGACGGACATCGGGTCGATCAGATCGGACGGCGTGTAGGTCGCTCCGCAGTGCTCGCAGCTGTCGCCGTACTGGCCGGGTGTCGCGCAGCGCGGGCAGGTGCCTTTGACATAGCGATCCGGCAGGAACATGCCCGCCTTTTCGTCATACGCCTGGCGCACGATGCGACGTGTGATGTGGCCGGCAGCGACGAGCGCCTCATACATGCGCACTGTCAGCCGGCGATTCTCCTCCGAATGAGTCGAGTGATAATTGTCGAATCCGATACCGAAGTCGGCGAAGTCGCGGCGCCGCTCGGCGCCGACCTGCGTTATCAGTTGCTCGGGCGTGACGCCCTCGGATGCGGCCTTCAGCATGATCGGCGTGCCGTGGGTGTCGTCGGCGCACACGTACACGCAATCGTGCCCGCGCAGTTTCATGAAGCGGACCCAGATATCGGTCTGCACGGCCTCGGTCATGTGACCGAGGTGCGTGGGCCCGTTTGCGTAGGGCAGTGCGCTGGTGACGAGGATACGGCGGGGCATGACTCGGGTCCGGGGATGAGTCATACATTATGCCTCAGGCTGCGGTCAGTCGAATTCCCTGCCTTCCTCGAACTTGGTCTTGTTGATGGCCTTCTCGTAGGCCGATCGGCCGCTGATCTGTCCCGAATCCAGCAGCTGCTGGATTGCCACGTCCATCGTGCGCATGCCGAGCGAAATGCCGGCCTGCATCGCGGTTTCCAGCTGGTCGATCTTGCCCTGGCGGATCGGCTTTGAGACCGCGGGCATGTTGATCATCACTTCGATTGCCGCGACGCGACCCGGCGGACCCTTGCGCGAGATCAGCTGCTGCGATACGACACCGCGCAGCGAGGTCGACAACATGGTCCGCACATGGCCCTGCTTGTCGGGCGGAAACGCGTTGACCATGCGGTCAACCGTCGCCGCCGCACCATTCGTATGCAGGGTCGCCATGACCAGAATGCCCATCTCGGATGCGGTGATCGCGGTGCACGATGCCGACGCCGTGGGCGACAGACATGCCCTTGGCGATGTCCATGCCGAAGCGCAGCGCCCTGCGCAGCGCCACTGGCTTGCCGTCGGCGCCTTCGCCGCCCAGCGTGTGCGATGGAAAGTACTCCATCGAGATCGCGTAGTTGCCGCGGATGTGCAGGAAGTCGTAGATGCGGATCACATTTGGATGGGTGATCTTGCGGCTGTAGCGCAGTTCGTGGACGAAGCGCTGCATCATTTCCTCGTCCTGCGAAATAGCCGGATTCAGGAACTTGAGAATCAGCTGTTCGTCGACGACGGTGTCCTCCATCAGCAGCACCGTGCCGAACGCGCCCTTGCCGATGCGTTCTATGTATTTGTAGCGGCCTTCCAGCACTTCGCCC
>SHZN01000119.1 GCA_009692245.1 Gammaproteobacteria bacterium
GTCATGTTAATTGACTGGTATTTTTTTACCAGCAAATCAGAAGCCGGTTAAAGAGCCGGCCACCAACGTAATGGCACGTCATCGGGGAGAAATGCCATGAACCGCCAACAACCGCTCGCGCTGGCACCGCCAGCAGGCCACGCCGACTGGTCCGAACGCACGCTGCTGGACACAGCCAGCCGCAAAGCTTTGTGCTCGATGAATCTCGCGTTCCTGAATCTCGCCGCGGAACTCGCGGAAGAGGGGCGGCTGAAGCTGATTTTGGGTCTGCCGCCGCGAGCCGTCGATGCATTGATCGATCCTGCGGCGCAGCAGCGACTTTGTGAAAGACTGCCCTATGCGCTCTTTGAGCTGCGCTTCGATGACGGCGGTTTCTGGGAGAGCCAGATTGCCGCGGCAGGCGGTGTCCAGGATGCACAGCCAGCCCTGGTCGCCGATGAACGTATCGTCGCTTTCACGCGTACCGCGATCATGCTGGCCTGGCACCTGGCGCAGACACGCGCACCCGGCGCGCGACTCATGTTTGGCATGGCGCCCGCGACAATCGCGGCATTGACGTCGCTTCCGGTCGCGATATTCGACGGCCTTGCGCGGCGGATTGCGCCTGCGCTGACCGCGCGCTTCGGCTCGCGCGCCCGCTGCTGGCTGCAATTCGAGGGATGCGCCGCGCATCCGGACGACAAGGCGGTCAGCGTCCTGCAGCAACTCGGATTGCAGATCCAGGGCGCCGAGAGTGCCAGATCGCAAGCGCTGCAGCGCAGACCGAGGCGTGCCGCACTCGCCTGACCGGCGGTGGTTGCCGGGGATCGGGCCGCAGCATACGCTTCGCGCCTGTCCGAGCCCGTTCCACCGCATCCCCGGAGACCCATGAAGGCGCTTTCGATCCGCGGCCTGACCAAGACCTACCGCAATGGTGTGCAGGCGCTGCGCGGCATCGATCTCGACGTCCAGGAAGGCGATTTCTTTGCGCTGCTCGGCCCGAATGGAGCCGGCAAGACGACCATCATCGGCATCATCATGTCGCTGGTGACGAAATCGGGTGGCACGGTCGAGGTATTCGGCTACGACATCGACCGCGCACTCTCCTATGCGAAGTCCTGCATCGGGCTCGTGCCGCAGGAAATCAACTTCAACCAGTTCGAGAAGGTGTTCACGATCGTCGTGAACCAGGCGGGTTTCTACGGGATTCCGCGACGCCTCGCGCTGGAGCGTGCTGAACGCTACCTCCGCCAGCTCCAGCTCTGGGACAAGCGCGACCAGATCGCGCGCTCGCTGTCAGGCGGCATGAAGCGGCGCCTGATGATCGCGCGCGCGCTGGTGCACGAGCCGCGGCTCCTGATACTCGACGAACCGACCGCGGGTGTGGACATCGAAATCCGCCGCAGCATGTGGGGATTCCTGCGCGGCATCAACGGGCAGGGCACCACGATCATCCTGACGACGCATTACCTGGAGGAGGCCGAGAGCCTGTGCCGGAACATCGCCATCATCGATGGCGGGCGCATCATCGAGAATGACAGCATGGCGGCCGTGATCCGCTCGCTGAACCAGGAAACCTTCGTGATGAACTTCCGCCAGGCAGTCGCCGAACTGCCGCCGCTGCCGGGCTACGTGTCGCGCATGACCGACGACCATACGCTGGAGGTCGAGGTCTCGAAGGAGCAGAACCTCAATGACATTTTCAGCCGCTTGACACAGGGCGGCGTAGAAGTCGTCAGCATGCGCAACAAGGTCAATCGCCTCGAGGAGCTGTTCATGCACCTCGTCCAAAGCAAGGACGCCGCCGGCGCCGGTGGAACCTGACATGGCGACGACTGGAGAATGCGCGCGTGGTCGCGAAGCCTCGATGGCGCGGGTCCGCCGGATCGGCTTCGAGACCATCATGCGCCGCGAGTTCAACCGCATCATCCGGATCTGGGGCCAGACCCTGGTGCCGCCGACGGTGACGGCGACATTGTACTTCGTCATCTTCGGCAGCCTGATTGGCAGCCGCATCGGGCAGATGGGCGGCTTCGACTACATGCAGTACATCGCGCCGGGTCTGATCATGATGGCGGTCATCACCAATTCTTACGGAAACGTTGTCTCCAGCTTCTTCGGCGCCAAGTTCGGCAAGCACATCGAGGAAATGCTGGTTGCACCGCTGCCGAACTGGCTGCTCGTGCTGGGATACGTCTCAGGCGGCGTCATGCGGGGCCTGCTGGTCGGGCTGGTCGTCACCGGCGTCACTCTGTTCTTCACGCGCATTCCGGTGGAGCATCCATTGCTGATCCTCGCCTCGGTGCTGCTGACCGCGATCGTGTTTTCGCTCGGCGGCTTGTTCAATGCGATATTTGCGAAGAGCTTCGACCAGATTTCATGGTTTCCGACCTTCGTGTTGACCCCGTTGACTTACCTGGGCGGCGTGTTCTATTCGATCTCGCTGCTTCCGGAATGGGCGCAGTCGCTGTCGCGCGCGAACCCGGTCCTCTACATGGTCAGCGCTTTCCGCCATGGTTTCCTCGGCAATAGTGACGTGAACATCGGGCTGGCCTTTGCGATCATGACGGTGTCCGCAATAGTGATGTTTGCGGTTGTCGTGACGCTGATGAACCGGGGCACCGGCATCCGGGAGTAATGATCGTGTGCGGGCGCTATGCGTTCTTCTCACCGGCCGAAGCCGTCAAGCGTACATTCGCACTGGACCTGATGCCGGCGCTGTCTCCGCGCTACAACATCGCACCGACTCAATCCGTGCCGGCACTGCGTGTCGCCGCGGAAGGATCGCGCACCCTGGTGATGCTGCACTGGGGGCTCGTGCCGCGCTGGGCGAAAGAGCGCGCGATCGGCAACCGGATGATCAATGCGCGTTCCGAGACTGTTGCGGAGAAGCCGGCCTATCGTGACGCATTCTGCCACCGGCGCTGTCTCGTGCTCGCCGATGGTTGGTACGAATGGCAGGCCGCGCCGGGCGGGAAACAGCCCTGGTTTGTGCGGCTGCGCGATCCGCGCCCGATCGCATTCGCGGGCCTCTGGGAACGCTGGAAGGATCCGGCGGGCGGGGAATTGCTCGAGTCCTGCACCATCGTGACGACCGAGGCATCGGAGTCCATACGCAGGATCCACGATCGCATGCCGGTGGTCCTGGCGGAGCAGTCCTGGGACCGCTGGATGGATCCCGCCTTTTCGGACACTGCCGCGTTGTCAAAGACGCTCGGGCCTTACGAAGCGAAGGAATTGCAGGCCTGGCAGGTCAGCCGGCTGGTCAACGCCCCGAAGAACGAGGGCCCGAAGTTGATCGAAGCGGAAGGCTCAGGTACCGCTGTCGGCGCCTGAGCCATGGGTCACTTCTTTGCCCAGTCGCCGCTGCCTTTCTTGTAATACCAGCCGGCATGGGCATTCGCGATCCAGCGCTCGGCAAAGGTACTGCGAATATTGGATTCCCAATCCGGGTGGCCATTCTCGTTCGCGATTTCGCTGTAGAGCGCGTTGCGGTCCGCATTTTCGTCGCTGACCAGCTTGCGCGCGCGGGTGCGGTCCGCAAGGGCCACCAGATTGGCGTCGCGCTGCTCCACCAGGCCATCCGAGGTCAGGCCGATGGCGCCTGAGTCGAAGAATGGCACCAGGTCGGCGGCACGAGCCTTCATCGACGCGGTCAATGCACGAATTGCGGGGCTCGAAATGTCAATATCGGCCTGCGCCTCGGCGGCGGGCACGACAAAGTCGAGCGTTCCACGCAAGGCCGCAAGCATCAGCCCGACCGCGGGCGCGCCCAGTGATGACTGTTCTTTCGATTCAGGCGCGGCGACCGTATCCGGACCCCAGACTTCCTCAATGATGCGGTCAGCCGCTTCCTCGGCCGCGGCGGCGGGGAAATAGACATTAATCGTCACGCAGGCGGCGAGTGTCAGGCAGCCGGTGGCGATGCCAGTGGCGATCCAGCGAATCATGGCAATTCCTCCTTCAATTTCCACGCCGGTCATGAGCCATGTTCGCGGCCGGCGGCTGAACGTATCCTGAACCGATTCTAGCGCAACAGCCGGCTTCACTCGACGACGATCTCGGACTCCATGATCGCCCCCATTTGCCGCACCAGCCGGGTCCAGGCGACGCGCGACTGGCTGCCGACCACATTGATGCGCGGCAGGCCCGAGCCCTTGACGATGTAATAACCGCCCGGGGCGCTCTCCACGCCGCGCATCGTGCAGACGTCGTTTGCGAGCTTGCAGCTGAGACCGAGCCGGTCGTAACCGAAGCTGTCGAAGAATTTCAGGAATCCGCCCTGCAGCGCAGCTGCGACTCCGCCACCGCTGCCGCCGCCCATGCTCGACAGGTTGGTCACCGCGCGTTGGCTGATCCGGTGCTTTGACTTGTCGCCCGGCGGTGTATGGAAGCGCGCATCGAATGCCTCTGGCATCCAGTCGAATGTCTCGAAATCCTTGACCTGCCCGGACAGGCGCCCGGTGATCATGCCGAATGAAAACGTGTTGGTGACCAGCTCCAGGTCGAGGTTTTCCACGTCGATGCTTGCGTGCAGGCGCGGAAACTTGCCGAGCGGATCACGCAGCTGCAGGTCGCGAACGACGATATGGCCGTCGAACACGGAAGCCTCGAGATTGCCGCCGAGCGTCACGACTCCCTGAGATAACTGGAGGTCCGGAATGCTGCCGGAAAGGGTGCCGGAAAATTCCGGCCAGCCCAGCGCGCGGCCGAGCAGAGCAACGCTGATCGGGCGTACCTCGGCATCGAATCGCAGGTACATCTGGTCCGTGCCGGCGTGGCGCACGCGCAGTGTCTTGATCGCGAGCCCGCCATCGAATATCGGAAGCAACTCCGGCTCCAGCAGCCGGAAGTTGCGACCGGTGGTCGTGAAGGGAATTTCAGCAGCGCCGATCTCGATGCCCCAGAGACTTGCCGACTCCCAGGTCATGCTCGAGCGGAACGAATCGTCGTCGATCTGCCCCGCAAGCTCGCTGTGCAACGAATCGTCGAACCAGTTGAGCGTTCCGCCGAGCCCATTGACCGACAGCGAGCCGGTCTGGCTGTCGAGCGTGACGCCCTCGAATGTCAGTACCGCCCGGGTCGGCAGGCCGGCGGCGACATCCACCTCTCCGTGGACATGCCCGAGGCCCTCGAGATCCTTCAGCGAAGTCCCGGTCAGGTACGGCTGTACATAGGCAGGCAGCGCATTCGCGAGATCGAGATCCGGGATGGCGAGCTTCGCATCCTGCAGCATGATCTCGCCGAGGAGATCAAGCGTCGCCGATCCGGATACCAAAGCGACTCCGTCATGCACCAGTGAAAACTCGTGTGCGACAAAATGTGATGCGTCCGACGACAGCAGGCCGGAGAAATCCACGCTCATTCGATGCACGCCGAAGTCCAGGAAGACCGGATCGCTATAGGCCTGACCGCCGGTCAGGGTGAGCTTGCCATCGGTCACGAATTCTCCCGACCGACCTGCCACG
>SHZN01000007.1 GCA_009692245.1 Gammaproteobacteria bacterium
GGTAGCCCTTGATGTAGGTCTGGAACAGTTGCTTGCCATCTTCGCGTTGCTCAGCCTGCACGGTCACGTTGCCAAGCGCCGGCGCGTACCACAACAGGGTTTCGCGCGCCTTGCCGTCGCGGGCGCTGCGGTAGACGAGCGTGTCGAAATCGCCCAGCGCCGTCTTGAGGCGCTCGCGCCTCAACAGCGTGTAGCGGTAATACTTGATGCGGTTCTTCTCAATCATCGCGATCAAGCCGGGTTCGATGCCGCTGTTAAGGCCCTGCAACACGAACGCCTGTATCGATGCCGCATCCTGCAAGCCGGGTTCCACCACGATGTCGACGGGCTCGCCCTCGGAAACGCCCTTCACTCGGCCGGAAGCCCAGTCAAAGTCGAGCGAGACTTCCTTCTTGGACCACTTCATGCCGTCGTCGAATCGGTAGCTCAGGGGTCGTATGCCGTCGGCTTCGAGCTGGAAGGTCGAACGCTGCACGAGGGTGCCACCTGCGATCAGGCGGGCGAGTCCGCTCGGCGTTGAGCGCGATTCAATGAGCCACTGGCCCGGCAGGGCCGCGCGGCGCAGCTCCGTGCGGCTCGTGCCGACGGACCGGCTGCCGTACTTGACATTGTAATCCGCGATGAATGGCGCCAGCCGCGGCTCTTCCGCGAGGGCGGAATGCGCGTTGACTGCGGCAATTGCCGCCAGCGTCACGATTGCCACAATCCTCATTGCACATCCTCGATGACTGCTGTCGTGAGTGGCCGGCCGTCGAGCATGGCCGCGCCGTCCTTCCACCCCAGGCGCCCGGCGGCGAACCAGCCTACCGCACGCGGATAAATGATGTGCTCGAGCTGCTGAACGCGCGCTGAAAGCGACTCCTCGGTGTCACCGGAACCCACGGCAAATCGACCCTGCATGATCGCGGGGCCCGCGTCGAGTTCTTCGGTCACGAAGTGGACCGTGCAGCCGTGCTGCGGGTCGCCTGCCGCGAGGACCCGGCGGTGGGTATGCAAGCCGCGGTGAGCCGGGAGCAGGGAAGGGTGGATATTCAGCAGGCAACCCCGCCAGCGCTGCACGAAACCGCTATCGAGAATTCGCATGAAGCCCGCCAGCACGACGAGTTCCGCGCCGTGCTGTTTGAGGATCTCCGTCAAGCGCTGACCCAGTGCCGGGCGATCGGTGCCTGGCCCGGCGTCGACGACTTCGGCGGCGAGACCCAGACGGCGCGCTTCAACGAGTCCCGCGGCACCCGGCTGGTCGCTGATGACTGTCACCATGCGTCCGGCAATCCGGCCTTCAGTCACGGCTCTCGCGAGCGCGAGCATGTTGGAGCCGCGCCCCGAGATCAGCACGGCAAATGGCAGCGTGCGTTCCATCACCCGATCCGAACGCCCTCTCCCGGGCAGGCTTCACCGATGACCGCGACATGTTCGCCGCATGAGCCCAGCAGCGTGATGGCGGTGTCGACTGCTTCCGGCGGCACGAGCACGACCATGCCGATGCCACAATTGAAGGTACGGTGCATCTCGGCATCGGTAATCGCGCCGCTCTGCTGGATCCAATGCCAGACCGGTTCGCGCCGCCAGGCACACGGGTCGAGGCGAACACCGAGCCCTTGTGGCAGTACCCGCGGGATGTTGTCCGTGAGACCCCCGCCAGTGATGTGCGCGATCGCATGCACATCGGCCGATTGCAGCAGCCGCAACAGGGATTTCACATAGATCCGCGTCGGCTCCATCAGGAGGTCGAACAGCAGCGCGCCGCTGATGCGCGTATCGGCATCGGCCCCGGTGTCCGTTATCAGACGGCGAATCAGCGAAAAGCCGTTGGAGTGCGGCCCGGAGGAAGCGAGCCCGATGACCGCATCGCCGGCGCGAGTGCGCGAGCCGTCGACGATCCGATCTTTCTCCACCACGCCGACGCAAAATCCGGCGAGATCGTAGTCCTCGCCTCGGTACATGCCGGGCATCTCGGCGGTCTCGCCTCCGACCAGCGCGCAGCCCGCGAGCTGGCAGCCCGACGCGATACCGGCGATGACCCGCGCCGCGACGTCGACCGACAAGCGGCCGGTCGCGTAGTAATCGAGGAAGAACAGCGGTTCGGCACCCTGCACCACGACATCATTGGCGCACATCGCGACCAGGTCCTGGCCGACACCATCATGACGGCCGGTGTCGATCGCGAGCCGAAGCTTGGTGCCGACACCGTCCGTGCCGGCAACCAGCACGGGTTGTCGCCAACGGCCGACAGGCAGCTCGATCATCGCGCCGAATCCGCCGACGCCTGCGAGTACCTCAGGCCGGAGCGTACGCGCGACATGCGGCTTGATCCTTTCGACCAGCGCTGCGCCTGCATCGATATCGACGCCGGCATCCCGGTATGTAAGCGGTGGGCGTGAGGTCATCGGTCCGGATCAGGCTCTGCGGGGAAGGGCCCGTTTGCCGGGGCGGTGTACTATTGTAATGATGAACCGTACGAGACGTTGGCTCGCTGCACTGGCAATCGCGGTACTCGCGCAGCATGCCGATGCCGCATCCCTTGGCGATATGTACTCGATTACCGTGCCGGTCACCGGCCAGGGTGAGTCCGCCCAACAGGTTGCGTTTCGCGATGCAATGCGCGACATCCTTATTCGGGCGACTGGCCGCCGCGATGCCGCCAATCTCGAAGGCCTGGCGCCACTGGTAGCTCAGGCCGGCAGGCATGTCGTGAGTTTCCGACGCGCAGCCGGCAACCTGCTTGTCGTGACCTTCGACGGTTCGACGATCGAGAATGCGATCGACGCCGCCGGCCTGCCATTCTGGGGGCCCGACCGGCCGTTAACGCTGGTATGGCTCGCGGTCGAGCGTGGCGGCCGGCGTAGCCTGGCAGGTGTTGCAAGCGGCGGCGATGACAAGCAACGCGTCGAGCGAGCCGCTGCACGTCGCGGAATACCGCTCGCATGGCCGGGTGCCGGCGATGATCTCGGCCGCGCCCTGCAGCAGGTCTGGAACGGCGACCAAGAACCACTTGTCAATGCGGCGCGTCGCTACGGCGCGGACGGAGTACTGGTCGGGCGCGCGGTGGTGACGGCAGCCGGCCAGCAAATCGTCGACTGGACTTTCTGGTCTGCCGGCCTGTCCGCAGAGACAAGAGGCGACCTGGATTCCGGCCCGGAACTTGCTGCCGACCGTTACGCGAACGCCTATGCCTCGCGTAATGCCGGCCAGCGTGTCGAACAACTGGTGACGGTCACGGGCATCGACACGCTTGAGGCCTATGCTCTTGCGCTGCGCGCCCTGGGACGCCTGCCGCTGGTGCGCGGTGTCGCGGTCGACGAGGTGACGCCGGACGCTGTGTCATTCGCCCTGACGGTTCGCGGCGATCCCGATGCCTTGCGACAGGCAATCCGGCGCGGGGGCCTGTTGGTCCCGGTCGATGAGACGCGAATGATCTTCGCGTTGGCACCATGAATCTGGCGACGATTCCCAATGTGATTTGCGTGCTGCGCATGGTGCTCGCCGTGCCGATCGTGTGGCTGCTTGCCGAAGGTCAGTATGGGGCGACATTGGTCCTCTTCGGCGTCGCCGCGGTGTCGGACGCCCTCGACGGTTATCTCGCGAAGACATTCAACTGGGCCACTGAACTCGGCAAGGTGCTCGACCCGGTGGCGGATAAGCTGCTGCTGGTCAGCGTGTTCAGCACGCTGACCTGGCTCGGACTGATTCCCCTGTGGCTCGCCGCGGTCGCGGTCGGGCGCGACGTGATCATCGGAGTCGGCGCCTGGGTGTACAAGGAGATGTTCGGCCCCGTGGAGGGACGCCCGACCATGCCAAGCAAGCTCAACACGCTGGTCCAGCTGCTGTTCGTGATTTGCGTAGTCGGGGGTGCGGCCTATCCCGCCGTACCGGAGTGGCTGATCATCGCGCTGGGTGCCATGGTCTTCGTGACCACCGTCGTCAGTGGCGTGGATTACATCCGCATTTACATGCGCAAGGCGATTGCGGTCAGCCATGCGCGCCGCCCCGCCGTGTGATCGCGTGCGGCAACTGCCACTCGGTGTCCAGCTCGGAGTCTCACTGCGCTTCGAAACCTACCACGAAGGCGCGAATGGCGCGGCCGTGGCGGGCCTTACTCAGCTTGTGTGCGGGGCCCGTCAGGCGCCGTTGTGGCTGCTCGGGGCACCCGGTGTCGGCAAGACCCATCTGTTGCAGGCCAGTTGCGCCCTGGCAGGTCAGCGCGGCCTGACCTCCGCCTACCTGCCATTGTGCACGTCGAAGGACATGGATCCTGGCCTGCTCGCGGGTCTCGAGCGCGTCGATCTTGTCGCGCTCGACGATATCGACATGATTGCAGGCCAACCCGCCTGGGAACGGGCCTTGTTCACGCTCTACAACGAACTTCTCGAACTGGGAGGCCGGCTCGCCTGCTCGGCGCAGATGCCGCCGGCCGGCGTTGCCTTCGCGCTGCCGGATCTCGGGTCGCGATTGTCAGCCTGCGTGGTTCACCGCCTGCAGCCGCTTGCGGAGCGCGATCAGGGTCTTGCATTGCGGCGCCGCGCCGCGCACCGGGGTCTCGAATTGCCGGATGAAACCTTGATGTACCTGATACGCAGGGCGCCGCGCGATTTCGCTGCGCTATGCCGGTTGCTGGATGCTCTCGATACTGAAGCGCTGGCTGCACAACGGCGACTGACCGTGCCATTCGTGCGGCAGGTGCTCGAGCGCTCCGACTAGCCGCTCCGGGGACTGACGCGCAATGCGGCGATGTTGCATGCGAACGCCGCAAGTATCAGTGCGAGCGTCAATATCGCAGTCGTGCGGGCCGGCGCATTCACGAGGATCTCCGTCAGCGCAAGTGCAAGCGCCGGCCCCAATGTCAGCGGCGACCATTGCAGGGTCCGGCGTCGCCCGAGTACCAGACCGGGCAGCGGCAGGAACAGCGGCAACAACGCGATCGCGGTCGTGGCCGGGCCGATGCCGCCGCCAGTGAATGGCCACACAACAATTGAAAGGAGCAGCAGCGTCCACACGCCAATCACAAGGCGGCGCATCCGCACCGCGCGCTCAATGCTGGTCACGCTGGCGCGGCGAGCCGCACTGCAATTTCGGCCACGCGCCGGCCGAGAGCCTGGGCGAGTTGTCGCTCCGCGTCAGTCAGCGCCGGCCGGGTTCCATTGGGCACCACGCGGCTCGCGCCGTAAGGCGTGCCGCCGCCGGTTGTCGACGCCAATGCGGGTTCCGTGAATGGCAGGCCAACGATCAGCATGCCGTGATGCAGCAATGGCAGGAGCATGGACAATGGCGTCGTCTCCTGGCCGCCATGCATCGTGCTGCCCGAAGTGAAAGCGCCGGCCGGCTTGCCGGCGAGCACGCCCGTCAACCACAGACTCGACGTCCCGTCGAAGAAAGCCATCAATGGCGCGGCCATGTTGCCAAAGCGCACCGGGCTTCCGAGCAGGAGGCCCGCGCATTCACGCAGATCGTCGTGGCTTGCATGGGGCGCACCTTCCTGCGGCACTGCCGCCGGATTCGAGGGTGCGCCGGGAGCGGTCATGGGAGGCACGGTACGAAGCCGCGCCCGCGCGCCTGCGACCGCGTCCACACCGCGTGCAACCTGGCGCGCAAGCTCAGCGGTCGTGCCACCGCGTGAATAGAACAGCACGAGAATGTCGGTCATGCGCTCCTGCTTATGCTAGGATTTTATCAAGGGTCTTAGATACTTACAGTCGTTTCAACCAGTGAATTCTAGATCAGTTCTGCTCGCAGCGCGACGAATCCGGGTCAGGGGTCGCGTGCAGGGAGTGTACTTCCGCGCGAGCACGGTGGATTGTGCGCGATCGCTTGCGCTCTGTGGTCACGTAAGCAATGAGCCGGATGGCAGCGTACTGGTGCTGGCGGCAGGTGCTGGCGCCGCACTCGACCAACTCGTCGCATGGCTGCACACCGGCCCCTCGATGGCGCGTGTTACATCCGTAGAAATCGAGATCATCGAACCGGCGATGATGGAATGGCCACCGGGATTCACGTCAGGTTAGCGCTGCCAGCGCGACTGCAGCCTGCTCAAAACGAGGTCCGGATAGGTTCGTCGTCCGAGGCTGCCGTTGTAGCGTGCGAGCGCGCGCCGGTAGTCGCCGCGTTCGCGCTCCAGGTAATAGGCGAGGCTGCTGCTGCCCATGCGGATGTTCATTTCGACATCCAGCAGGTCGCGCGTGGTGAGGCCGAGTTCGCGTGGCCAGAACGGCATGACCTGCATCATGCCGACCGCGCCCGCCGAAGAAACGGCAAACGGATCGAACGAACTCTCGACGTCAATCACGGCGAGCACGAGTTGCGGCCTGTCGCGCAGCATTGACTGCTTGCTCGACTCGCAATGCACGGCGCGCAGAATCCGCTGCGCGGCTGCGCCGACGTCGTCGCCAAGTCGCAGGTCCGCAGGTTTCTGGCGCAGGCGATGCTCGACGCGCGGTTGCATCACTGCGTACCAGACGACGTCGTCGTACTTGTCCTCGAAACATGGCTTGCCGCTGATCGCGGCTGCGATGACCTGGCGCAGTCCGGGATCGCGCTGGCCATCCGCATATGATGACTGCGCGATCGTGATGCCGGCGATCAGGAGCGGTGCCAGGAAAGTGATACTGGCCATGTCAGTCTAGCTTTTCAGCGTTCCGCCTCGAGCCGCGCAGTGATGAAAGTCACGGCCTCCGGCATCGGAATCTCCTCGTTCTCGCTTGCGCGCCGGTGCTGGTATTCGAGGCGGCCCGCATCGAGACCGCGCTCCGAGACGACGATCCGATGCGGGATGCCGACCAGTTCCGCGTCCGCGAACTTCACGCCGGGGCGCGCGTCGCGGTCGTCGAGCAGGACTTCGATGCCGGCTCTGATCAGGTCCCGGTAAAGGAGTTCGCTCGCATCGCGCACGCGCTCCGACTTCGCCCAGTTGAGTGCGACCAGGACGACCTGAAATGGCGCGAGCGGAGCGGGCCAGACGATGCCGTGCTCGTCGTGATTCTGCTCGATCGCGGCCGCGACGATTCGCGTGACGCCGATCCCGTAACAGCCCATGTGCATGGCGATGTTCCTGCCCTGTTCGTCGAGCACGGTAGCGCCCATTGCCTCGCTGTACTTGCGTCCGAGCTGGAAAATGTGACCGACTTCGATGCCACGCGCGACCGTAAGCTTTCCGCGGCCACCCGGGGCCGCATCGCCGTCGATCACATTGCGCAGGTCAGCAATCACCGGCTCGGGCAGGTCGCGGCCCCAATTGACACCGGTCAGGTGCGCGTCGGCGTGGTTTGCGCCGCAGGTGAAATCCGCGAGTGCCGCTGCGGAACGGTCGACGATCACCGGCAGTCGCAGGCCAACTGGACCGAGGGAGCCCGGTTCGCAACCCACGAACGAGGCAATGCGCGCGGCATCTGCCATCCGCAGCGGCGCGGCGACGCCCGTCTGTTTCTGGGCCTTGAGTGCGTTCAGATCGTGATCGCCACGCACCAACAAAGCGATGAGACCGCCGTCCGCGGCCTCCACCACGAGCGTCTTGAGCATTTGTGCAGGCGCGATGCCCAGGAGCTTCGAGACATCTGCAATCGTGCGCGCGCCCGGGGTCGCGACCTCTGCAAGCTTTGCCGCTGCAGCCGGGCGCGGCTCAAGTGGCGCAGGGGCTTCGGCGAGCTCCAGATTCGCCGCGTAGTCTCCGGTATCCGAGAAGACGATCGCATCCTCGCCGGATGCCGCGAGCACATGGAATTCCTGCGAAGCGCTGCCGCCGATCGCACCGGAATCGGCGTGCACGGCACGAAAGCGCAATTTCAGCCGCGTGAAGATCGCGCTGTAGGCTTCGTACATCCGGCGATACCCGTCGGCGAGCGAGGCTTCGTCGGCATGGAAGCTGTAGGCGTCTTTCATGATGAATTCACGCGCGCGCATCACGCCGAAGCGCGGGCGGATCTCGTCGCGAAACTTGGTCTGGATCTGGTAGAAGTTGACCGGCAACTGCCGGTAGCTCTTCAGCTCGCGGCGCGCATGGTCGGTGATTATTTCCTCGTGCGTCGGGCCGAGCACCATGTCGCGATCGTGACGGTCCTTGAAACGCAGCAACTCGGGACCAAACTTGTCCCAGCGGCGTGACTCGATCCACAACTCGGCCGGCTGGGCGACCGGCATGGACAATTCGAATGCGCCGGAGCGGTCCATTTCCTCGCGGATGATGCGCTCGACCTTGCGTAGCACGCGCAGCCCCATGGGCAGCCAGGTATACAGGCCGGCTGCAACACGCCTGATCAGCCCGGCACGCAGCATCAGCTGGTGGCTTACCACCTCGGCGTCAGCCGGGACTTCCTTCAGGTTCTGGATCGGGTACAAGGACAGGCGCATGGATCACCTTTGGCGCGGCCAGTGCCGCCGGCCTCAAAGCGCGGTATCTTAGGCGCTGCCCCCCGGCCTTGCCACGGCATCCGCATGAAAGTGGACCAGAACGAGTTACGCCCGCGCCGCGGTATCTACCTGCTGCCAAATCTGTTGACGACGCTCTGCCTGTTCGGCGGCTTCTACGCGATCATCGCCGCGATCGACGGCAATTTTGAGCGCGCCTCCATCGCCATATTCGTGGCGATGATCTTTGACGGGCTCGACGGACGCGTGGCGCGCCTGACGGGCACCGAGACGATCTTTGGCAAGGAGTTCGACAGCCTGGCCGACATGGTTGCATTCGGGGTGGCGCCCGCGGTCGTCTGTTACCAGTGGGGTGTCGCCCGCATCGCGGAGTACGGCGCAGCCTGGGGCCGTTTCGGCTGGATCGCCGCGTTTTTCTTCGCGGCTGCCACGGCCATGCGGCTCGCGCGCTTCAATGCCCGCTCCGCATCGCAGGACAAGCGTTACTTCGAGGGCCTGCCAAGTCCATCGGGCGCAGCGGTCGTCGCTGCATTCATCGGGCTTGCATTCAAGTACGAAGCGAGCGGGCTGCTCGGATTCGACGTGACTGGCCTGCCGGGCCTGATACTCGCATTCGTGATCACGGTGCTGGTGGCGATCCTGATGGTCAGCCGGTTCCCCTACCGCAGCTTCAAGGACCGGGCGGCCGGCGAGCGCGTTCGCTATTCGAAGTTCCTGCTCGTGCCACTCGTCATCGCGCTGATCGCGATCGATCCGCCGGTCGTCCTGTTCGTGCTGTTCAGCGGTTTTGCGCTGTCCGGCCCGATCGGCTGGACCTGGCTCAAGATTCGCAAGCGGCCGCGCGTTACCAGCGGTTCCGGCGAGAACGGCTGAGCCGATGGATGCGCGACGCAGTTCGGCGCTGGAAGCGCTGGGTGTGACGGCCTATGTGCCGCGTCGCGGGCCGGCCGGCGCAGCGGCAGCGCAGGCGCCCGCGACCGCAGCGCCGGCCTTGATGGACTGGACCGCGCTCGCCGCGACGGTGCGCGAATGCACGCTGTGCGGGTTGTGCGCGACACGCACGCAGACCGTGTTCGGCACGGGGGATGTCGGGGCGCGGCTGATGGTGATTGGCGAGGCGCCCGGCGCCGACGAGGACCGCCAGGGCGAGCCCTTTGTCGGCCGCGCCGGCCAGCTGCTGAATTCGATGCTGAAGGCAGCCGGGTTTTCGCGCGAGCAGGTCTATATCGCGAATGTCCTGAAATGCCGGCCGCCCAACAATCGCGATCCTGCCACTGAGGAAACCGATCGTTGCCTGCCCTATCTGCTGCGCCAGATCGAGTTGGTGAATCCCACCGTTATTCTCTGCGTCGGCCGCATCGCGGCGCAGCGCCTGCTCGAACGTGATGACCCGCTTGTGCGGATGCGTGGCCGAATCCACCGGCTCGGCGACACACCGGTGGTCGTGACCTATCACCCGGCGTACCTGCTGCGCTCGCCGACCGAGAAGCGCAAGTCATGGGAAGACCTGAAGCTCGCAATGGGAGTGTTGGCCAGTGGCGACGGCGCGTAACTCATTCGCAGAACTCGCGTGGCGGTTCCGGCCGATGACGCAGGCCGACCTTGCGCAGGTGGCAGCGCTCGAACGCGCGTCCTACGCATTCCCGTGGAGTGACCAGATATTCAGCGACTGCCTGCGCGTCGGCTACCATTGTGTGGTCGTCGACACGCCGGGGGGCGTTGCTGGCTACTCGGTGCTTTCGATGGGCGCGGGCGAGGCGCATGTCCTGAATCTCTGCGTTGAGCAGGGACTACGCCGGCGCGGCATCGGGCGTGAGTTGCTGCTGGACATGCTGCGCCACGCGCGCGACCGCGGTATCCGGGACGCATTCCTCGAGGTGCGGCGCTCGAACAAAGGAGCTATTGCCCTGTATCACGAGATCGGATTCGAATGTGTGGGCCAGAGGCGCGGCTACTACCAGGCGCATGGAGGTCGCGAGGATGCCATGGTCCACCGGCTCGAACTCGGCGCGCTGCGCGACGCCTGATGAGCGCACTGCCCGACGAGATTTCACGCCGCCGCACCTTCGCGATCATCTCGCATCCGGATGCGGGCAAGACGACGCTGACCGAAAAGCTCCTGTTGTTCGGCGGTGCGATCCAGATGGCGGGCGCGGTCAAGGGCCGCAAGGCTGCGCGCCACGCGACCTCGGACTGGATGCGCCTGGAACAGGAGCGCGGAATTTCCGTGACCTCATCCGTCATGCAGTTCCCCTACCGCGATTGCATCATCAATCTGCTCGACACGCCGGGGCACGAGGATTTCTCTGAAGACACCTACCGCACGCTGACGGCGGTCGATTCGGCGCTGATGGTCATCGACTGCGCCAAGGGTGTCGAGGAACGCACGATCAAGCTGATGGAGGTCTGCCGGCTGCGCGATACGCCGATCATGACCTTCATCAACAAGCTCGATCGCGACGGCCGCCCGCCTGTCGAGCTGCTGGACGAGATCGAGCGCGTGCTGGGCATCACCTGCACGCCGGTGACCTGGCCGATCGGAATGGGCCGCGAGTTGCGCGGCATCTATCATTGCCCGCAGGATCGGATCTATGTTTACGACGGCGCGCGCAGCGGGCGGGTAGGCAGAAACCTGACCATCGAAGGACTTGCCAGCAGCGAGGCGGGTGCGCTGCTCGGCGATGCCGCGCAGGCGTTTCGCGAAGAGGCGGAACTGGTGCGTGGCGCGATGCCGCCTTTTGACGTCGCCGAATACCTGGCGGGCCGGCAGACACCGGTGCATTTCGGCTCGGCGATCGGCAATTTCGGCGTCGAGGAGCTGCTCGGCTCCTTCGTCGAGAATGCGCCCGCTCCCCGGTCGCGCCAGACCACGACACGCGTGGTGCGGGGTGAAGAGTCGGCGCTCACCGGCTTTGTCTTCAAGATCCAGGCCAACATGGATCCGGCCCATCGCGATCGTATCGCGTTCATGCGCATCTGCTCGGGCCGCTACCAGCGTGGCATGCGGCTTCATCACGTGCGTCTCGGCAAGGAGGTGCGAATCGGGGATGCGATGACCTTCATGGCGGCTGACCGGCAACAGGCCGAAGAAGCCTGGGCCGGCGATATCATCGGCCTGCACAACCACGGCACGATCAATATCGGCGATACATTCACGGAGGGCGAGGCGCTCACATTCACCGGCATCCCGAATTTTGCACCGGAAATATTCCGGCGTGCCGTACTCAGGGATCCGCTGCGCGTCAAGGCGTTGCAGAAGGGTCTTGATCAGCTTTGCGAGGAGGGCGCAACGCAGCTGTTTCGGCCGATGCGCAACAACGACCTGATCCTGGGTGCGATCGGCCCGCTGCAATTCGACGTGGTCGCATTCCGGCTCGCTGACGAGTACGGCGTGAACTGCACATTCGAACCGGTCAATGTCGCGACCGCGCGCTGGATCGACTTCCAGGATCCAGGCAAGGAAAAGCAGTTCCGGGAGCGCTGCCATGAGCATCTGGCGCTTGATCACGCGGGCCTGCTGGTCTACCTGGCCCCGACTCGCATCAACCTGGAGCTGACCGTCGAGCGCTGGCCCGACGTTTCATTCCTCGAAACACGCGAGCACCTTGCGGTGGCTGCGTGAACAGTGCGCTTACCAGGCGACCGGTCGTCGCCTGGGCCCTGTACGACTGGGCCAACTCGGCGTTCGCAACAACGGTGATGGCGGGGTTCTTCCCGATTTTCTTCAAGCAGTACTGGAGCGTGGATGTTGAGGCCACGGTCAGCACTTTCCGGCTCGGTCTCGCCAATGGCGCCGGCAGTTTCCTGATCGCGCTGCTGGCGCCGCTGCTCGGTGCGATGGCCGATCGTGGCGGAGCGCGGCTGCGCATGCTTGCATTTTTCACGTTGGTGGGCGCCGCGATGACGGCCGGACTCTACTGGGTGCAGCAGGGCGACTGGGTCGCCGCGGCGCTCGTGTACGCGGCGGCCGGAATCGGGTTTGCCGGCGGTGTGACATTCAACGACTCACTGCTCGTCGATGTTGCGGACGCCGGTGAATATGACTTCGTCTCGTCCTACGGCTACTCGCTGGGATACGCCGGTGGCGGGCTGATGCTGCTGCTGAATGTAGCAATGGTCTCGAGTCCCGGTTCGTTCGGGCTTACGGGTGCGGCGGAGGCGGTGCGACTCTCGTATCCGATGGTGGGTGGCTGGTGGCTGCTGTTTTCGATCCCGACCCTGATGTGGGTCCGCGAGCAGAAGCCGGCACGACCGCTCCCAATCGCATCCGCTGCTCGTGAAGGCTGGCGTGAATTGCGCGCGACCATCGGCGCGGTACGCCAGTTGCGGCCGCTGGTGTGGTTCCTGCTCGCCTACTGGATGTATATCGACGGAGTCAACACCATCATCAAGATGGCAGTGGACTTCGGGCTCTCGCTGGGCTTTCCGCAGCAGAGCCTGATCGTCGCGCTGCTGGTCACGCAATTCGTCGCATTTCCCGCCGCACTGGCATTTGGCTGGCTCGGCGGACGCATTGGCGCCCGCAACGGAATTTTCATTGCGATCACGATCTATTCGGTGGGCACAGTGGCCGCCTACTGGATGAACAGCATCGGCGACTTTTACCTGCTAGCCGTCGTGATCGGGCTCGTGCAGGGCGGAATCCAGTCACTGTCGCGCTCTTACTTCGCCTCGCTCGTGCCGCCCGGCAAGCAGGGCGAGTTTTTCGGTTTCTACAACATGATGGGAAAGTTCGCGGCAGTGCTCGGCCCGCTGTTGGTTGGCGTCACCGCGCTGCTGACTGGCAGCCCGCGTGCCGGCATCCTGTCGGTGATCGTGCTATTCGCAGGCGGTGCCGCGCTGCTCTGGAAGTCGCGCAGCGAGTCCTGAAGCGGCTTCAGGGATGGCAGCGCCGGACCAGCCCGCGCAGCAGCGTGAGAGCCCGCGAGCTGTGCGCCGGCATGTAGCGTAGCCTCAAGTACAACTCGGTGATTGCGGACGCCGCCGAGCCGAGGTCCGGACGCAGGCGGCGCACGCGGATCGCGAAGTCGCGCGGCGCCTCATGCGGCGCGCGTTCGACGCCCCGGCGCGCCAGCCGCCGTGCAAAACGCCGGTAACTTGCGGTCACCGGATCCGCGCGCCGCGGCCGGTATTCCCAGGCCAGCCAGCCGGAAAGCAATGCGAGCATCACGGCAAGCCCGACACCCAGGACGAGCGCCAGGTCCTGCCAGTCCGGCTCGTCGAAGCCGAAAGCGCGCAGCAGTTCCTCCTGCCGCAAGCGGTTGAACTGCACGACCCAGTCGTTCCAGCGCGCATTAACGTTGTCCCAGATCATGCCCGCCTGCCACAGCAGCCCGAAGTCGCGCCCGAGGCCCTGCAGCAATCCGTCGCCGGACAATGTGGCTTCGAGACCGCGCTCGATGCGTTCCGGCGCGACCGCGGCGGTCGGGTCGATGCGCGTCCAGCCGGAATCAGGAAGCCAGACTTCCGACCAGGCATGCGCATGCGACTGGCGCAGGATCAGGTAGCCGCCGATTGGATTCCAGTCGCCGCCCTGGTAGCCGCCGACGACCCTGGCCGGAATACCGGCGGCGCGCATCATCATCGTGAATGCGGATGCAAAATGCCCGCAGAAACCCTGGCGCGTGTTGAACAGGAAGTCGTCTACCGAATCGCGCTCGAGACAAGGCGGTGTCAGCGTGTAGTAGAACTCCTGGTCGTGGAACATCGCGAGCACCGACCGGGTGAATTCGCGGTCACTGCCTGCGGTTGCGCGCATGCTCCGGGCCAGCTGGATGGTGCGTGGATTGCGGCCGGTCGCCAATTGCAGGTGCAGATGGCGCAGCGCCGGCGAAATCTGCACGCCGGCCTGGTAGCGCGGATAGGAGCGCGCGTCGTATTGCAGCACGGAATTGACGGGACTCCTGGTTCGCAGCTGGTAGTCCCAGGTCTGCTGCGCCATTGCTGCCGGCCATTGCTGGACCATGTCGAGTGCAAACAGCATCCGCTGACCGGTCGGTTCGAGCGTGACCGTGTAATCGACGGGTATTCCGAGATGGCGAACGCGCGGACGGAAATAGAACTGGCTCTCGCCGCGCGACCAGGTGTAGCCGTCGAACTCGGTCAACACCGGGCCGCGCCAGTAGCGCTGCGCGGGTGGCGGCAGCGGCCCCCTGAAACGCACGCGAAACGCAACCGTGTCATTCAACGTCAGGTCGGAAATATCGCCCGGCGACATCTCATCGGTCAGGCCGGTGAGCGCGCGCTCGCTCGCAGGTGCGCCCCAGAAGCTGCCCGCGATGCGCGGAAAGAACAGAAACAGTACGAGCGCGAGTGGCAGCGCCTTCAGGAGCATGGCGCCGGTCGCGCGGAATGGAGCGGGCGCCGGGCCCTGGCCGTGGCGTGCGACCTGGAGCAGCGCCGCCGCCAGCAGCCAGACGGTCGGCACGACGCAGGCGACGGTCAGTATGTCCTGTGCATACAGGAAGGCCGACAGGCACAGGAACCAGCCGATGAAGATCAGCACGACGTGATCGCGCGGCGCGCGGGTCT
Organism: Gammaproteobacteria bacterium; assembly: GCA_009692245.1. Classification (GTDB taxonomy): domain Bacteria; phylum Pseudomonadota; class Gammaproteobacteria; order Steroidobacterales; family Steroidobacteraceae; genus SCUD01. The sequence goes on from SHZN01000007.1 coordinate 14,887, forward strand.
CGAGCAGCTTGAGCGCCGCCATCAGCGCAAGCAGTGCCGTACCGCCGTCGAGACCCGTGATCGTCGAGTAGCTTGCGATCACGCCTGCCGTCGCGCCGAGCGCAATCGATGCGCGCAGCACGGCGCCTGGCAGGCGCCAGCCGCGCCGCTCGGCCAGCAACCGCCAGGCGCAGATCGCCAGCACAAGTCCGGTGACCCAGATCCGCAGATGCGCCACATGAGGTACAAGCGCGGCGACCAGGGCCGCAATTGTCCATGAGAGACGCCGGAATTTTTCGTGCGGCTCCAGCATCGTCGGGCGCCACGGCCTGGAATTCGGCAAGCGCAGCCAGGCAGCGACGGCGCTGTTGCTCGCCCGGCTGCGGCGGAATCTCGAGACCCGGCATGCGCAGCCCGAATGTCTCGCTGCGACCCTCTGCATCAACGATCCAGCGTGCCAACACCGCCAGCCGCGATTCGAGATCCGCAGCTTGTGCGTGTTCCAGGTCGAAGATCGGCACCGGCTCCGCTGCGCCGCTGAATTCCTTGATCAGCAACTCGCCGCCCTTTGCGTACGCCTTCCAGGCAACGTGCCGCGGGGGATCGCCCGGGTGATAGTCCTTCAGGCCCGCGAAGTCGTCGTCTCCGCGCCGCGTCGCCCCGGCGCCGCCGAGGCCAGGGGCCGGTGGCGGTGGAGGCGCCGAGTCGGCGGGGCGCGGATAGACGAGGCAGCGCCTGCCCGGATGCAGCACGGCCCAGGCGCGGAACAGGCCATAAGGAAATCGCGTCGTGATTTCGACGCGGTCGAGCACTACCCAGCCGCGACGGGTGGTCGTCACCCGAAGATTTACCGTCGACTCGCCACCCGCCGGGACCGACACGGGATCGGTCACCGCCGCCGCGGTAGTCGCCTCGACATCCCAGCGGGCCACGCCACCGGGGTTTGAGAGTGCGAGCTGGAAGATCGCATCCTGGCCCGCAAATGGCGGTTCCGTCCCGGCTTCACTCGCGATCAGGGTCTCGAGATTGCGATGACAGGCCTGCATCGTCACGAACGCAAGCGATGCCAGCAGGAATGTGAGGCCGAGACCAAGGTTGTTCGCGTAGTTCAGCGATCCGAGAAGCATCGCGAACAGCATCAGGCCGAAGGCGAATCCGAGACCGGTCGGCAGGATGTAGATGCGACCGCGTCGCAAGGTCACCGGGCCGCGGTCCACCCCCTGGCGGCGCCGGATCCAGATCTGCACCCCGCCCTTGAAAAATCTGGTCAACCGCATGCGTAAGGCCCGCGGCAAGTTGTCAGGGTATCGGTACCAAATTCAGCAACGCAGCCGCGATCTCGAGCGGACGGCGCGCATCCTGGGCATCGCGCGGCCGCAGCCGGTGACCGACGACGGATGCCAGCACGGCCTGCAGGTCCTCCGGCAGCACGCCGGCGTGGCCATGCAGGAATGCCCAGGCCTGCGCAGCGCGCAGCAACGAGATCACCGCGCGTGGTGACAGCCCTGCCTGATGCTGGCCGCTGTCACGCGATGCGCGTGCCAGCGCCTGCACGTAATCCAGCAGCGCGTCGCTTGCGTGCAGCTCGGGAATCCGGCGCTGCAGGGACTGGATGACGGTGGGATCAAGCACGGGCGGCAGCTCGGCGAGCAGGTCGCGGCGGTCGCGTCCGCGCAGCAACTGCCGTTCATGGCCCGATGCAGGATAGCCAAGTTCGATGCGCATCAGGAACCGGTCGATCTGCGATTCCGGCAGCGGGAAGGTACCGATCTGGAATGAAGGATTCTGCGTCGCGACGACGAAGAACGGTTCCGGCAATAGGTGAGTCTCGCCGTCGACCGTAACCTGGCGCTCCTCCATTGCCTCGAGCAGCGCGCTCTGGGCTTGCGGTGTCGCGCGATTGACCTCGTCGGCCATCACGAGTTGCGCGAATACAGGGCCGCGGTGAAACACGCATCGGCCGCTGCCGCGGTCGTAGACGGAGACTCCGATCACGTCGGCCGGCAACAGGTCGCTGGTGAACTGGATGCGCTGGAACGAGAGGCCCAGCACACGCGCGAGTGCGTGCGCGAGTGTCGTCTTGCCGACGCCCGGTATGTCCTCGATCAGCAGGTGACCGCGGGCCAGCAGGCAGCAGATCGCGAGCCGGATTTCGCGATCCTGTCCCAGCACGACCTGATGCAGGCTCGCAAGCGCCGCCGCGAGCAGCGCGCGTTCCCGGTCCGGGGCTTCAGTCAGCGCATTCATCGCAGCGAGGCTACCCGCTTGAGCTGGTCCGCAAGTTGCGCCAGTTCACGCTTGAACTCCTCGACTCGCGCCAGCTCCTGGGCGACCACCTCGACTGGCGCATTCCGGACGAAGTTCTCATTGCCGAGCTTGGCGGTGGCACGCGCCAGCTCCTGTTCGAGCTTGTTGCGACGCTTGCCGAGGCGCTCGAGTTCCGCGTCGACATCGATCAGGCCCGCCATTGGCACAAGTATGTTCATGCTCCCGAGCAAAGCAGCGGCCGCTTGCGGCGCGGTCTCGCCTGCGGCCAGCGCCCGCGCCTCACCGACGCCGGCCAGGCGCCGGATCGAGGCGGCATTGCGATCATGGCGCGCAAGGTCCTCGGCGGATGCATCCTGAAGCAGGATCGAGAGCTTAAGCGAAGGAGCGATGTCGAGTTCACCCCGGATCCTGCGAATTCCCAGGATGAAATCCATGACCCAGCGCATCTCCAAATCGAGCCGCGGGTCCGCGGCGCCCGGTTCGGCGGCAGGGTAGGGCTGGCGCATGATCGAGTCGCCGCTCTTGCCAGCGAGTGGCCCGACGCGGTGCCAGATCTCCTCGGTGATGAATGGCATCAGCGGATGCAGCAGCCGCAACAGGGCCTCCAGCACGAAGATCAGCGTTCGCCGCGTGCCACGGCGCTCGTCGGCCGTGCTGTCCGTCGATTGCAGGACGGGTTTGCTGAACTCGAGGTACCAGTCGCAGAACTCATACCAGGTGAATTCATAGACAGCCTGTGCCGCCAGGTCGAAGCGGTACTGGGAAAAGCCATCGCGCACGGCCAGTGTCGCCGCATCGAGACGCGAACGGACCCAGCGGTCCGCAAGCGAGAGTGTCTCGGCCCCGTCACCGCCGTCCGCTTCAGTGGCCATCAGTACGTAACGCGATGCATTCCAGAGCTTGTTGCAGAAATTCCGATAGCCCTCGACCCGGCCGAGGTCGAAGCGCAGGTCGCGCGACTGGGTTGCGAGCGAGGCGAAGGTGAAGCGCAGCGCGTCCGTGCCATAGGCCGAAATGCCCTCCGGATATTGCTTGCGCGTCGCCTTCGCGATTGCCGGTGCTAGCTTCGGTTGCATCAGGCCGCTGGTCCGCTTGGCCACGAGCGCGTCCAGCGTGATGCCATCGACGATGTCGAGTTGATCGAGCACATTGCCCTTGGACTTCGACATCTTCTGGCCTTCGTTGTCGCGGATCAGGCCATGGACATAGACCTCGCGGAATGGCACTTCACCCGTGAACTTGAGCCCCATCATGATCATCCGGGCGACCCAGAAGAAAATGATGTCAAAACCGGTCACCAGCACCGAGGTCGGGTAGAAGCTCCTGAGCTCGCGCGTCTCATCAGGCCAGCCCATCGTCGAGAATGGCCACAGCGCCGACGAGAACCAGGTGTCCAGCACGTCTTCGTCCTGTCTCAATGCAACACCCGGTGCAATGCCATGACGCTTGCGAATCTCCGCCTCGCTGCGCCCGACGTAGACGGCGCCGTCCGGGCCATACCAGGCGGGAATCCGGTGGCCCCACCACAACTGGCGGCTGATGCACCAGTCCCTGATGTTGCGCATCCACTCGAAATAGGTGCGGTCCCAGTTGGCGGGCACGAAGCGGATCCGCCCTTCCTCGACGGCGCGGACGGCGGGCGCGGCCAGCGGCTCGATGCGCACATACCACTGGTCGGTCAGCCAGGGCTCGACGACTGCACCGCTGCGATCACCGCGCGGAATCATCAGGTGGTGCGCCTCGATCTTCTCGAGCAGGCCGGCGGCCTCGAGATCGGCAACCACCCGCTTGCGCGCCTCGAATCGATCCAGGCCGCGATAGCGTTCGGGCGCCGCATTCCCGATCACTGCATCCGCGGTCAGCACATTGATCAAAGGCAGGCCATGCCGCTGCCCCACCTCGTAATCATTGAAATCGTGCGCGGGCGTTATCTTCACGCAGCCGGAGCCAAAGGCAGGGTCGACATAGGCGTCCGCGATGACCGGAATTTCACGCGCGCACAGCGGCAATGCAATGTGCAGCCCGACCAGGTGACGAAAGCGTTCGTCATCCGGATGCACTGCGACCGCGGTGTCCCCCAGCATCGTCTCGGGTCGCGTCGTCGCGACCGTGAGATGTCCGCTGCCATCGGCGAGTGGGTAACGGATGTGCCAGAGATTCCCGTCCTCCTCGTCGGACAGCACCTCGAGGTCGGACAGCGCGGTTTTCAGCACCGGGTCCCAGTTGACCAGCCGCTTGCCGCGGTAGATCAGGCCCTCTTCATGCAGCCGGACGAAGGCTTCCTGAACGGCCGCCGACATGCCGGGATCCATCGTGAAGCGGTCACGACTCCAGTCCACGGAAGCGCCCAGCCGCCGCATCTGGCGCGCGATCGTGCCACCCGACTGCTCTTTCCATTGCCAGACGCGCTTCTCGAAGCTTTCCCGCCCCAGCTCATGCCGGGTCAGCCTTTCGGCATTCAGCTGCCGCTCGACCACCATCTGCGTTGCGATGCCGGCGTGATCCATGCCAGGTTGCCAGAGGGTCCTGTCCCCTGACATCCGATGAAAGCGCGTGAGCGCATCCATGATCGTGTCCTGGAACGCATGGCCCATGTGCAGGGTGCCGGTGACATTGGGCGGCGGGATGACGATGCAATAAGACGGGCCATCGCCAATCGGCGCGAACAGGCCCTCCTGTTCCCAATGCCGGTAAATGCGCTCTTCGATGTCCGTCGGGGAATAGGTCTTGTCCATGTACCCGGCGGCCGCGTCAGTCCTCGTTCGTGGCGAGGTGTTCGCGCAAGGCAGCGGCGACGAGTTCAGGCAGCGCGGCGCGCAGCCGGTCGATGACACGCTCGAACATGACGGCCTCGATCTCGCGCGCTGCGGCGTGCAGCAGTTCGTCGGTCAGATTCATCATGCGGCTGACCAGTGCCGCCTGCAGTGCGGATACATCGTCGTCCGACAGCAGGCTCGAGGCAAAGGGGCTTGCAGATTCGCCTGTATGTTCGAGGCGGGGGAAACTGCCGGTCGCATGCAGTTCCACGATGTCGGTCAGGATTGGAAGTTCTTCGATTGCGTCGCGTTTCACGAGCCGTCCCCCATTTTGTGCATCTGGGGCTCCATTCCCTGCTCGCGGTAAAAGCGGAAGCGGTCGCGACCCGACTTGCGTCTCCGGTCATCGGCGTCGACGACCTCCGCGATGCGTGCGTAGCCCTGATACCCCGCCGGAACACTGGCTGCCAGATTGACCAGCATGTCCCTGTCGTCTGGTCCCTTGGAATCACCATCGGCAATGACGACCGCTGCGACCGGTGCGGGAGGCACGCCATCGGCGGCCAGGCGTTCATGCGGCACGAAGCTGCGATCGGCAAATGTCCAAAGCAGGTCATCGAACGCAGCGCCGTCGCCACCGGGGTCGAGCTGCACGCGGACCCGGTGCTCGTGCAGCCATGCCTTCTCGACGAGCCGGCATGCAAAGCGCAGGCGCGCTGCAGGATCGGCACTCGCCAGCACGTAGAAATCCACGCGCGGCATCGCCATGTCCTCAGTCCCCGCGCAGCAGCCAGTCAACCAGCAGCGGCACCGGCCGGCCGGTGCTGCCCTTCTGGCTCCCGGTCAGGTAGGCGGTGCCCGCGATGTCCAGGTGTGCCCAGCGCAGACCCTCGGTGAACTTCCACAGGAAGCAGGCGGCGGTGATTGCGCCGGCCTCACGGCCCGAGACATTGGCGAGATCGGCGAAATTGCTCTTCAGCAGCTCCGTATATTCATCCGCGACTGGCAGGCGCCAGGCACGGTCATCAGAGCGATCGCCGGCCGCTGCGAGCGAGGCGGCGAGCTTGTCGTCCGGCGAGAACAGGCCGCAATAGTATCCGCCGAGTGCGATCACGCAGGCGCCGGTCAGCGTCGCGATGTCAACGACGGCCCGCGGCTTGAAGCGGCGCGCAAAGCTGATGCCATCGCAAAGGACCAGCCGTCCTTCCGCGTCGGTATTCAGCACCTCGATGGTTTTTCCGGACATCGAGGTGACGATGTCGCCAGGCTTGGTCGCCCGGCCGCTCGGCATGTTTTCGCAGGTCGGTATGATCCCGACGACATTGACGCCGGCACCGATCGTCGCGAGCGCCTTGATTGCCCCGAACACGCTGGCGGCACCGCTCATGTCGAATTTCATCTCGTCCATCGCGGGTGGCTGCTTCAGGGAGATGCCGCCGGTGTCGAATGTGATGCCCTTGCCGACCAATGCGACCGGAGCTGCACTGCGCCTGGTCCCGCGATATTCCAGCACGATGAGTTTCGGTGGCTCATCGGAGCCGCGCGTGACCGACAGAAAGGAGCCCATGCGGAGCCTGCGGATCGCGCGTTCATCGAGTACCCGGACGCGAATCTTGCGATGTTCCTTTGCAAGCCGGCGGGCGGCGCCAGCCAGGTAGGAGGGTGTGCAGACATTCGCTGGCAGATTGGCAAGATCGCGGGTCAGCGCCATGCCGGCGCCGATGCCGCGGCCATCGCGGATCCCGCGACGCGCGTCGGCAAGATCGGCGCTTCGCACACCGATACCGAACTTCGCTAGTTTCGGCCGCGGTGGCTTCTTGCCTGACTTGAGGTCAGGTATCCGGTAGAGGGTCGTGGCGACGACCTCGGTCGCGAAGCGCGCGGCGTAATAGGCGTCAAGGCCGGGTATCGGCTCCGCGGGAAGGTACAGCACGGCATTGCCCGCGCCGCCCTTCGCGATCCAGTGTGTCGCGGCAGAAATCGCGCGGCGATAGGCCTTGCGGCCATAGGCCTTTTTCGTGCCAAGACCGACCAGCAGCACGCGCTCTGCGGGTCCCCGCAGGTTGCCCATGATCGGCAGTACCTCGCCGGCCTTGCCGCTGAAATCGCCCCGGCGCAGCAGCCGGCTGATCGCACCGCCGCTTGCGCGGTCGAGTTCGCGCGCGGGACCGGTCATTTCGGCGCGCTCGTGGATGCCGACGATGGCACAGGCTGAGCGTTGCCGTGCTGCGGATGCGCCGGTGGCGTAGAACTGCATGATCGACTATCCCCTGATACCGTATGCACACCAGTTTAATCGAAAAGGACGGATCCGCGCGCTGGGGTCCGCACGAAAACCACCTTGTTTCGCACGTTGGACCGCTATGTCTTACGCGAAGTCGCGGTTTCGTGGCTGGCAGTGACGGCGGTGCTGCTCGCGATACTGGTCAGTCATCAGCTGGCCAGGATTCTGGGGCTGGCCGCGGAGTACGGATTTCCTCGCGACGTCGTATTCGCGCTGATCGGGCTGACGACGTTGCAGAACCTCGTGGTGATGGTGCCAATCGGCATGCTTCTCGCCGCGATGCTGGCGCTGGGCCGGCTCTATCACGAGAGCGAGATGGCTGCCGTGCGCGCCTGCGGCGTCGGACCGGCACGGCTGTACCTGCCAGTCTTTGCGCTGGCGCTGCCCGTCACCGCGGGGCTCGCCTGGCTGACTTTCGGAATTGGACCGGCGGCACGCGACAGCGCCGAGGAACTGCGCAGCAAAGCAATGCGCGACGCGCAGTTCGGACATCTGGAACCTGGGGCGTTCAGAACCTTTGCCGACGGCAAGGCGGTGTTCTACGCCGAGCGGAAGGACGCCAACGGGAGACTCTCGAACGTATTCGTGCAACGCTCCGTGGGTGAGCGGATCGAGGTCGCAACCGCAGCCTGGGCCGAACAACTCGTGCTTGATGACGGTCAAACGCAGCTCGTCGTGCTGCACGACGGCGAGCGCGTCGAGGGCGTGCCGGGTCAGGCCAATTTCCGGCGTATCCGTTTCAGCGAGCACGGAATCCCGGTGGTCGTGCCCGAACCAGGAGTTGGCCGCGACAAGCCGGAACGAATGCCAACCAGCGCGCTGATCGGTTCCGCCTCGCTGCGCGACATTGCCGAGCTGCAGCGGCGCATTTCGCTGCCGATCATGGTGCTGGTGCTGGCGTTTGTCGCGGTTCCGCTGGCGGCGTTGCGTCCACGCGAAGGGCGTTATGCTCGGGTCGCAATGGCGATCTTGATCTATTTCGTCTATTCGAACCTGATCTCAGCCGCGCAGGTCTGGATCGAGAAGGGCCGCATCGCGCCGATCGTCGGCGACTGGTGGGTGCATTTGTTGATGGCCGCTGCGGGACTGGTCCTGCTGCACCGGCAGAGCCCGCTGAATTTCTGGCGGACACCCGCCAGGAGCAGGGCATGACACTGCTCGACCGCTACCTCGCACGGACGGTTCTGTTCCACACGCTGATGGTCATGGCAGTGCTGATGGCACTGATGACGCTCGTGACATTCATCGGCCAGCAAGACGATATTGGCACAGGCAGCTATAGCGTCGGCGATGCCTTCCTTTTCACGATACTGACGCTGCCGCAGCAGTGCTACGAATTGCTGCCAATCGCCACGCTGATCGCGGCGATCCTCGGTCTTGGCGCGCTGGCTCGCGACAGTGAACTGACCGTCTTGCGTGCCGCCGGCGTGCCGATCGTGCGCATCGCCGCATCTGCGGCGCTCGCGGGCCTCATTGTTGCCGCGCTGATGTGGTTTCTCGGAGAGTACTTCGCGCCACCCGCGGACCGGTATGCGCGCCAGCACAAGATCTTCAGCAAGTTCTCGCAAGTTGATATCGCGGGCAACAGCAGCGCCTGGGTGCGGCAGGGGTCGTGGTTCCTGAATGTCCGGCAACAAGCGGCCGACAACCTGTACGGTGGGGTGTTCGTCTACGAACTTGACGCTGATCACCGATTGCGGCTGGCAGGCCACGCGGAAACCGCGTCGCAGGATCCAGCCGGACGCTGGGTCTTGTTACACTATGGCGAAACCCGGCTCGATTCCACACGCGTCGAATCGCGCATCAGTGATCGCGAAGAGCCCGGCACGCAATTCAACGTGGATTTCCTCGGTCTTGCTGTCACAAAACCCCTGGCGCTGCCATTGGCGGACCTCTACGCCTATGTCCGGCATTTGAAAGCCAATGACCTCGACTCGCGAGCGTGGGAGATCGCTTTCTGGTCGCGGATCGCGCGGCTGGTCTCGGCCATCGTGGTCTGCGTATTCGCGGTGCCATTCGCTCTCGGACCCTTGCGTTCGGCCGGCGCCGGGGGGCGCACCGTGCTCGGCATAATGGCCGGCGTGCTCTTCCTCCTGTTGACCCAGACACTGGAAAACAGCGGCCGGGTTTATGAGCTGAATCCCCTGCTGGTGGCCTGGGGACCAACACTGCTTCTGGCCGTGATTGCAACCGTCGCTATCCGGCGCGCGCACTAGCTCTTGCCAACCCGCAGGATCCGCATGCGGCAAGCGAGGTCCTGCAGGCTGCGGCCGCGGGCGTCGATGGCGATCCAGGCGAAGTGCAGCAGGATCGGCAGCAGCAGGAAAGCAGCTGCTAGCCCCTGCGCCAATCCGCCTGGCTCGAATGCCAGGCGCAGGCCGTATTCAGCGGTGATCGCGAGCGCCAGGCCAGTTGCGAAGCGCAGTGTGGAGGCCGGCCATCCAGCTGCACGGTCATCGGTTGCCACGAGGCGGATCCGCCAGGCCATCATGCCGAGCGTCTGGCCGCTCCGCGTCCATGCCAGGCCAAAATATCCGAGCGCAAGCAGCGCGAGATAGCCACGGTAGGCCAGGTACGTTCCGAGACCCTGTGAGGCCGGCGTAATTGCTTCTCCACCCGTCAGTGGCAACAGGGCCAGCGTCCCGACGAACAGGATTGCAAACAGAAGCAGGCAGTCGTAAGTGAGTGCGGCGAGACGGCGGAGGAGGCCCGCTTCCGGCGCGCCCATCGTGGATTGTTCATCCATGCGGGCGCGGATTGTAATGATTCAGCGCTTTTTTTGCGCGCTCGCGCGCTGCTCGATCTGATTGCGCCTGTTGCGCAGGATCTGCAGTACCTGTGCCACTTCAGGCCGGTCCGCAATGCGCGCGATGGCCTCCGGCAACTCGTGCCAGGCGCGTCCCCAGCTCATCAGTCGCGTGGCGTCCTTCATGACCATCGTCACCGTCGAGTCGTTTGCAGTCTTGGCGCTCCTGCCTGGCGATCTGGACTTTGCGCCCAGCGGGCGTACCGGCTTCACCATGGTCGAAGTGGACGAGGTGCTGGTCGTCTTGGCTTGCGCCGCCGGTTCCAGCTGGCGCTCGCGCTCGGGCTCGGCGACCGGCACGAAGCGCTCGACATGTTGCGAGCCAACCAGGTTCGTCAGGAATGACATCAATTCGAGAGCTTCGGACAGCGAGGGATCGGCGGCCGCGAGTCGGGTCTTCACGATGTTCTGGAGATCGGCGAGCCGCTGACGCGCAAGGTCGATGACCCACTTGGTCGGCCGCTGGTGCGTCGGCCAGGGTTGGACCAGCCAGTACTGATCCTCCGGCAAGCCAGCGTAGCCGCCATGAAGCTCCAGGCTCTTCTGCCATTTCTGCAGCAGCTGGAGCACGCGTTCGTCGGCCGGGGTCATCGCATGTCACCGATCCAGGGACCTGCGAATCAACATAAGCCAAGCCTCGACCGGGCGCAGCGATTTTCGGCCCAGTCCTTGAAGCGCGTCACAGTGGGCGCCGGGTCAGCCTGTTTCCCCGCATGCGGACGGTATTGATGATTGTGCCAGCGCAGCGTCGAGGTCGGGCCCCAGCACGCGTTGCCAGGAACCGTACATTGGATTCGGGATCACGAACCAGCGCGCACCCCACCAGCCATGATGACGGCAGCGCGCCTGCTCACGCTCGACCTGCGACTGTTGGCGCACATCGGGAATGAAATCGGCGAGGTCGTCGCCGACATTGAGCACGATGCGGTAGTCCCGGGCGACCAACTGGCGGCGCGGCAGCTTCTCGCTGACCCACTCGGGACGTTCGCCATTGAGCATGAGGTCATCGTCGAGAGTCGAAGTATCGAGCCCCAGGGCGCGCAGGTTGGCGAGCGTGTCATCCTGCTGCGGGCAGGCGGACGTGACGCCTGGACGTGTACCGCAGGCGCGATTCGTGATCAGGAAGACGCGCACCGGCCGGCCTTGCGGGTCCTTCATTTCGCGCGCGGCGCGAATGAATGCTGTCGCGCCGGGCACGGTGGGCGCCGCGCGCTCCGCGACCCAGGCGTCCCACAAGACATCAAAATCGCCGGGACAGGCGGTTGCCAGCAGCATCCGCGCCTGCGGCGCGCTGTTGTCCAGTACGGTGTCGTCGATATCCATGACGACCGCGGGCGGCATGCTGGAAATATCACCTGTCTGCGTGGCTTCGGCAGACCAGGTGGCATCGGCGAGGCCCTGCCGCAGGCCCTGTAACGCCGATCGGTAGATGCCTTCGGCAGACGCACGAAACTCGGCTGAGGTGCGTATCCAGAGCGTGGCGCGTTCGCCGCCTTCGGCGAACGGCCGATCCGCGCCGCAGCCTGGCTTGACCTCGTCAATTCGCATTTGCACTGTCGCGCAACCGGCCAGGGCAATCAGGATGGTCGCAGCGATCAAGTGCTTCGACATGAGTTGCACGCCTCGCGTGCTTAATCCACGACCCGCGTACCACCGGCGGCGGTGCGCTCCGCGTACAGGGCCGACAAGCGCCGCGTCATCGGGCCGGTATTGCCGTCGCCAATTGTCCTGCCGTCCACCCAGGTGACACCCGCAAGTTCGCCCATCGTGCCGGTGCAGAATACTTCGTCCGCACAATAGAGTTCGGTCAGCGACAGGTCGCACACTTCGCAGTCAATGGATTGCAGGCGGCAGATGTCCAGCACGGTACTGCGCGTGATTCCTTCGGGACAGGCAGCCAGCGTCGGCGTCAGCAAACGATTGCCGTCCACGATGAAGAGGTGTGTCGCGTTGGTCTCCGCGATGAAGCCGCGCAGGTCCAGCATGATCGCATCGTCGGCGCCCGCCGCATTGGCCTGGATCTTTGCGAGGATCGACGACAGCAGGTTGGTGTGATGGATCTTCTGGTCGAGACAGTCGGGTGGGGAGCGTCGAAGGCTGCTGGTGATCAGCTTGAGTCCCTGCTTCGAGTACACGGGCGCCTTGTGCTCGGCCAGCACGATCAGCGTCGGCCCCGAGCGGTTGAGACGCGGGTCCATGCCGGAGGTGATCTTCACGCCGCGCGTCAATGTCAGGCGGATGTGCACGCCGTCCTTCATGCGATTCGCTTCGAGCGTGCGACGGATCTCCGCGATGATTGACGCGTCATCGGGAATCTGCTCGAAGGCGAGTGCGAGCGCCGACGAGCGCAGGCGTTCCAGGTGTTCGGTCAGCGCGAAAATCCGGCCGCCGTAAAGACGCAGGCCTTCCCAGACCGCGTCGCCGCCCTGCACGGCGCTATCGAATGGGCTGACGCCGGCCTTGTCCCGGTGCAGTAGCTGGCCGTTGATATTGACGATCAGGTTGCGATTGCGTTCGTCGAACTGCTGGAGCATGGCACCCTCAGGGCTTCAGCCGGTACCTGTGCAGTTTCTCATACCAACGCCGGCACTCGGACAGCAATGGCTGCTGCGAACCTGGCAGCGACACGGGTCTTGGCTTCCAGGTCTCGAAACCCGTCGACGCCTCTACGGCGGCGTACCAGTGCGGCGCCCAGACGCCATCCGTGTCGCGCCGTCCCGGCGCCCAGGAGAGCATTGCGGGCAGGAATGGGATGCCGAGCGCCACGCAGAGCTTCGTCAACATGACCTGCGGATCGCGCAGGATGTCACTCGAAAGCACGACCGGCGGCACGTGGCCCAGGCGTTCAGTCACGCGCTCGAAGATCTCCCATTGCTGGGGCAGTCCCGTATCGGCGAGGCCCGCTTCCGGATAGGAACGCAATAGCGATGCAAGCATCTCGTCGGGCTCGCGGATCAGGAATGCATGCGTCAGGCGATCGAGCCATTCGCGGCCCACGACCGGTAGCAGGTGATGCGCCATGTGTTTCTGGTAGCAGATTGAGCGGCCGCCGGGCACCGGACCGACCAGTGTTTCCGTCACCTTGCGCCAGTCATTTTCCTGCGCGGCGATGACCTCGCTGCGACCGGGATGCTGGATGCCGGTGACCACGAGGTAATGTGCATACAGTGGCTCGTCGGTGACGGCGGTATCCGGCCGGCTGCCAAAGGAACGCATCATCGCGGTCGATATGTTCCGGGGTCCGGACCACATTGCGATGCGTAGGGCGTTTGTGATTTTCGCGGGCATGGCTCTGAATGGCGCTCCCAGAGGGATTCGAACCCTCGTACCAGCCTTGAGAGGGACGCCGGAGTGTATTTCACTGTCTCTGGCTGTCTCGCAAGTGCCTGACAAGGCTGAAAACTAGGCTATTGCTGTCTACCCTTGTCCAGCGTAGTGTTTCCGTACCGTTCCGTACAGAGCATTACACTTATGCCAGACCTATCACGAAAACGCGACCGCGACCGGCTCTCGATTCGGCGCGAACCTTACTGGCAGCGGCTCGCTGCTGGGGCCTATCTGGGTTTCCGTCGTGGGGCAGATACTTGGCTTGCACGATACCGGGGCCGCGACAGGAAGCAACAGTATCAGGCGCTCGGCGAGGCGATGGACTACGACGCCGCCAAGAAAGCAGCCGAAGCGTGGTTGGCTTCCATGTCGGGCAGCGCCGCCAAGGCTCCGCGTCGTGGCACCGTCAGGGCGGCCTTGGAGGCTTATCTAGCGTATCTGCGGCAGCAAGGGCGCGGCAGTACCGCCGTCGAGGTCGAGAGCCGCTACAAGGCGCTCGTTTGGCCAGATGAACTGGCAAGCGCGGAACTTGAGGATTTGACCATCGACGACTTGCTGGCGTGGCGCGAGCGGCTACGCAAACGTCGCCTGAATCGATCGGTGAACCGCCATGTCCGTGCGGTAACGGCTGGACTCAACAAGGCGCACCGGCTCGGCCATGTCGGGAACCCCGCAGCGTGGCGCGTGGAAGCTCTGGCCGATGACGTGGAGGAAGCCGGGGAAACAGCCGTAATGCTGTCACCGGAGCAGCGGACGGCGGTTATCAAGGTGGCATCGGCGGGGCTGGCTGACTTCCTGCGCGGGCTTGAGTTTACAGGTGCGCGGCCCGGCGAACTGGCAGCCGCGACCGTCGCAGACTTCGATGGCTCCATGTTGAAACTGTCACACCGCAAGGGGCGCTCAGGGAAACTTCGGAGCCGCTACGTCATGCTGTCAGATGACGGCGTGAGGTTTTTCAAGGCGCAGGGCAGGCGTAAGCTGCCAGCCGCGCCGATCTTCACTGAGGATGGTGAACAGCCGTGGCGACGGCATCGCTGGGCGAGGGCAATTAACGCGGCAATCGAGGGCCACAACCGCAAGGCGCGAGGCAAGGCTCGAGTACCGCCTGAAGCGTCGGCCTACTCATTCCGGCATTCCAGAATTTCCGAACTGCTACAGCTCTACGGGATTGACCCTCTGACTGTCGCGCAGCAGACGGGAACCAGCCTTGCGATGATCGAGAAGGCTTACTTCAAGTTCATCCCATCGGCGATGAGGGAGAAGCTAGCGGCGGTCAAGTAGGTTGCGCAAAAAACCGGTTAATTCCGGGCTATTATTGCCCCAAAATTGCAACAAAAGCTATATGTATCAACATGTTACAGATTATTTTTACAGTACTTTTGACGTGTATACAACTTTAATCCTTTAATAATCAATTGGTTATAAAAATGGCCGAAATCCATTTGCGCAAAAAACGGGCCCAGCCAAAAGTCGGCAAACCCCAATTATTTTGTAATTCAATATCTTAGCGAGCAACAAAAACATCTAGTGGACACGACGTCCCCCCGCTTTCAGTAGCAGGTTGATCTAGAGTTTTCCGGCATTGTAAGTGGCCTCATGGCCAGTTGCTTCGCGTACTGCGCGGGTGTCAGCCCGCCCAGTGATTTCTTCGGTCGCTCGTCGTTGTATTCCTGTCGCCAGGC
>SHZN01000120.1 GCA_009692245.1 Gammaproteobacteria bacterium
AATCTGGTCGTAGGCCGTGAACTCGCCGCCGTGCTTCTCCGCCATCACCTTGGTCAACGCCGCCGTCAACGTCGTCTTCCCATGGTCCACATGACCAATCGTCCCAACATTCACATGCGGCTTCGATCGAATAAATTTTTCCTTAGCCATGGCGTAGTTTCCTCAGGATGCCTTCTTCATGACCGCCTCGGCGACGTTGTTCGGCACTTCGACGTACTTCTTGAATTCCATCGTAAATGTCGCGCGGCCCTGGCTCATCGAGCGCACCGTGGTCGCGTAGCCGAACATCTCGGCCAGCGGCACTTCGGCCGTCACGACCTTGCCGGATGGCGACTCGTCCATGCCCGTGATCTGCCCGCGGCGGCGATTCAGGTCGCCGATCACATCGCCCGAGTATTCCTCCGGCGTCACGACCTCGACATTCATGATCGGCTCGAGCAGCACCGGTTTCGCCTTTGCGAAGCCTTCCTTGAAGGCCATGCTACCGGCGATCTTGAAGGCCATTTCGTTCGAGTCGACATCATGGTAGGAGCCGTCAGTGATCGCGACGCGCACGTCGACGATCGGGAATCCGGCGATGACGCCGGACAGCAGCGCTTCCTTGACGCCCTTGTCCACGGCCGGGATGTACTCGCGCGGCACGGTGCCGCCGACGATCTCATTGACGAATTCATAGCCCTTGCCTTCCGGCAGCGGCTCGAGACGCAGCCACACGTGGCCGTACTGGCCGCGGCCGCCGGTCTGGCGCACAAACTTGCCCTCCTGCTCGACGATCTTGCGGATCGTCTCGCGATAGGCTACCTGCGGCTTGCCGACGCCGGCCTCAACCTTGAACTCGCGCTTCATGCGGTCGACGATGATCTCGAGGTGCAACTCGCCCATGCCGGAGATGATCGTCTGCCCGGATTCCTGGTCGGTGGACACGCGGAATGACGGGTCTTCCTTGGCGAGACGCTGCAGTGCGACGCCCATCTTCTCCTGGTCGGCCTTGGTCTTCGGCTCGACCGCGACCGAGATCACGGGCTCCGGGAATTCCATCTTCTCGAGGACGATCACCTCGTCAGGATCGGACAGCGTGTCGCCCGTCGTGACATCCTTGAGGCCCACGGCCGCGGCGATGTCGCCGGCGTGGACGACCTTGATCTCCACGCGATCGCTCGCGTGCATCTGCAGCAGGCGGCCGATGCGCTCCTTGCGCGAGCGATTCGGCACGTACAGCTGGTCGCCCGAATTCAGCGTGCCGGAATAGACACGGAAGAATGTCAGGTTGCCGACAAACGGGTCATTCAGGATCTTGAATGCGAGCGCGGAGAATGGCGCCTCGTCCGTGGGCGCGCGCGTGATTTCCTCGCCATCCTCGGTCTGGCCGCGCACGTCCGCCACTTCGGCCGGCGACGGCATGTACTCGATGACCGCATCGAGCACCGCTTGCACGCCCTTGTTCTTGAATGCGGAGCCGCAGGTGACGATGCAGATCTCGTTACGGATTGCACGTGCTCGCAAGCCGCGCTTGATTTCTTCGACGGTGAGCGGCGCCCCATCAAGGTACTTGTGCAGCAGTTCCTCGTTGCCCTCGGCCGCAGCCTCGGTCAGCTTCAGGCGGTATTCGTCGCATTGCGCCTTCATGTTTTCGGGGATCTCCCGGTACTCGAAGCGCATGCCCTGGGTCTCATCGTCCCACCAGATCGCCTTCATGCGGACCAAGTCGACGATGCCCGAAAATGTCTCCTCGGCGCCGATTGGCAGCTGCACCACGACCGGGTTGCCTTTCAGCCGCGTGCGGATCTGGTCGACGCAACGCAGGAAGTCGGCGCCCGCGCGGTCCATCTTGTTGACGAATGCGACACGCGGCACGCGGTACTTGTTCATCTGCCGCCAGACCGTTTCGGATTGGGGCTGCACGCCGGACACGGCGCAATAGACCGCCACTGCGCTATCCAGCACGCGCAAGCTGCGCTCGACCTCGATCGTGAAATCCACGTGACCGGGCGTGTCAATGATATTGATGCGGTGCTCGGGGAAGTGGTTGTCCATCCCCTTCCAGAAGCAAGTCGTCGCGGCGGCGGTGATCGTGATGCCGCGCTCCTGTTCCTGCTCCATGTAGTCCATGACGGCCGCGCCGTCGTGCACTTCGCCCATCTTGTGCGACACGCCCGTGTAGAACAGCACGCGCTCGGTCGTCGTCGTCTTTCCGGCGTCGATGTGCGCGGAAATGCCGATGTTCCGGTAGTACTCGAGCGGGGTGTGACGAGGCATCAACTTCTCTTACCAGCGGTAATGCGCAAACGCCTTGTTGGCGTCCGCCATCCGGTGCGTATCCTCGCGCTTGCGCACGGCCGTGCCGCGATTCTCCGCGGCGTCCATCAGTTCATGCGCGAGACGGTGTGCCATCGACTTCTCGCTGCGTGCGCGCGCGGCTTCGATCAGCCAGCGCATGGCGAGTGTCTGGCGGCGTGTCTGGCGCACCTCGACCGGTACCTGGTAGGTCGCGCCACCGACGCGGCGTGATTTCACCTCGACCGCGGGCTTCACATTCTCAAGCGCAGTGGAAAGGAGCTCGAGCGCGGCGTCGCCTTCGCGGCCGGTTTTCTCGGAGATGCGGTCGATCGCGCCATACATTATCTTTTCAGCGGCCGATTTCTTGCCGGCTTCCATGACCATGTTCATGAACTTGGCCAGCATCTGGCTGCCGAACTTCGGGTCCGGGAGCACGACGCGGGTCGGTGCAGATGTGCGACGGGACATTGAATCTTCCCCTGTGCCTTATTTCTTGGGGCGCTTGGCGCCGTACTTCGAGCGGCCCTGCTTGCGGTCGCCGACGCCGGCGCAGTCGAGCGTGCCGCGCACCGTGTGGTAGCGCACGCCTGGCAGGTCCTTGACGCGGCCGCCGCGGATCAGAACGACCGAGTGTTCCTGCAGGTTGTGACCCTCACCGCCGATGTAGCTCGTGACCTCGTAGCCATTGGTCAGCCGCACGCGGCAAACTTTGCGCAATGCCGAATTCGGCTTCTTCGGCGTCGTGGTGTAGACGCGCGTGCAGACACCGCGGCGCTGCGGTGAGCGCTGCAGCGCGGGGACTTTCGACTTGTAAGTCGCCGCCACGCGGCCGCCGCGGATCAACTGGTTTGTCGTTGCCATTCAGCGTCCCATCGTCCTTGGCGCCGGCGGGATTGCCGGACGCATGAAACACCGGGCCGCTCTGTAGCGGCCCGGTTACCTGTATTAGCGATTCCGCCCCACCCGTATACCGGGGCGGGGGCCGAAAAGGCCGGCAATTGTAGAAACGGCCCCCGGGCCTGTCAAGAAACGGTTCCTTTGCCGCCACACCGCCTGGCAAAGCCAGTTTTCGGCAGCTCCAAGCCGGCCCACGGGCGGGTTCTGGCAGCCATTCATCGATTTAGCCGGTGACGGCCTACACGTCCGCGCGCCGCATCAACGTGCTCTTGCCGAACAGGGAGGCCACCAGGTCCACCGCGCCCTCAGCCGTACGATTCCGGACGTCGAATGCGGGATTGAGCTCCACAATGTCGAGCGAGGCAAGCAAGCCCGTGTCAGCAACCATTTCCATGCAGAGCTGGGCTTCCCGATACGACGGGCCACCTGCGACGGTCGTGGCCACGCCCGGCGCGAGGTCCGGATCGAGGAAATCCACATCGAAGCTCACGTGCAGATGCGTGTCGCGGTTGAGACCCGCAAGCGCAGTTTCCATCGTCTGGCGCATGCCCATTTCGTCTATATAACGCATGTCGAACACTTCCAGTCCGATCTCGTGCACGAAGCGCTTCTCGCCCTGATCGACGCTGCGTATGCCGATCTGCCTCATGACTCCCGGAGCAATGATTGGCGTCGTACCGCTGATCTCAATCAACTCCCGCGGCCCATAGCCGCACAACACGGCCGTCGGCATACCGTGAAGGTTGCCACTCGGCGTGAGCTTGTTGGTGTTGCAATCTGCGTGCGCATCGAACCACAGCACGCAGAGTGTGCGACCGCGTTCCCGGCAATGGCGCGCCGCCGCGCTGATCGAACCGATGGCGAGACTGTGATCGCCACCGAGCAGGATGGGCAGCCGGGAATCGGTGAGCTCCCGACAGCACGCGTCGTAGACTGCCCGACTCCATGTGGCGACTTCCGCGAGATGCCGGTAGCCGTTGACAGGGGGCAGGCCAGGATTGCCGGGCCCAGTCAGATTGCCGCGATCGAAGACCTCGACACCCTGCGATTCCAGCGTTGCTTTCAGATCCGCGACGCGCAGAGCCTCCGGGCCCATCGAAGCGCCGCGAGTCCCCGCACCGATGTCGGTTGGTGCGCCAATCAGCGAGACCTTTTTCGCAGAGTCCCCGATCATTGTCGCCATCGCTGCATCCATCTTGGTGGTCCCCGATACTGTGTGCGACGGCAGCTTAGCCTGCAAGCTCAGGGTTTTTCCGCCGTGAGAGACTCTGACGGTCGCACGGCGAGAATACCGAATGCAATGCGATCAGAGAGCGGCCATGAAACCCGCAACGATCGACCACAGATTTGCAGCAAACGACCTGATCGCCATCGAGGCGCGGCTCGGCGCGCACAACTACAAGCCGCTGGATGTCGTGCTCGTACGCGGCGAAGGCGTCTGGGTCTGGGATGCCGACGGCAAGCGATATCTGGACTGCCTGTCGGCGTATTCGGCGCTGAACCAGGGACACTGCCATCCGAAGATCCTTGCCGCGATGCAGGATCAGGCGAAGCGCCTGACGCTCACCTCGCGCGCGTTTCGCAATGATCAGCTCGCACTGCTCTATGAGGATCTCGAAAGGCTCACAGGCGCCCACAAGATACTGCCGATGAACAGTGGCGCGGAAGCGGTCGAATCGGCCGTCCAGGCCGTGCGCAAATGGGGCTACGAGGTGAAGGGCGTGCCGGCGGACCGAGCCGAGATCATCGTGTGTTCGAACAACTTCCATGGCCGCACGCTCGGCATCGTCGGATTCAGCACCGATCCGGACGCACGCAGCGGCTTCGGCCCGTTTGCGCCTGGCTTTCGCATCGTGCCGTTCGGCGATTTCGACGCCCTCGCCGCTGCGGTTAACGAGAACACGGTTGCGTTCCTGGTCGAGCCGATTCAGGGCGAGGCCGGCGTCATCATCCCGCCCGCCGGCTATTTCGCCCGCGTTCGGGCGCTCTGCAGCGAACGCAAGGTGACGCTGATCCTCGACGAAATCCAGACCGGACTTGGGCGCACCGGCAAGCTCCTGGCGGAGGAGCACGAAGGGATCGAAGCGGACGTGACGCTGATCGGCAAGGCGTTGTCCGGCGGCTTCTATCCGGTCTCGGCAGTGCTGTCGAACTCCGAAGTGCTCGGGGTGCTGAAGCCCGGCCAGCACGGCAGCACTTTCGGCGGCAATCCGCTCGCC
>SHZN01000121.1 GCA_009692245.1 Gammaproteobacteria bacterium
GGTGAACCAGTGTTCGTTCAGACACTCATCGCGCAGTCGTCCGTTGAACGACTCGACATAGGCATTCTGGTTCGGCTTGCCCGGCTCGATCTGCCGCAGCGCCACTCCGTTTCGATACGCCCAGTTCAGCATCGCCTTGCCAGTGAACTCCTTCCCGTTGTCCGAGCGGATCATTGCCGGTTTGCCTCGCCGTGAGCAGATGCCGTCCAAGATGCGAGTCAGATGATCGCCGCCGATCGTGTGTTCCGGAACGATCGCCACGGCTTCGTGCGTAGCGTCATCGACGATAACGAGGCACTTCAATGTGCGGCCCGAAGCAACACGATCAAATACGAAGTCGATCGACCACATCTCGTTAGCCTTGCCAGGACGGATCAGCGGTTGCCGATCAGCCACGGGGATCTTCTTGCGCCGCCGGCGCCGAATCTGCAGCTTCTCGAGCCCATACAGCCGCTCGATACGCTTGTAGTTGACCAACTCACCGGCCTGCCGCAGCTTCAGGTGGATCATGCCGACGCCGTAGCGTCGGTGACGCTGCGCCAGAGCCACGATCCGCGCTCGCAGCGCACCGTTGCGATCCGGCTGCGGCTGGTAGCGCAGCGAGCTCGCGCTCATGCCCGCAACCGCCAGCCCACGCCGCTCCGTCATCCCTCGCGTTTGCATCCACCGCACCAGTTCGCGACGCACCGGAACGGTTACCATTTTTTTCGAAGCGCTTCCTTGGTCACTTCGTTCTCGAGCATCGCCTCGGCCAACAGCTTCTTCAGCTTCACGTTCTCGGCCTCGAGCGCCTTTAAGCGCCGGGCGTCGGAAACATCCATGCCGCCGAACTTGCTGCGCCAGAGGTAGTAACTCGCCTCCGAGAAACCGTGCTTGCGGCACAGCTCCTTGACCGGCACGCCGCGATCGGCCTCCCGCAGAAACCCGATGATCTGTTCCTCGCTGAATCGCTTCTTCACGTCCAACCTCCTGACCGGGGTTAGACTCTAAATGCTCCAGCTACTCAAATGCGGGGGGACGTCGCCGGCACCCAATTCACAATTCATTCCACATTTTGGATCTGCTCGCGCATCTGCTCAATCAGGACCTTGAGTTCCACGGCTGACCGCGTCGTCTCGACGTCCTGCGACTTCGACGACAGCGTATTGGCCTCGCGGTTGAATTCCTGCATCAGGAAATCGAGCTTGCGGCCGACTGCCTCTTCGGCGATGAGAGCATTGGTCATTTCCTCCACATGGCTTTGAAGCCGGTCCAGCTCCTCGGCCACATCCATCTTTTGCAGCAGCATCGCGATTTCCTGCTCCAGCCGTTCAGGATTGCCCTCGCCAGTCAACGCGGCCAGGCGTTCCTGCAGCCTTGTGCGGATGCGCGCATGAACTTCGGGCAATCGCGCGACTACCTGCCTTGTAATCCTCTGCACGGCCCGGGCGCGGGTCGTAAGCATCTCCGCGATGCGTTCGCCCTCGTTCGCGCGCGAAGCCTGGAAACCCATCAGCACTTCGACGAGGAGCCCCCGGGCCGCCTCTGCGAGCGGCGCCGTGTCGCGCTCCGGCTCGCGGATCACGCCAGGCCAACGCAGCAGATCCACCGCATCGATGTGGCTTGCGGCGCCGAGCCGGCGTTGCACGAGGAGTGCGCTCTCGACCAACCGGTCGAGTAGCGTGTCATCGAGTTCGAATTCCCGCGGGCCAGGGCTTACCGGGCGCAAGTAGAGCGTGGCGTCCACCTTGCCGCGACGTGCGGATGCGGCAATCGCCTGGCGGAATTCCACTTCGGCGCCGCGCAGTTCCTCGGGCAGGCGCATGCCTATTTCGAGATAGCGGTGATTGACGCCACGGAGCTCCCAGGCGAGCACGCCCAGCGCCGTCGTCCGCTCACAGCGGGCGAAGCCAGTCATGCTCTTTAACATTTGTCTTGTATCCCCGGGGTCAGCCGCGAGCCGGTGTTGTAAGCTGTGCGGCAGTCTAACAGACGGGCCGGCACGGCTGATTTCAGGGGGATGCGTGCAGTTCGAGTTCGCGGATGTCAGCCTCATGGGCGATCGCGAGGACAACCAGGATCGCGCCGCAGTTGTGGTCGGCGATGGCACGGTGCTGCTCATTGCAATGGATGGCATGGGCGGTCACGCCCACGGCGCGCGCGCCGCGGAGACCGGTTGCCGGATCATGCTGGAAATATTCAACAGCCTGCCGAAGCCGCTGTTCGACCCGCTCGGATTCCTGCATCTGGCATTGGGCCGTGCGCATGCGGCAATCGTCACGATCGGCGTCAAGCTGCCGATGGATCTGCGTCCGCGCGCCACCTGCGCCGTCTGCCTGGTGCAGCGCGGCGAGGCCTACTGGGCGCATGTCGGCGACAGCCGCGTCTATCACCTGCGCGGCGGCTCGGTAGTCGCGCGCACACGTGACCATAGTCATGTCGAGCAATTGCTGCGCGAGGGCACGATCCGCGAGGATGAAATTCCGGGCCATCCGATGCGCAACTACGTCGAATGCTGCCTGGGCGGTGAACCGGCGCTTCCCGAGATGTCGATTTCAATGCGCCAGCCTTTGACGGACGGGGACGTGCTGCTGGTCTGCACCGACGGGGTCTGGGCCAATCTCAAGGACAGCGAAATCGCCGGGTTCTGGCGGCCGGGTAATGGCAACTGCAGCGAGTCGATCAAGGCGCTGGCGGACCGCGCGGTGATCGCGTCGGCGCCACACAGCGACAATGTTTCGGCCGCCGGCCTGTGCTGGCGTCACTGACGGATTTGCGGGAGACCGGAATGCGCGCAAGCGGGCGGGCGGTTGATCAATTGCGGCCGGTGCGATTCACGCGCCGCTACACCTCGCATCCGGAGGGCTCGGTGCTGGCCGAATTCGGCGGCACAAGGGTGCTCTGCACGGCGAGCGTCGAGAATGGCGTGCCGCATTTTCTGCGCAACGGCGGTCGCGGCTGGCTGACCGCGGAGTACGGCATGCTGCCGCGCGCAACCCACACGCGAACCGCGCGCGAGGCGGTGCGCGGCCGGCAGGCCGGACGCACACAGGAGATCCAGCGTCTCATCGGCAGGTCGCTGCGCGCCTGCATCGACCTTGGTGCCATCGGCGAGCGCACCATCACGATTGACTGCGACGTGCTGCAGGCCGACGGTGGTACGCGCACGGCCGCGATCACAGGCGGCTACGTGGCGCTCGCGGACGCCGTGGACACGCTGATGGGCCGCGGCCAGCTCGAGCGCAATCCGCTGCATGGCCAGATCGCCGCGGTCTCGGTCGGCATCGTCGGCGGCGCAGCGGTGCTCGATCTCGATTACGCCGAGGATGCCGAAGCCGAGACCGACATGAATGTCGTGATGAATTCCGGCGGCGCTTTCATCGAAGTGCAGGGCACGGCGGAGGGCCACGCGTTCCGGCGCGAGGAGCTCGATGTGCTGCTGAATCTTGCGGCCAGCGGCATCGGCAGGCTCTGTGCGATGCAGAACGAGGCGCGGTCGGGCTGACGCGGGCGCAGGCAATGAGAAAGGTGGTGCTCGCGACCGGAAATGCCGGCAAGCTCGCCGAGATGCGCGCCATCCTCGCCGACCGTGACCTCGAAGTCATTCCGCAGGGCGAGTTCGGCATCACGCCACCGGTCGAGGACGGCGCAACATTCATCGCGAATGCGCTGATCAAGGCGCGTCACGCGGCAGCACACACCGGACTGCCCGCCATTGCGGATGATTCCGGCCTCGAGGTCGATGCGCTGGGCGGCCGTCCGGGCCTGCACTCGGCGCGCTACGCGGGCCCCACGGCGGCCGTGCGCGACAACAATGAACTGCTTCTGGCGGAGCTTGCCGGCATTCCCGACGGGCGCCGTAGTGCGCGCTATCGCTGCGCCATGGTCTTCGTCCGCGCCGCCGCCGATCCCCTGCCTGTCATCACGGAAGCTGCATGGGAAGGTCGTATCGGTCGCGAGCCGAGCGGTGCGGGTGGCTTTGGCTTTGATCCACTCTTCATCGTGGATGGAGACAGCCGCACCGCAGCCGAAATGTCCGCCGAGGAAAAAAATCGCGTGAGTCACCGCGGCCAGGCGCTCCTGGCACTTGCCGCGCGGATGCGTGCAGCCGGTTGGTAGCCTTACTCGACTACCTTGATCCAGGTCCCTGGTGTCGGCTCACCCTTGGGATAGAGGTCATTGAACAGCCGCAGCTGCTGGACCGGGTATTTCTGGATTGCGGAATTCTTTGCGAGCTCCTCGATCGTGTCGCCCTCGGCCGCGCGCACGATGTGCAGGCGATAAGGCTCGGCGAACTTGAATTCATTGGCGCGCATGCGGCGGAAGGTGTTCGCCGCCGACAGGAAGAACGGATCGCCCGAAGGCGCCACGGTGCCCGAGCGGCTCGCGCCTTTGAAGACCCACATCAGGTTGCTGTAGTAGATGATGATGTAGCGGACATTCGTGGATTGACCGAACGGCGATGGATCGCCGCGTACGACGGCGGTCCAGGCATGCAGGCCGTTGATATCGAGACTCTCGGCGTGGTCTAGGCGCCGGTTCGCGAGTCCGCGCAGCGCGAATTCCCGGGGATCGGTGAGATCTGCAGGCGGGGCTTGAGCGCGGAGCTCCATGAAGTGCTCCTTGTTCGGTCCGATGGCCAGGATCTGCTCCGGTTCATTCACGATCTGCCAGTCTTTCGGGAAGGCCATCGTCAGTTGGTAATCCGCGTGATAGAAGCGGTGCTCGCGCACCATGCCCTGACGCCGGCTAGAGCCGATCGGCAACCCGCTGATCTCTTTCAGGAATCCCTCGGCATTGGAGATGTCGCCGGTTGCCTTGGACCCGGCGGTGGCTGCTGTCGCGACAGCCTGCTGCAGGCGCGTGTCATTGTCCGGGTGACTCGCAAACACGCCGTGGTAGAGGTGTGGCTCGCGATTTTCGAGGCGGGCACGCTCGCGCTCGAACAGGTCCTGGTCCTTCAACGTCGAAAGCACGCCGATCATCGCGTCGGGGCTGTAACCAGCCTTGGCGATGTACTCGGCGCCGAGATGATCGGACTCCAGTTCCGCCTCGCGGCCATAGCCGCTGATGATCGCGGCGCCCGCCATGTTGGTCAGGTCGGCAAGCTGCGGTATGCCGGTGAAGATCGCGGTCGCCGCGCTCGCGAGACCCGCCATCGTCGATTTCTTCTGCTGCGCCTGTAGGTGGCGCGCAGTGATGTGGCCGATCTCGTGGCCCAGCACCGCCGCGAGTTGCGCTTCATTCTGCATGTAGGGCAGGATGCCCCGCGAAATGTAGACATAGCCGCCCAAAGTCGCGAAGGCATTGACGTCATCGGTGTCGACGATCGTGAACTTCCAATCGAGTTCGGGACGCTCGCTGACGCTGGCGACCTTCTCGC
>SHZN01000008.1 GCA_009692245.1 Gammaproteobacteria bacterium
GTCTTGCCCTGGCCGAGCAGCACATCCGCCTCGCGCAGCTTGTGGATGATCTCCTCGGAGGAGTATTTTCTCTGCGCCATGTCCCAGTCTCCTGTTCATGATGAATTTACATGATCAGAAACTGGACCAGGAATTTCAGGTCAGGCCAGCAGGCTGTCGCCTTCCTTCGCCGTGATCTGGAAGCAGTCGTAGAGTTTGTCGAAGTCGGACACGGGGACCTCCGGCCAAGTTGGTAAGGCTAACGACCCAAGCTCAGCGACGGCGGCCACGAGGCGCGCCAATTGCAACCGCGACGGCCCGCCGCCGTTCGCTGCAGCGCATGGTGAGCCCGCTTGAAAATGGTGCAAAATGAAAACCGTGGAACGCAAAACGATACTCTCTTCATGCCGACAATATCGCTACTGCCTCTGGCGCGAGTGGGACATGATGAACCACACCTATGCGATGTTCGTCGGGCTGAATCCGTCCACTGCCGATGAAGTGGAGGATGACCTGACCATCCGCCGCTGCGTGGATTATGCAAGACAGTGGGGCTATGGTGGGCTCTGCATGGTGAACCTCTTCGCGTATCGGGCGACTGAACCGGCTGTGATGAAATCGTACGCTGCGCCTGTCGGAGCAGAGAATGACCGATGGCTGCTGGATCTGGCAAAAGACGCCGGAGTAATCGTCGCTGCGTGGGGCGTGAATGGAACGCACCTGAAACGCGACAAGGCCGTAATGCAACTGCTGGATGGAAAGCTATCGTGCCTGAAAAAAACCAAAGACGAACATCCGAGCCATCCGCTCTATCTGAAAAGGTCTCTGAAACCGTGCTCATTTCCATGACGTGCGATAAGCGGGCTAACGCTCGCGTTGAGCGGCTCGCGCGGTGACCTGTGACTTGGGCACTTTATCCCTCCCGCGACCGCTCGAACGCATAGTTAGGCGTCATTACGCAGCTCGGCACTGTTAGTCAGTAACTCGGCGCCAGCCTACGGCCAGGCCGTTATCCACTTCCATGCCAACGCCTGTCGCTTGAACCTTGCCTTTCACGATCCACGAGACCTTGTAGACGTCATCGGTCTTTTCGATCAGCAAGTCATACTCGTCCGAGAACTCGCCGCTGTCGTAGAAATAGCGAACGTGATAGCGCCCTTCAAAGCCCGTCTTCGGCCCTCCTGTTGCAATGCCTGGTCCTCTGTACTTTGTTGAGTACATCCACCTTGCGTTCAAGGTTCCCGGCGATAGGCTCTTCGTGTAAATCACAAAGCCGATATTCGATTCAGCCGATGTCTCTGGATCGGCGACAACAGGTGTTGAGTTAGTGGCGAACAATATTGCTGACAGAAATGCTGCGATGAGAGCGGATTTATACATGACTCGTCTTAGATCCTTTCGTGTACGCAGAGGTGGTTGTTGTGATGCCTAACTATAAGTGGGTATCATAAATGACGCTTAGTTTTACGCCCTTTCGGCCTGTTTAGCACCCAGCGGCACTGCAAGTCCTTGAGTAGCCTCGGGGTCGACATGATCTAACCCGCCGCCAGCCCCCACGGCTTGCGTGAGCGTTTCTCGCGCTTCTCTGAGCATAACGCTCAGACGAAGCTGGCGATCTCGTCGAGCGGTTTGCGGTGGATGTCGGGAACCGTCACACCGGCCGCGGGGTAGCCAACGACCAGCAGCAGGAATGGCCGCTCGAGGTCCGTCGGTCGCCCGAGTATCTTGTTGAGAAATTTCATCGGGCTTGGCGTGTGCATCAGCGCCACGAGCCCGCAGTGATGGATCGCGGCCAGCAACAAGCCGGTCGCGAGGCCCACTGATTCGTCCGTGTAGTAGTGCTTTCGCTTGGTCCCGTCGGCCAAGCGCTCGAATCGACGGATGAAAACAGCGATCAGCCAGGGCGCGGTCTCGAGAAACGGCTTGCTCGAGTCGGTGCCGAGCGGCTGTAGCACGGCGAGCCATTCTGGCGGCGCACGATGAGCGTAGAACTCGCGTTCCTCCAGCTCGGCCGCCTCGCGAATGCGTTTCTTGACGTCCGGATCCGAGACTGCGACGAAATACCAGGGCTGCTGGTTCGCGCCCGATGGTGCCGAACCCGCAGCGCGAAGGCAGTCCTCGATCAGCGCACGCGGTACCGGTCGATCAGAGAAGTCTCGAATCGTGCGTCGCCGCTGCATCTCGTCGGCAAAGCCGCGTGCACGGTCCAGCATTTCCCCGGGTGGATATTCCCGGTAACCGGGCAGCGGGATAAATGACGGATTCATTGCGTTTCCTTCCCTGCAGGAATGGTCTCAGTGTCCTGCTGCAGCGAGAAGCCGATCGATCAGGCCTTCGGCCTTTTTGCGATAGCTGCCGCCGAACAGATTCAGGTGATTCAGCACGTGATAGAGGTTATACAGCGCACGGCGCGTGCCGGCCGCCTGGTCCAGCGGCCAGGTCGCCGCATAGGCTGAATAAAACCGCGGTCCGAAACCGTGGAACAGGCAGGTCATCGCAATATCTGCCTCGCGATCTCCGTAGTAGACCGCGGGATCGAATACAACCGGCGTTCCGTCGGCGAGCGCGCCGCGATTGCCGCTCCACAGATCGCCATGCAGCAAAGACGCTGCCGGCCGGTAACTCGCGAAGAACACGTCCATCATTTCCAGAAGGCGACGCCCGCGATCCTGAAGCCGCCCCGTGTGGCCACTACTCGCCGCGAGTTCCAGCTGGTATAGCAGGCGCCGTTCGCGCCAGAACGCCGCCCAGTCATCCATCGGGCGATTTGGTTGCGGTGTCGCACCGATGAAGTTGTCGCGTTCGAGCCCATAGTCGGGCCCGCGAATCCGGTGTTGCCAGGCGAGCGCCTCGCCGAATCTTTCCTCCGATGCAGCATCGGGCTCAACCAGATCGAGCCATTCGAGAACGAGAAATGCCTCGGTGTCCGTGCTGCCGATGGCAAGCAACGCAGGCACACGCAGCGCGCCCGCCTGCCGCAGGCGCTCGAGGCTGTCCACTTCGGCGTCGAGCATGGCTCGCCGCGCAAGCAGTGTGCTCTTGACGAACACGGGTCCTTGACTGGTCTGCCATCGGAGACAATCGTTGATACTGCCGCCGTGCACCGCTGCCTCGGGTGCCGCAGCGACTTCGTGCCCGAGCGCCGCCGCCATCGCGGCGGCAAGGTCTTCGCTCATGCGCGATCGGCGATGCGTTGCGCCTGCCGGCGCAGCATCGCACCGAACTTCGCGCGATCGTAGAAAGTCTCAAGTGCGGCAAGATCGGGCTTGCGGCGGCGTAATTGCTCCGCCGTTACTTCCATCGGCATGTCGCAGGCGATGGTCGTCAGGCGTCGCGCCAGATAGGCTGCCTCACGATGCAAGGTAAGTTTGGCGGCCAGCTTGCCGGCGCCGCGGATCGGCAGCGAAGCAACGCGCTCGAGTCCGTCATAGATTTCCTCGAGCGATGCGAACTCGCGCAAAAGCGCAGACGCGGTCTTCGGGCCAACACCTGGAACGCCGGGGATGTTGTCCACGGAATCGCCGGCCAGCGCGAGGAAATCCGCCATGCGTTCCGGGCGCACGCCGAAATGACCCTCGATATCGGCATATTCGAGGTGGCGCTCGGCTGCCCAGTCCCAGTACGCGTCACCGGCGTGGATCAGCTGTGCGAGATCCTTGTCACGGGTCACGAGCACCGCGCGGTGGCCGCGTGCCCGGAATCTGGCCGCGATCGTGCCGATGATGTCGTCGGCCTCGTGGGTCGAGCTTCCGAACTCGGCAAGGCCAAGGTGCCGGCACAATTCGCGACACCAGGCGAACTGGCGTTTCAACTCGGGTGGCGCCGGCTCGCGGTTGGCCTTGTAGGCCGGATAGATTTCATTGCGGAAGGAACTGGCGAGGCTCTCATCGAAGGCGACCGCAATATGCACGGGTCTTGCCTGTTCGATGAGGTCACCGAGAAAGCGGCTGAAGCCGTACAGCGCGTTGACGGGTTCGCCGTCCACGCCGGTCATCTCCAGGCCCACTGAATAGTAGGCACGGAACACGAAGAAACTCGCATCAACGAGGTACAGCGGCTCGCGCGCCTCGGCGCTCACTGCCGGAAGCGCTGGAGGCGAGCGTGCAGCGGGCTGGTGCGCGGGAAATGCGCCAGCAGGTATTCCATCTGGTCGGCCAGCACCCGCCGGCCCTTCAGGTAGATGTATTCGGCGTAAGTTGGCGTAAACGGCACGGCGAGCAGCTGCATGCCGGCCTGTTCGGGCGTGCGCGAGGCCTTGGCGTTGTTGCAGCGCCGGCAGGCCGCGACGACATTGTTCCAGGCATCCTTGCCGCCCTTGCAGAATGGCCGCACGTGATCGCGCGACAGCTGCTGCGACGAGAAGCGGTTGCCGCAATACATGCACAGGTGCGCATCGCGCCGGAACAGTGTTTCGTTGTTGAGCGGCGGCACGTAATCGCCGCGCAGGCTTCCCGGATTGCCGGAACTGCCCTGCGTCGCCATCATCGAATTGACCTCGATAATGGTCTGGCGGCCGCTGCGCGCGTTGGTGCCCCCGTGCAATTCGTACAGCCGGCTGCCGAAGGCGTAGGCCACCTGGCCCAGGCAATAGAGCCGGACTGCTTCTTTGTAGTCGATCCATTCCAGCGGCATGCCCGAGGCGTCGGTGCGCAAGACCTGCTGCGACAGCCGGATCGCCAGCTCGGATGCCGGGGCCGATAGCTTGGATATGTGCAATCTCGGGTTCACAAGCCAACTACGGTAACTGAAACCGCAAACAATACGGCAATTGTGATATTTTTCAACGCGCCGTGGCCCAGCCGGCCGGTCGGCCAAGCAATTCCGGGAGGAACTTGATGCCAGTCACGATCGGCGTCCTGAAGGAAGCCGTGCCAGGCGAAAACCGCGTGGCGGTGGTTCCCGAGGTCGCAACCCGCCTCGCCGCCCTGGGCGCCAGGCTCCTGCTGGAGCGCGGCGCAGGGGCCAGCGCCCGGTTTCCGGACGCGTTGTATAATGATGTTTCGTTCGTCGACAGCGCGGACGCCGTGCTCGAGTCGGCCGATCTGCTGTTTGCCGTGCAGCCGCTGGATCCCGCCATTGCGGGACGCCTGAAATCGGGCTCCACGCTGGTCGGGTTCCTTGCCCCGCATGCCCAACAGGCGCTCGTCCGCGCGCTGCGCGACCGCCGCGTCACCAGCTTTGCGATGGAACTGGTGCCACGCATCTCACGCGCCCAGTCCATGGATGCACTGTCGTCGCAGGCCGCCGTGTCCGGCTACAAGGCCGTGTTGATCGGCGCCGCGGCACTCGACAAGTTCTTCCCGATGCTGACGACGGCCGCGGGCACGATCCGCCCCGCCACGGTGCTGGTGATTGGCGCCGGCGTCGCTGGCCTCCAGGCCATCGCAACCGCGCGCCGGCTCGGCGCCGTCGTTGAGGCCTATGACGTCAGGAGCGCGACACGCGAGCAGATCAAGTCGCTCGGCGCCAAGTTCGTCGAGACCGGCGTCACCGCCGAAGGCATGGGCGGCTATGCGCGCGAACTGACGGCAGAAGAGAAAGCGAAGCAGCAGGAAGTGCTGGATTCCCGCATCGCTGCCGCCGATTGCGTGATTTCGACCGCAGGCGTGCCTGGCAGGCCAGCGCCGCGCATCATCGGGCGTGCCGCCGTCGAGCGGATGAAGACCGGTGCCGTGATCGTGGACCTGCTCGCCGAGAATGGCGGCAATTGCGAGCTCTCGCGCGCGGGCGAGACCGTGGATCACCGGGGCGTTCGTATCATCGGGCCGGTCAACCTGCCGGCGTCGGTCGCCTTTCACGCGAGCGAGATGTATGCGCGCAACCTGCTCAATTTCATCAAGCCGGCGCTGGCCGCCGGCGTCCTGACTATCGACTGGAATGACGAGGTGTTCGCGGCTTCCTGCGTCACGCACGACGGCAGCATCCGCCACGAACCCACCAAGAAGACCCTGGAGGCCACGTAATGGAAGGTGTGATCGCACTCTATATTGTGATGCTGGCGGCGTTCACCGGCTATGAGGTGATCGCGCGCGTGCCGGTGATCCTGCACACGCCGCTGATGTCGGGCTCCAACTTCGTGCACGGCATCGTGCTGGTCGGCGCGATGGTGGCGCTCGGCCGCGCCGACACGATGCTCGAACAAATTATCGGCTTCATCGGCGTCGTGCTCGGCGCCGGCAATGCAGTCGGCGGCTATGTGGTGACGGAGCGCATGCTCGAGATGTTCCGCTCCAGCGGGCAGAAGAAGAAGCCGAAGGAGGCTGCGTGATGGCCGGCCTTCTTCCGGACAATGTCGCGACGCTCCTGATCGACGCCAGCTACCTGCTGGTCGCCTTTCTTTTCATCATGGGCCTGAAGGCCATGAGTTCGCCGGTCACGGCGCGGCGCGGCATCATCGTCGCTGGCCTCGGCATGCTGATCGGCACCGTGATGAGTTTCTTGTACCCGGGCATGGGTAATTTCGCGCTGATGCTGCTCGCGATCGCCTTCGGCGGCGGTCTTGCCTGGTGGTCTGGCAAGCGCGTCGCGATGACCGACATGCCGCAGATGATCGCGCTCTACAACGGCATGGGTGGCGGTGCAGCCGCGGCGATCGCGGCCGTCGAACTCTTCCGCATCGCCTCGGCGCAGCCGGGAGCCGCAACCGTGCATGGACCGGTGGTCATTGCGCTCGCCGCGGCTGGCGCTTTCATCGGCGCGGTCAGCTTCTCAGGCTCGCTGATCGCTTTTGGCAAGCTGCAGGGCCTGATCAAGCGCAGTTTCCGGTTCAAGGGACAGCAGGTCGTCAACCTGCTGATTGTCGCGGCGACGCTTGCGATCGGCGCGTCGCTGGTCGTCGCCGGCCATCCCACGATGCAGACGGTCGTGCTGTTCTTCGCGCTCGCGCTCGTGCTGGGCATCACGATGACGCTGCCGATCGGCGGCGCCGACATGCCAGTCGTGATCTCGATGTACAACGCATTCACCGGTCTTGCGGTCGCCTTCGAGGGCTTCGTGCTCGAGAACACGGCCATGATCATCGCCGGCATCGTGGTCGGCTCCGCCGGCACGCTCCTCACGCAGCTGATGGCGAAAGCCATGAACCGCTCGCTCGGCAATGTGCTGTTCTCTGGATTCGGCGACACCGGAGCCGTTGCAACAGGCGACGTCAAGGGTGCGCTGAAGCCGATCGAGCCGTCCGACGCCGGCGTCATGATGGCTTTCGCGCAGAAGGTCATCGTGATTCCGGGTTATGGCATGGCGGTTGCGCAGGCGCAGCACAAGGTCTGGGAGCTTTGCCAGCTCCTGATCGACAAGGGCGTCATGGTGCGCTTTGCGATCCACCCGGTCGCCGGGCGCATGCCCGGCCACATGAATGTGCTGCTGGCCGAGGCCGGCGTTCCCTATGACCTGATCGCCGACCTCGATGAGATCAACGCCGAATTCGAGACGGCGGATGTCGCACTCGTGATCGGCGCCAATGACGTCGTGAACCCGGTCGCGCGCACCGACAAGAGCAGCCCCATCTACGGCATGCCGATCCTGAATGCGGACAAGGCAAAGAATGTGCTGGTCATCAAGCGCGGCCAGGGCGCGGGATTCTCAGGCATCGAGAATCACCTCTTCTACCTCGACAACACGCGCATGGTCTATGGCGATGCCCGGAAGGCCGTTGCGGAGCTGATCCACGCGATCAAGGCTGCGGGCTAATAGGGGCGCGTCCCCTTTTACTCGTCGGCATCCGGCATCAGCAGCCACAGCAGCAGGTACATGATGATTCCCGGAAACGCGATGCTCAGGATGGAGACGATCACATAGGCCACGCGGACCCGGTCCGCCTTCCAGCCCAGCCATTCGGCGATTCCGCCGCAGACACCGGCAATCATCCGGTCATTTGAGCGCTTCAGTTTTGCGTTGGACATCACGGCACCAGATCCATGGATATGGGGCACCGATATCCTCCCACGCGGCCGGGCCGGGCGCGAGTGGGCCGTCAGCGCGGGGGCCTCGGCGGCGCGGAGGCCGGGTGCCGCCGCGGCGCGTGCCTCTGGATCGCGTGCTGGCGCTGCTCGGGCGTCATCCGCCTCCAGCGCTTGCGCAATGCCTCTTGCTGTTCGGCCGACAAAGACTGGAAGCGGTGGTATTTATCGCGCAGGGCTTCCTTTTCCTCCGGCGTCAGCTCGTGGAACCGCTGCCACCGCTTGCGCATCCCATCGCGCTGTTCCGGTGTCAGCGTCTTCCACTTACCCCAGCGTTCACGCGCCTTGGCTTGCTGTTCAGGTGTCATGGTCCCCCAGCGTTCCGCGCCGACTGCCATCGCCTGCTGGCGCCCGGGTGGGATCGTATTCCACGTCTCCCGTTGCCCCGCGAGCAGCTTCTGCTGTGCCTCGGAGAGTGATTCCCAGGCAACACCCTGCTCGGAGGCAGCCTCCTCGGCCACTGCGGGCAACGCCGCGAATGCGAGCCATGCCGTTAGAATCCAGATCAGCTTAAGGTTCATGGTCTTCACCCTTGGAAACCGCGCGCTGCTCCTCGACTTCGTGCAGCACGCGCTCAAATTTTCCTGACTCCACGAAATCGACGAATTCCTCGTCCTCACCCACCGTCTGCGCCAGGAATTCCAGGAACTCCGGGTCCGGTGGCGGCGGCGACGGCTCCGCAGCAGCAGCCGGCAAAGCCAGCAGACCCACGGCAAGGAAGGCGCGGCGATTCATCCAGAGCCCACGTCGCCGGCGGTTTCTTCCGCCGCCCAGGCATAGAACGCGGGATCCTCATCCATCATGTCCAGGTCATCGCCGGCGGCCACGATGTCGAATTCCTCCATCGCAGCCAGCGCCGGCTCCGTCGATTCCGGCCGCGTTTCACCGCCATTCCACAGCGCAATGGTCATCACCGCGGCTGCCGCCGCGGCGCCGACCGGCATCCAGGTCGAAAGCGGCGGCCTGTACCCGCGTCTTGCTTCGGCGAGCGCGAGTGCGCGCGCGCGCACGAGACGCGACCGGGTCGCGCCGTCGAGCGAGGCGACACTTTCTTCGAATGCCTCGCGGCTCCTGCGCTCGAAGTCCTGCATGCGTTCTGTCATGACTGCCATTCCCCAAGTTGTTGTTGCAGCGCCTGCACTGCACGAAAGTAATGCGTCTTCACGCTGCCTTCCGAACAGCCCATCGCAATCGCCGTCTGCGCCACATCGAGGCCCTCGAAATTGCGCAGCATGAATGCCTCGCGCTGGCGGCCGGAGAGGCCCGCCAGTGCCCGCCCGATACGCTCGAGCAACTCCTCACCCTCGAGCTGCTGGTCCGGAGTGCCCGACGGATCCGGCGCGGATTCCACCGGGTCCGGCGGCCCGTCATCATTCGCAGTGCCGGGCCACCACGCGATCACGCCCTGCCGCACGCGGCGGCGGCGCTGGTAGTCGGTGATCCGGTTGCGCAATATCCGGTAGAACAGTGGCCGCCATTGCTCTTCAGGATGCCCCGCGTCATTCCGGGCCAGGCTGATCATCGCGTCCTGCACCACGTCGAGCGCATCGTCATGGTCACGCAGCGAAAGCTTTGCGATCCGGAACGCGCGCTTCTCAATGCCGGCAAGGAATCGCTCGAGTGCCCGCTCCTGGTCCAGTGCTGTCTCCCGCGCCGTGACACGACCGCCGATCAGCGACATCGGCCAGGAAAGCGTAGCAGAGCCGATCATCGACCCCTCCCGCACGCGCATCGCCCGAATGGAATCCCGGCCACGGTGATATAACGTGGGCACCACCGGTTTGTTGACGTTCTCCGTCGCTTGCTAGTAACTTATTGATAATAAACAGAGTTTTGCGCACCGATAGCATTATCCTGCAAGTCGTCCTCGACACGCCGCTGCGGAGGAGATTCGATTATTTTCCACCGGCGGGCGGTGGCGCGCATGCAATTCCCGGACAGCGCGTGCTGGTCCGGCTCGGGAAGCGGCGCGCCGTCGGCGTCATCGCCGCAATCAGCGACCGCAGCGATTTGCCAGCAGCGCGATTGAAGCGCGCGCTCGAGATCATCGATGCGGAACCGTTGTGGGACCCGGTCACATTTGCGCTCCTCGGCTGGGCTGCGGACTACTACCACCACCCACTTGGTGAAGTGCTGTTCGCCGCGATTCCGGTTGCGCTCCGCGAAGGTGGCAGCGCGCAACGCAGTGAACTCGCCTGGCGATTGTCCGGGAGCGGGATCGAGGCGCTCGCGTCGACACCGCGCCTCGGAATCCGGCAGCAGCAACTGATCGAGCTGATCGGCGACGACAGCATCAGCAACGAAGCCATCTCGCGGGCAGGCCTCGGTGCGGCGCTCAAGGCACTCGCCGCACGCGGCTGGCTCGAGTCGCTCGAGCGGCCGGAGCCCGCGCCGCGCGCCGGGCCCGGCCGTGCCGGACCCGTGCTGACCAGGGACCAATCCGCGGCCTGCGATGCGATCGCCGCCGCAATCGGGCGCTATGGCGCCTGGCTCCTGCACGGCGTCACGGGTAGCGGCAAGACCGAGGTCTACATGCGGCTGATCGAGCGTGTGCTGGCCGAGGGCCGTGGCGCGCTGGTGCTGGTGCCGGAGATCGCACTGACACCGCAGCTGGTTGCACGATTCCAGGAACGGTTGACCGTGCCTGTCGTGTCGCTGCATTCCTCGATGGCGGACGGCGCGCGCTTTGCTGCCTGGCGCGCCGCCGCAACGGGCGCCGCGCCTGTCGTGATCGGCACCCGCTCGGCGATATTCACGCCGATGCCGGCGCTCGGCCTCGTCGTCGTCGACGAAGAGCACGATCCTTCCTACAAGCAACAGGATGGCTTCCGCTATTCGGCACGTGACCTCGCCGTCCTGCGTGCTTCGCGCGCGGGCGTAGCGGTCGTGCTCGGTTCCGCGACGCCCTCGCTCGAGAGCCTCGCGAATGCGGCGGCCGGCCGCTACACAAAGCTCTCGCTGCCGGAGCGCACGGGCCGCGCCGGCAAGCCGCGTGTCGGCGTCATCGACCTGCGCCTGCACGCCGCGCGCGATGGCCTTTCGCAGCCCGCACTGGCAGCCATCGAGCGGCATCTCGCTGCCTCCGGCCAGGTGCTCGTATTCCTCAACCGCCGCGGCTATGCGCCGACGCTGTTCTGCCCGGGTTGCGCCTGGATCGCGCCCTGCACGGCCTGCGATGCGCGGCTCACAGTGCACCTGCGGCACGCGCGCCTGACCTGCCATCATTGCGGCGCGGAACAGGCGATGCCCTACGGCTGCCCGCGCTGCGGCAATGAGCTTCGCCCCGTGGGCGAGGGCACGGAACGCATCGAGGCATTGCTCGCCCAGTTGTTCCCCTCGGCACCGCTGGTGCGCGTGGATCGCGACGTGATCCGGCGCCGTGGCGACATCGAGCGGGCCCTCAACTCCGTCGTGGACGGCCACGCGCGCATCCTGCTTGGCACGCAGATGCTGACCAAGGGACACGATTTCCCGGATGTCACGCTGGTCGTCGTGCTGGCGGCGGACCAGGGTCTTTTCGGCGCGGATTTCCGCGCGAGCGAGCGGCTCGCGCAACAGATTGTCCAGGTCGCGGGCCGCGCCGGGCGCGGCGACCGGCCCGGTGAAGTGCTGATCCAGTCCGCATATCCGGAACACCCGCTGCTGCAATGCCTGATTTCCGAGGGATATGAGGGCTTTGCAATACGCGCCCTGGAGGAGCGTCGTGCCGCCGGCTGGCCACCCTGGTCGCATCTCGCGCTGCTGCGCGCCGATGGCCCGACGCGCGACGAGGTCCACGGATTCCTGCGCGAAGCGCAGGCGCTGGCGCCAGAAGAGCGCCAGCGCCTGCGCCTGCTAGGCCCTGCGCCCGCCTCGATGGAGCGGCGCGCCGGCCGTTATCGCGCGCAATTGCTGCTCGAATCACCGGCACGCGCGACGCTGCAACGATTCCTCTCCGAGTGGCTCGCTCGCGTCGAGGAATTGCGCATATCACGGCGTCTGCGCTGGTCCGTGGACGTCGATCCCATAGAAGTGGACTGATAGACTTCGCGCGCTTGAAAAACCTCATCGAAAAGCTGGTTTCAGATGCGCTCGCGGCGCTGCCGCCCGGGACATTGGGCGGCGCACCACCGCCTGCGCCCGCAGTGGAGCGCAGTCGCGACACCGCGCACGGCGACTTCGCCTGCAGCATTGCAATGCGCCTGGCGCGTAGCCTGCGTGCCAACCCGCGCGCGCTGGCACAACAGATCGTCGCGGCGTTACCGAAGAATGACCTGATCGAGAAGACCGAGATCGCCGGGCCCGGCTTCATCAACTTCTTCATGGCGCCCGCCGCCTGGCAGGCGGAGCTTCTGCGCGTGCACGCGGCCGGGCGCACTTACGGCCGTGGCGTGAGCGGCGCCGGACGGCGCGCAATCGTCGAGTTCGTCTCAGCCAATCCAACGGGGCCCCTGCACGTAGGCCATGGCCGGCATGCCGCTTACGGCGCGAGCGTCGCCAACCTGCTGGAGGCGGACGGCTGGTCCGTGCACCGCGAGTACTACGTCAATGACGCGGGCCGGCAGATGGACATTCTCGCGGCGAGCGTGTGGCTGCGCTATCTCGAGTTGTGCGGCGAGACGATCCGGTTTCCGGCGAATGGCTACCGCGGCGAATACATCCGCCCGATCGCGGCCGCGCTGCACGGCAGGCAAGGTGACGCCTTTCACAAGCCTGCGAACGCAGTGTTCGCGGGCCTGCCACCCGACGAGCCCGACGGCGGCGACAAGGACCAGTACATCGACGCGCTGATCGCGCGCGCGAGGGAATTACTGGCCGCGGGCTTTCGCACGGTCTTCGATGCGGGGCTAACGAAGATCCTGGCGGATATCCAGAACGATCTCGCCGAATTCGGCGTGCGCTTCGACCGCTGGTATTCCGAGCAGGACCTGGGCGACGGCCGGGACGGCGGCCCGATCGACCGCGCGCTCCAGCGACTGCGAGCCCACGGCCACGTTTTCGTGCAGGAGGGCGCGGTGTGGTTCCGTGCCGCGGCCTTCGGCGACGAGAAGGACCGCGTCGTGATCCGCGCCAACGGGCAGAAAACCTATTTCGCCTCCGATATCGCCTATCACCTCGACAAGCGGGAACGCGGATTCGACCTGTTGGTAACGATCCTCGGCGCCGACCATCACGGCTACGTGGCGCGCGTGCGCGCCGGCCTCGCGGCGATGGGCGAGCCCCCCGAGTCGCTGCAGGTGCCGATGGTCCAGTTCGTGACGTTGTTCAAGGGCGGTGAGAAAGTGGCGATGGGCAAGCGCGAGGCCCGGTTCGTGACGCTCCGCGACTTGCGGAACGAGGTCGGCAACGATGCTGCGCGGCTCATCTACGTGATGCGCTCGAATGACCAGCATCTGGACTTCGACCTCGAGCTCGCGAAGAAGCAGAGCAACGACAACCCGGTCTATTACGTCCAGTACGCGCATGCGCGCATCGCAAGCGTTCTGAAGCAGGCCGCCGAGCGCGGCCTGCCATTCGACCGCGAGTCGGGGCTCGCCTCGCTGGCGCTCCTTGCCGATCCACAGGAGCGCGAGATGATGCGCGAGATCACGCGCTGGCCCGAGATCATCCAGCAGGCATCGGAGATTCGCGCGCCGCACATGGTCGTGCATTACCTGCGCGAGCTCGCGGCCGCGTTTCACGCCTATTACAATGCGCTGCCATTCATCGTCGATGATGGTGCGCTTCGCAATGCGCGCCTCGCGCTGATCGTCGCCGCGCGGCAGGTGCTTGGGAACGCGCTCGACATCCTCGGCGTCTCGGCGCCGGAGTCCATGTAGTGGTGTCGCGCGATTACAAGCGGAGCCGCGCACGGCACGAGCCGTTCTCGGGCTGGACCGGCCTCCTGATCGGCGGCATCGCGGGCTTCGGCGTGGGTCTCGCGCTGTACTTCTTCGACCCGCGCTCTGCTCCCCAGAATGGCGGGTCGGCGCCGGAACCGGCATCGGCGCGCGAATCCACCGGGGATGAGCCGGCCGAACGCTACGATTTCTACGAGATGCTGCCGAACTTTGAAGTCGTCGTCCCGGAACGCGAGGCCGCCGTGCGCCGCGACCTGCCGGCCGTGCCGGTCGAGAAAGCTGGCTCTTACGTGCTGCAGGCCGGCTCGTTCCGCGAGTTCAACGAGGCCGACCGTGTGCGCGCCCAGCTCGCGCTACAGGGCATCGAGTCGAAGGTGCAGCGCGTCTCGGTGGACAGCGACACCTGGCACCGCGTGCGTATCGGCCCGATCACCGACCTGAAGGAACTCAACCGCATCCGCGACCGCCTGCGCGAGGCGGACATGGACGTACTGGTGATTCGCGTCGGAGACTGACTTGGTGACTTGGAGTGACTTGGTGCCGGGTCGCAAGTTCGCGGTTGTCCGCGAACTTGCGACCCGGCACCAAGTCCGGCACCAAGTTGAAATTAGTCTTCGGTGGTCTGGCGGAAATCGACGCCCAGCGAGCGCAGCTTGCGATACAGGTGCGTGCGCTCCATGCCGACCCGCTTGGCGAGCAACCCGACCTTGCCATTGCACAGCATCAGCTGCTGCATCAGGTAGGCACGCTCGAATTGCTCGCGCGCCTCGCGCAGCGGCAATGCCAGCAGGTCCTGCTTGACGAGCGGCTCGTCCGGGGCCTGCTGCAGCGCGAGCTGCTGCTCGATTTCGTCGAGCCCGATTTCCTCCGGGCCACCGATGATCAGCACGCGCTGCACCAGATTGCGCAGCTCGCGCACATTGCCGGGCCACGGATAATTGCGCAGCCGATTCTGCGCCGCAACGCTGAACCGGCGGAGTGGTACGCCTTCCTCGTCGACCAGGCGATCGACGTAGTGGCGCACCAGGTCCGGTACGTCCTCCGCGTATTCACGAAGCGGCGGCACGCGGATCGTGATCACCTCCAGATGCGCCAGCAGGTCGCGGCGCAGGCCACTCGCGGCACCATCGTGGCCGGGACTTGCGGCCGCGGTGAGGCGCGCGCTCATCGGCACGCGACGGCTACCACCCTCGTGCTGCCAGCTTCCCTGTTCCAGGTCCGCGAGCAGCACGCGCTGCGCACCGGCGGACAGGTCCTCGAGCCCGCCGAAGAACAGTGTGCCGCCCTCCGCCTGTTCGTAGAGACCTGCCTCGATCCTCCCGTCGGCCTCGATGCCGCGGAGTCGCGCTGCGGAATTATTGTCGTCGAGACTTGCGCAGGTTACAGCGATGAATGGATCCGCCATGCGCGGGCTGAGCGAATGAAGGTAGCGCGCGAATGCCTCGCGGCCGGTGCCTGCCTCGCCGATCAGCAGCACCGGTGTGTCGTGGGCCGCGACCTGCTGCACCTGCTCGCGCAGGCGATGCATCAGCCGGCTCTTGCCGACCGGCGCGACCGGCGGCGGAATCAGCGTGCGCTGTGCCTGCCGGCGCCGGCGACCGGCTTCGAGCGCGCGCTCGACCGTCCGCAGCAGCTTGGCAATCGACAGCGGCTTCTCGACGAAATCGAATGCGCCGAGCCGCGTGGCCTCCACCGCGGTCTCGACCGTTCCGTGCCCGGACAGCATGACGACCGGGAACTTGAGCAGGTTCTTCTCGGACCACTCGCGCAATAGCGTGATGCCGTCCATATCCGGCATCCAGATGTCGAGCAGCACCAGGTCGGGCTCCTGGCGCGCGCAGGCGCGCCGCGCGGTCGCGGCATCGGGCGCCGCCTCGACCTCATAGCCCTCCTCCGCGAGTATTTCGCTCAGCAGCCCGCGGATGTCGGCCTCGTCGTCGACGACGAGAATTCTCGACGAACTCATGCTCGCTCTCTCCTCGAAACCGGCAATGTGATGCTAATTCGCGCGCCTCCCTCAGGCGCGTTCTCCAGCTCGATCTGCCCGCCGTGTTCCTCGATGATGCGACGTACGATCGCAAGACCTAGCCCGGTGCCCTTCGGCTTGCTCGTCACATAGGGATCGAAGGCCTGCTCGATCAGCCCGCCCTGGAATCCGGGCCCGTTGTCGATCACTGTCAGCACGATCTGGTCACCAGCACGCTGCGTCTCGATCATGATGACAGGATTCTCCCGCCCGTCGAGCGCCTCGACCGAATTGGTCAGCAGGTTGTTCAGGAGCTGCCGGATCCGGCCCGCATCCGCCTCGAGCATGGCCGCGCGCGGGTCCAGCGACGAGCCGAATGCGACACGCGGATCCTGGGCGTGGTACAGGTCCGAAACCTGGCGGATCAGCGCATTGACGTCAAATTCGCTTAGCCGCATCTCCGGAGCTTTCGCGTACTCGCTGAAGGCGGCCACCATCTGCTTCATCGCCTCGACTTGCTGCACGATCGTCTGGGTCGAGCGGTCCAGCAGTTCCGCCTCTGCCGGCGCGAGGCCCTTCAAGAGTTTGCGCCGCATGCGCTCGGCCGAGAGCTGGATCGGCGTCAGCGGGTTCCTGATTTCGTGCGCGAGACGGCGCGCCACCTCACCCCAGGCAGCCTGCCGCTGCGCCTGCAGCAGCTGGGTGACTTCGTCGAACACCAGCACCAGGCCACCGGTGATGCCGGCATCGCCCGGCAGCGCAGTACATGCACAGACCAGCTCACGGCGGCCGGCTTCGCTCTTCAGCGTCACCTGCTCGCGCCACTCGCTTTCGCCGGCGTCGAAATGCCGCTGCATGGTGGCGCGCAGCTGTCCGAGCAGCGGGTAGCGGGCGGCGAGTTCCGCGAGCGGCTGGCCGGCTGCCTGGTCGAAATCGACGCCGAGGATGATGCCGGCCGCGTGATTGGCCACGCGCACGCGCAGGTCCGGTTCCAGCGAGATCACGCCGCTCGTCAGGCGCGCGAGAATGACAGCGAGCGCGGTACGTTCGCCCTCGACTGCGGCCTTGCTGCGCTCGGCCTCCTCGCGGGCGCGCGCGAGCTTGATGGTCATGTCGTTGAACGACGTGATGAGATAACCAATCTCGTCGTGCGACGGCTTCGACAGGCGCGTGTCGAAATCGCCCTTGGCAACGGCGCGCGTTCCGGCGATCAGATCCTGCACCGGCCGCACCAGTCGCTGCGAGAAATAAAGGGCGCCGTACAACGCCGCCAGCAACGCCATCAACAGCACGAGCGACAGGGTCAGCACGAAACTGAGCTTCAGCGGTTCGCGCAGGAACGACAGGCGGCCGTACTCCTGGTAGGCCCGCTGCACCGTCCCCGCGAGATCGGCCAGGCGCTGCGGCACCGGGTATGTCGCGACCAGCAAGCGCGAGCCCTGCAGGCTTTGCGCCGCGCCGATGCGTGTCGCAGCGCGGATCAGGTATCCGCCACCGGCCGTCGGCTCGAGGCTCACAAAGGGGTGGCCCTGACGGACCTGCAGCAGCAGTTCCGCGGGCGGCACGCCCGGCAACCCATGCTGCATGCCCGCGGTGCTGTATGCCTCGGGCTGGCCGCCTGCGCTCGTGACGATCAACTCGTCGGCGCCGGCCAGGCGCAGGTGATCATCGAGGGCGGCGTACAGGCTCCTGCCGCGCAGGTCCGACAGGTCGTCCGCAATGCGTTCGGTGCGCTCGAGGATTTCGCGCATGCGCAGGTCGAGTGCCGCGCGCGACAGGCCGAGCGCATCCGTCAGGCCTTCGCGCACCTCGGCATGGAACCAGCTGTCGATGCCGCGGGTCAGGAACAGCACGGAGAATGTGAACACGAGCAGGAGCGGTGCGACCGCAAGCCCGCCGAACATCAGGATCGTCCGCCCGCGCAGTCGCGAGCCGGGCACGTGCCGGCGCCAGTCGCGGATGAAATCGGTCAGCCCGCTGCCGATCAGCGCCAGCAGCGCGATGACGCCCACAATATTGATCAGGAGAATCCACGGCTGCAGCTGGCCAAGGCGTTGCGAGCCTTCCGCTGTGACCGCGAGCAGCGCAAGCGCCACGACCCAGACCACGATGCCGGCGCCGACCGCGACCGGTAACCAGCGCCGCGTCATGGCCGCACGCTCCAGATGTACCAGTCGGTGCTGCGCGACCAGCTCTTCCAGAACACCAGAATCTTGATTGCGGCCGGCAGTTCGCCGATCTCGATCGATGCGCGCACGCGCATCTCGAACC
Organism: Gammaproteobacteria bacterium; assembly: GCA_009692245.1. Taxonomy (GTDB): domain Bacteria; phylum Pseudomonadota; class Gammaproteobacteria; order Steroidobacterales; family Steroidobacteraceae; genus SCUD01. Next base: position 17,994 of record SHZN01000008.1, read on the forward strand.
GGCCGTCAGGCGGCAATTGGGTTGTGTCAGCGAGCGGGAGCGCGCTGATCCGCGCAAGCGCGGCGAGCGCCTCTTCGCGCGAGGCGTGGCTCAAGTGCTCGCTGCTCAGCGGGTCGGTAACGACATAGCGATCCGCGATCGCGTCGTACGCGAGTTGCCATTGCCGTGTCAGCGATACGACTGTCTCGTCAGGAAGGAAGCGCCGTGCCGTCGTCGCCTCGGCCTCCAGCGAGAGCGTGAGGGGCACACCCTCGTCGAAGGCATGCTGCGCCGACTTGGAGAGCCCGAGGTCGAGCCGCACATCGAGCTGCCAGGCGTCCCCCACGACTTCAACGTAGGCATTGCGGATCTCGAAGCGGCTGGCGTCGACCGCCGATGCGCAGAAGGCCAGCGCCGCGACCAGCGTCGCCGCGATGATGACCAGCCCGGGATGTCGCCATCGCGTCAAATGCACGCCGGTCCCTCAGGCCCGCTTCTCGAGGCAGGCGTAATAGAAGCCATCGGCGTCGGCCGCGCCGCTGGGCAGCGCACAGCCCGGCCCCGGGCCCTGCACCGGCGCGACGCCCGGCAGCAAAAGCCTAGCAGATTCGGTCACATCCAAAGCCGCGGGCTCGGCCGCCAGGAATTCGCCGACCACAGCCGCATTTTCCGCTCGAAGCACCGAACAGCTTGCGTACAGCAACCGGCCCCGTGGTGCGAGCAAGGCATAGACCGAACCCAGCAGCCCGAGTTGCGTGGCCGCGAACCGCGGGATGTCGTCGGGCCGGCGCAGCAGCTTGATATCGGGGTGCCGGCGGATCACGCCCGTCCCCGAGCAGGGCACGTCGAGCAGGATCCGGTCAAAGGGCCTGCCGTCCCACCAAGCGGAATTCGCGGCATCTCCGGTGACGATTTTCGCAGCAAGCCGCAGGCGCGAAAGATTGTCCGCGATGCGTGCGCAACGTGCCGGATTGATGTCCAGCGCGACGAGTTCCGCGATGCCGGGCTCGAGCTCGAGGATGTGACAGGCCTTTCCGCCCGGTGCCGCGCAGGCGTCCAGCACGCGCATGCCACTGCCAGCCGCGAGCCAGTAGGGCGCGAGCTGCGCAGCCGCGTCCTGCACCGACACTGCGCCTTCCGCGAAGCCAGGTAATTCGCCGACATTCACGGGCTTTGAAAGTTTGAGCGCTTCCGGCGCGAATGCCGAGCTCTCGGCGGCGATGCCGGCCGCGGCAAGTTTCGCGCGATATTCGTCGCGGCTCGCCTGCCTGCGATTGACGCGCAACCACATCGGTGGCTCGGTGTTGCCGGCCGTCACCATGACCGGCCAAGACTCCGGCCAATCACGCGCAAACGCATCAAGGAGCCACGCCGGATGCGCATGCCGCGCCTCTGGCCCTTCATGCGCCCTGCTCATGATCGCCACGCCCTCGCGCTGGAAGCGTCGCAACAGCGCATTGACAAGACCCGCAGCGCGCGGCCGCCCGAGCACGCGCGTCGCCTCGACGGTTTCCGCGACCGCTGCGTGCGCTGGCGTCGCACCATGCGCCAGCTGGAACAGCCCCGCCAGTGTGAGCGCACGGATCTCCGGATCGAGAGCGGTGTCCGGCCGGTCGAGCATCAGACTGAGGCAGGCGGCAAGCTCGAAGTACCAGCGCACGGTACCGAATGACAGTGACTGGATCGCAGGGCGCTGGGTCCGCGCAGGCAGCGCATCGGCGAGCGCAGACTCGAGCCGGCGCCCCTGTCCGGCGACCGCCGCGACGGCACGAGCCGCGGCGGCGCGGATTTCTGCTGCGGCCCCCGCGCTCAGACCAGCACCAGGCCCACGTAGCCGCGCGTGTTTGCGAAATCCGCCGCGGTCACTGCGCGGCGACCCGGCAACTGCAGGCGCTCGATCGCGAGCGCATCCGCGCCCGTCATCACGACCACGCCCGCCGGCCCGGCGGCGAGGATCGTGCCCGGCCGCGGACCCGCAGGCGCCGCGACGACACGCGCCTGCCAGATCCGCAGTTGCAGGCCCTCAAGCTGTGACTCGGCGACCGGCCAGGGATTCTGCGCGCGGACCCGGCGTTCGATCACTTCTGCCCGCTCCTGCCAGGAAATGCGCGCTTCCGATTTCTGGAGCTTGCGCGCCCAGGTCGCGAGTGCAGGATCCTGCGGCTCGAAGGACGCGCGCTCCTCGGCGAGCGCATCGAGCGCGGTGACGATCATTCCGGCGCCTTGCGCCGCCAGGCGTGCCTCTAGCTCTCCCGCGGTTTCCCTGGGTGCAATGGCGAGTTCCTGGCGCAGCATGACCGGCCCGGTGTCGAGCCCTGCTTCCATGCGCATGATGCAAACACCGGTCGTCTGGTCGCCCGCCTCGATTGCGCGCGCCACCGGTGCTGCGCCGCGCCAGCGCGGCAACATTGAAGCGTGGATGTTCAGGCAACCAAGACGCGGCACGTCGAGGACCGCCTGCGGCAACAGGAGGCCATAGGCGACGACCACCATGGCATCCGGCGAATGAGCGGAAAGGCGAGCCGGCGCGCCCGGATCACGCAGCGATTCCGGCTGCTCGACCGGCACGCCCAGGGACAGTGCACGTTCCTTGACGGGACTTGCGGCAAGTTCACGGCCGCGCCCGGCGGGCCGGTCAGGCTGCGTGTAAGCGACGACCAGGCGGTGGCGCGACGACGCGATCGCATCGAGCGCTGGCAGTGCGAATGAGGGGGTTCCGGCGAATGCAACCGCCAGGCTCTTGTCCACGGCAGTCAACCGGTCAGATTGCCGGTGCGCGGGCAGGTGCCGGAGTCCCGCCCTCCGCGCGCAGACGGCGGTCTTTTTCCAGCTTCCTGCGGACGCGCTGGCGCTTCATCTCCGACAGGTAGTCCACGAACAGCTTGCCGTCGAGATGATCGATTTCGTGCTGGACGCAGATCGCGAGCAGGCCGTCGAGCTCGACTTCGAATGGCTTGCCATTGCGCCCGATCGCGCGCAGACGCACGCTCAGGGCGCGCTCGACTTCGTCGTAATAGCCGGGTACCGACAGGCAACCCTCCTGCGACGTCGTCGTGCCGTCCTTGCCGAGGATCTCCGGATTGATGAAGACGCGCGGGTCATTACGCCCCTCGGAGACATCGGCGACCAGGAGCCGCTGGTGCACATCGACCTGCGTCGCAGCCAGCCCAATGCCATTTGCGGCGTACATGGTCTCCAGCATGTCGTCGATCAGTTCACGCAATGCGGCGTCCACGGAGCCAACCGGAACCGCCCAGGTACGTAATCGGGGGTCCGGATACTCCAGGATTGTGAGGCGCGTCATGTGGGTGGGGCCGTGGGTGCGTGTAACTGACCGGGGCATGCTGTTAAAGTTCGTCGAAGCATAGACTTATGCGCGTTTGGTGACCCGGAAGTATACGATCGTTCGGGCCGCCCCGGCAGTGAGGGAGCAACTCGCATGGCATCGCCTGGTACATCCACGTCCCACAGCCCCGTCATCAGCCTCGCCAGCGCCGCGCTTATGGCGCTCGCGTTGTCGATCGCCCTTCCGGCCGGTGTCGCCACCGGCCAGCAGCAGGGCATCGACCGTGGCGTCATCCCGGTCGCGCCTGACGCGCCCGAGCGCTACACGGTCCAGAAAGGCGACACACTGTGGGACATCTCGGCCAAGTTCCTGACCGATCCCTGGTACTGGCCGGAAATCTGGCACATCAATCCGCAGGTCGCGAATCCGCACCTGATCTACCCCGGCGATGTGCTCGCGCTGACCTGGGTTGAGGGTCAGCCGCGGGTCATGGTCGAGACTGGCGGACCGATTCGGATGTCCCCACGCGTGCGCGAGAGTCCGCTGTCAGAAGCGATCAATGCGATCCCATATGACCGGATCGCCGCGTTCACGTCGCAACCCGACGTGCTGGCCGCGGAGCAGGTCAAGGGCGCGCCCTACGTCGTGCGTGGGCGCGATGAACGCCTGATATCGGCGCAGGGCAACGATATTTATGTTCGCCGGTTCGCGGATTCCGCAACCGGCAGCCGCTACAACATCTTTCACGTCGGCGACGAACTGAAAGACCCGGATACCGGCGACGTGCTGGGTTATCAGGGCCGGTTCACTGGCCAGGCAGACCTCAGGCAGGTGGGAGATCCGGCCATGTTGTTCGTCGTCAATTCCACGCGCGAGACGACCGAAGGCGACATCCTGTTGCCGGTTGCTGCCAGCGTAAATGCGGATTTCATTCCGCACGCGCCGGCGACTGCCGTAAACGGCACGATCATGTCGGTCTCGAACGCAGATCAGCGCACGGTCACGGGTCAGTTCGATGTCGTGATCATCAATCGCGGCTCAAGCCAGGGCCTTGCGCCCGGACATGTGCTCGCGATCTGGGAAGCAGGTGAGGAAGTCCTGGACAAGAGCGCCAATGCGGTCAGCCGGAAAGCGCGCCTTCCCGAGGAGCGCATCGGCCTCTTGATGATCTTCAAGACCTACGACCGCATGAGCTACGGCCTGACGCTGGAATCGAGCCGCGAAGTCAAGGCAGGCGACGCCGTCCGCAAGCCCTAGGGCCGGTCCAGTCAGCGAATCGAAGCGCCGGCCACGAGGCCGGCGCTTTCATTTGAATTTCGCGCCGCCAGCCTACGTATAAGTCCGTATTGCGCAGAGCACGGAAATGCGAGATGGTGTCACTGCATTCACGGGACGGGAAATTCGTGAATGAGTGCCTTTCCGCACGATAGTGCCGAAAGGAAGTGCGGTGGGGATTCGACCTTGCCGCGTGTGCGCGAGCGGCCTCAAGTATCCGATGCCGCCGGCGGGCCGGCCGATCGACTGCCACCATCCCGTGGACTACGCGGCGCTCGGAGGCGGGCAATAGCTGCATGCAAGTCGGTCTCCGCGCGGCGCAGGTGGGCCCAGTGGCCGCGCGGCCTGTAGCGCTCGAGCCTGCGCAGCAGCTTCTGCACCGCTGATTCATCCAGGCCGTAGTCGGCAAGCCAGGCGGCGCAGCGCTCCGCCGGATAGTGGCTGCCGATCCGGTATATCAGGTCGAGCAGGTCAAAGGTCGCCATCCGGGTCCCTGCAATGCCGCGCGGGAAGATTTGGCTGTACGACATGTCAATGATGTGAAATGCGGGCGTCCCCGCCGCGGGAAACGAAACCAGAATGTTCCTCGGAGCCATGCCACCGTGCGATACGCCGCTGTCGTGCATCCGCCGCGTAAGTCGCAACAGCGGCGAAAGGTCCGTGACCGCGCCAGGCGGCTTCAACAACTTGTCGAGCGCCGTGGCGCCTGCCACCTCACGGGTCACCAGCAGTTCATAGAGGCCATGCGGGTCGCGGCGGCCATGCGACCAGGACAGTGGCTCGGAACAGGCGACTCCATGGCGGACCAGGTGCGAAAGCACCTTGAACTCACGCTCGGCGCGATACGGGAGGAACCAGCGCCGCAGCGGATCGTAGAAGGGCCGCCGGCGATACATCTTCATGATCGCGCGACCGCCGTCTTCCAGCGGTTCCAACCAGATCAGCGTGCCGAACTCGGCCTTGATCAGGTTCTGCCCGGGCCCGGCACCCGCGGCGCCGAGTTCATCCGGTGGGGTCACACGATTCCCTGATCCTTCGCGATTAACGCGTAGCGATGGCCAGAGCCAATGCGTGACAGCGGCGGTGCGGCAATCAGCCGGGCACCATGCTCGCGGGCGAATTCGGCCACGCGCGCCGTCGTCATCGTCATTTTCGGCGGCAGGCGGTTGAAGGGCCCGCGCAGGCGCCGCAGCAGATTCTTCAGGGAATAGTGATCGAAGAAAGTCATGATCACGAAACGCCGCGAAACCCTGAGCAGCTCCGTCAGCAGCCGCTCGCGCTCGGCCGCGGTCGGCAGGTGATGCGAAAGGCGAACGCAAATCGTGCCGTCGACGCCATTGTCCCGCAATGGAATGTGGAATGCCGAAGCCGTCATCCAGACGCGGGGCGTCGCAACCGACGACTCCGCGCGGCCGAACAGAAGCTGGCCGTGCGCGATGTCGGCTTCGATCACAAGCTCAGCTGCGTATGCGAAGGCAGGCGTCAGCCGGCTACCGCCGCAAGGCAGGTCGAGGATGATCCGGGAACGCCCTACCCGCTCGACATGCTGCTTGATCAACTGGAATTCGCGTTGCGTACTCTGGCGCTTCAGCAGGCGTTGCCGGTAGCTCAGGTTGTAGGCCGCAGCGCGGTCGACACGCTGGTATTCGGCTTGATAGCTGGTGCTCTGCTCGTTCGCCTGCGGCTTACCCCAGGTTTCCGAGGTGCCGCGAATGGCGAGCAGCGCAATGCCATCGTTCAGCGGATAGGACGCGCCGCATTTCTTGCAGTCAATCGAGGTGGACCCGATCGCCAGGCTTGACGAGCAGCCAGGGCAGATCAGGAGATCCGCAATGGCCGCGATTCCAGCATCGTCGCCGGCTTTGGCCGTTGGTAATGAATTCATCGAGTCAGCGCTCCTTGGACGATTGGCTGCCTGACAACTTACCGAAACCAATAATCTCTTTAACAATCAACAAGTCAACCCCACTCCGTCCTGCCATTTATGCCACTTCGCAGCCCAAATCGGAAGGCACGGCGGCACCCCGGTTCCGGATCATGGTCCGGTGGCGACGAGGACACATACCGCAGCGCACAGCGCCTGGCTGCGTATTGCGCGCGTACCAGGCATGAAATTCGTTGACGCTCTGGCACTGCTCGAGCGCCTTGGCGGACCCGAAGGGCTGCTCGCGGCGACCGAAGCGGAGCTTATCCGAGCGGGCATCGCACGCGCCGGTCTGCCCGCGCTCCTGACACCGGATGAGACTGCGCTTGAACGGGATCTGCGCTGGCTCGCAGTGGATGGCCACTGCCTGCTCACAGCCGACGACCCCCGCTATCCTCCGCAACTCGCTGCAACCGCCGGTGCACCGGTTGCGATCTTCGTCGAAGGCGAGCCGGCCGTGCTGTCGCTGCCGCAACTCGCGATCGTCGGCAGCCGCTCCGCCACGGCGGCGGGCCGCGAGACCGCCTTCGAGTTCGCCGGACGCCTGTCCGCCGCCGGACTCGCGATCACAAGCGGTCTTGCCACCGGCATCGACGCAGCCGCGCATCGTGGCGCGCTCGCAGCGGGAGGCGCGACGATCGCTGTCTGCGGCACCGGGCTCGATCAGGTCTACCCCGCAGAGCACGCAGCGCTCGCCGCTTCGATAGCGGCGCAAGGTGCGCTGGTTTCGGAGTTCTCCATGGGCACGGCGCCACTCGCAATGAATTTCCCGCGCCGCAATCGCGTGCTATCAGGACTCGCGCGCGGTGTGCTCGTCATCGAGGCGGCTGCGCGCTCTGGCTCGCTGATTACGGCCCGGCTCGCCGGCGAGCAGGGACGGGACGTCATGGCCGTGCCCGGCTCGATACATAACGCGCTCGCGCGCGGTTGCCATCGCCTGATCAAGGATGGTGCGGCACTCGTGGAATCGCCCGAGGATGTGCTCGCGGTGATCGGCTTCCGGGACCTCGCGGCAGCGGCCGGCGCAGGCGAAAAAACCTCGGGTGGAGTTCGCAAATCCAGCATCGGGTTGGACAGCGCGGAAGAAATGCTGTTGAATGCGCTCGGTTTCGAGCCGGCGGATCTCGACAAACTGGTCGAAAGAACGGGCTTTCCGGCCCATGCCGTCGCCTCGATGTTGCAACTGCTCGAACTGGAAGGTCGGATCGAGTCACTGGCCGGCGGACGTTACAGCCGGACTCCACCGAGGCAGGCCCGATGAAGGACAGCGTTCTCGACATCCTGATCCACCTGTTCGAGAACTTCCTGGACGCCGAGGACGACAGCGTGCCGAGCCGGGATGCCTTGAAGCTGGAACTTGAGCAGGCCGGTTATCCGGAGGCGGACATCGAGCGCGCACTGGCCTGGCTCGAGAGCCTGGCCGCCGATCCGGACCGGGCCATAAGCGAGGGAACCGCGCGCGCGGTGCGCGTGTTCAGCGGCCACGAGCAGATGCGCCTCGACACGGATGTGCGCGGCTACCTGCTGCACCTGGAGAATCTGGGCATCCTGTCCGCCGCGCAACGCGAGGTCGTCATCGACCGGCTGCTGGCGCTCGAGGCCGACGACATCGACATCGAGCAGCTGAAGTGGGTAGTCCTGATGGTGCTGTTCAGCCAGCCCGGCCAGGAAAATGCCTACCAGCGCATGGAAGACCTGGTGTTCGACGAACGGCGGGACGCGATGCACTGAACGCCTGCGGCAAGGGCCGGCCAGTGAGCCGCGGCCGGGCCCGCGGCTTTGGCGTCTTTGTGGACGTGAGACGAAATAGAGTATGAGCACCAATCTGGTCATTGTGGAATCGCCTGCCAAGGCGAAGACCATCAAGAAATACCTCGGCCCCGATTTCGAGGTGCTGGCTTCGTATGGTCACGTTCGCGACCTGATCGAGAAGGAAGGCGCAGTCGATCCTGAGCGGGACTTCGAGATGAAGTACCAGCTCATCGAGAAGAATCGCCCCAAGGTGGATGCGATCGAGCGCGCGATGCGCAAGGCCAAGGCCTTGTTCCTCGCAACCGACCCCGATCGCGAGGGCGAGGCGATCTCCTGGCACCTTGCCGAGATCCTGCGCGAGCGCGGCGTGCTCGAAGGCAAGGAGCTGCGCCGCGTACGCTTCTACGAAATCACGAAGAACGCGGTGCGCACGGCGATCGAGCAATCCGAGGGACTGAACGACAACCTCGTCAGTGCGCAGCAGGCGCGCCGCGCGCTCGATTACCTGGTCGGCTTCAACCTGTCCCCGCTGCTGTGGAAGAAGATCAAGCCGGGACTCTCGGCCGGACGCGTGCAAAGCGTCGCATTGCGGCTGATCTGCGAGCGCGAAGCGGAGATCACGCGCTTCATCCGCCTGGAGTACTGGACCATCGAGGCCGATGCGGCCAAGGACAAGGCGCGATTCCCGGCGCGGCTCGTCGAGTACCGCGGCGAGCAGGTCGAGGCCGACACGCAAAAAGGCCGCTTCACGATCACTGCGGAAGCGCAGGCCCGCGAGGCCGAACGCACAATCATCGCCGCCGCAGGCGGCGTGCTGACGGTGGATTCCGTCGAGCGCAAGCCGAAGCGCCGCAATCCGCCGCCGCCATTCACGACTTCCACGCTGCAGCAGGAATCCGCGCGCAAGCTGGGTTTCACCGCCAGGCGCACGATGCAGACCGCGCAGCGGCTCTACGAGTCGGGCCACATCACCTACATGCGCACCGACTCGGTCTCGTTGTCGCAGGACGCGGTCATCGAGATGCGCGACACGATCCGCGCGACCTTTGGCGAGAAAGCGCTTTCGGACGGCGTCAATGTCTACAAGACGAAGTCGAAGAATGCGCAGGAAGCCCACGAGGCGATCCGCCCGACCTCGGCGGCCCTCGCGCCCCCGCAAGCCGAGGCCGAGGTCGTCGATGGGGACCAGCGGCGGCTTTATGCATTGATATGGAAGCGCGCCATCGCCTGCCAGATGGCGCCAGCGGTGTTCGATACCATCGCGGTGGATCTCGTCGCGGGCAATCGCGGCGCGGCCGGCACAAACCGGCACGTTTTCCGGGCAAATGGCCAGACACTGCTGGAACCGGGATTCCGCGCGGCCTATCACGAGGACCACGACGAGGACGAGACCGACGTCGAGAGCGAGGACGAACAGCGCCTGCCCGCGCTCGAGCCCGGCGAGCAGGTGGCGCTCGAGACCCTACGGCCCGAGCAGCACTTCACGCAGCCGCCGCCGCGTTATACGGAGGCGAGTCTCGTCAAGTCGCTCGAGAGCCACGGCATCGGCCGGCCGTCGACCTATGCCTCGATCATCGAGACACTGCGCTACCGCAAGTATGTCGAGATGCTCGGCCGCGCCTTCCAGCCAACCGACATCGGCAAGATCGTCAGCAAGTTCCTCGTCAAGTACTTCGAGACCTATGTAGATTACGGCTTCACCGCGGCCATGGAGGATGTGCTCGACGAGATCTCGAATGGCGAGAAGCCATGGCGCCCCGAGCTCGCGCGATTCTGGAAGCCGTTCTCGAAGCTGGTCGAGCACATCGGCAAGACGGTCACCCGCGAAGAGGTCGCCGAGTCACGCGAGATCGGCCGTCACCCCGAGGGCGGCAAGCCGATCACCGTGCGCATGGGCGCCTACGGACCATTCGTGCAATGCGGCACCCGTAACGATGCCGACAAGCCTAAATTCGCGAGCCTCATGCCGGGACAGCACATGGACGATGTCACGCTGCCGGATGCATTGAAGCTCCTTTCGCTGCCACGCACGCTGGGGCATGGGCCGGACGGCACGCCGATCAGCGTCGGCCGTGGCCAATACGGGCCTTACGTCAAGTACGGCGCAAAGTTCGCGTCGATCAAGGAAGACGATCCGTTCGAGGTGACGCTCGTACGCGCGCTCGAGATCGTTGCCGCCAAGATCCAGGCCGACCATGAGCGCACGATCCTCGACTTCCCGGATGCCGGCATCCAGGTGCTGAAGGGCCGTTATGGCCCCTACATCACCGATCGCAAGCGCAATGCCCGGATCCCGAAGGATCGCGACCCGGCCTCGGTCACGCTCGAGGAGTGCGTTGCGCTGCTGGCCGTGGCGCCCGAGCGCGGCAAGGGCCGCTTTGGCCGGCGCGGCGCGCGAAAACCCGCGGCGTCGGTAGCGCCGCCCGCGGCCGCAGCAGCAGCGCCGCCTGCGAAGGCCAGGGCCGCGCGCAAGGCACCCGTGAAAAAGAAATCCACGCCGCGCGCCGCCGGCAAGGCTCGTCGCGCCAAGGAGTGAGCCATGCCTGATCGTGCCGCCGTGAGCGCGTGGCTGCTCGAGTTGCAGGAGCGGCTCACCGAGGCGCTCGAGCGTGCCGATGGCGGTGCCCGGTTTCGCCGTGACGCCTGGCAGCGGCCCGAGGGCGGTGGCGGCGCAACGCGAGTGCTGAAGGACGGCACACTATTCGAGCAGGCGGGCATCAATTTCTCGCGGATTCGCGGTGCGAGCATGCCGCCCTCGGCAAGCGCAGAGCGCAAGGCACTCGCGGGCGCGCCGTTCGAGGCGATGGGCGTGTCGCTCGTGCTGCATCCGCGTAATCCCTTTGTCCCCACCACTCACATGAATGTGCGCCTGTTCATCGCCGAGCCCGCCGGCGGTGAGATCGCATGGTGGTTCGGCGGCGGCTTCGACCTGACTCCTTACTATCCGGAAGAAGAGGATGCGAGGCACTGGCACCGCGTCGCACGATCGGCCTGCGAGGGCTGCCCGCCCGGCACCTATGAACTCTACAAGGACTGGTGCGACCGCTATTTTTACCTGCCGCACCGCGGCGAGACTCGCGGCATCGGCGGCTTGTTCTTCGACGACCTCAATGAATGGGGTTTCGATGCCTGCTTCGCTTTCATGCGCCGTGTCGGTGCCGCTTTCGTCGCTGGCTACCTGCCGATCGCAGAACGACGGCGTAATACCGCCTTTGGCGAACGCGAGCGGCAATTCCAGCTCTACCGGCGCGGTCGCTACGCGGAATTCAACCTGATCCACGATCGCGGCACGCTGTTCGGACTGCAGTCCGGCGGGCGCACCGAGTCCATCCTGATGTCACTACCGCCACTCGCGCGCTGGGAGTACGGCTGGAAGCCTGAACCCGGTTCTCCCGAGGAACGACTCAGCCGCGATTTCCTGCATCCGCGCGACTGGCTCGCCGGCTCTGCTCCTTGAAGTACC
>SHZN01000122.1 GCA_009692245.1 Gammaproteobacteria bacterium
CGGGGGAATAGATCGGCTCAGACCTGGCGCCGGAACGGCCGCGTGAGAAATCGAATGGCAGTGAACATCAGGTAGGGCCCGATGACAAGGAGCAAGGCCGATGGTTTTGCCGTGAATACGGCGCCCATCAGCGAGCCGAGGAATGTCGGCAGACCGCCTTCATAGGGCCCAAGCGTCAGGACACCGGCGAGATAGATCAGGAAGGGCATCACGAAAAGCCCGATTCCGAACAGTAATGCGAAGAAGCCGAGTTCCCGGCGCCAGAATGGCGACAGCTTGTCCAGGTACTTTGCAATCAGTCCACTTCCGGCCATCACACCAAGTCTGACCCTGCCGCCGGCTTGCGGCAAGGTGGCTATACTGGCGCCCGTTCCGCTGGGCGGCAGGGATCTTCTACGCCAATGCGCAAATTGTGGTGGCCTGAACCGCTGTACGAGATAAAGCCATTTGGCGCTCTGACGCTCGGCGTGTTCGCCGCGCTGATCGGTTCCGCGCGCAGCTGGGCGACAGCGGCCTTGGACACGGGATTCGCGATGGCGCTCCTGTTCGCCATTATGAGTATCGCCTACGCGGCCGCAATCCTCAGGATGCGCCACGAATACCGGCGTCGCAGCCGCTGGAATCGGGAGCGCCGGTCCTGACGATGAAAAGACTGCGCTGTGCCGTGATCGGCGCCGGCTACCTGGGACGCTTCCACGCCCAGAAATATTCTGCTATCCAGCAGTGCGACCTGATCGGTGTCGTCGATCCCGACCCCATCGCGCGCGGACGCATTGCGGCCGAACTGGGTGTCGCGGTGTTCGCCGACCATCGCGAACTGCTGGGCGGCACCGATGCAGTGAGTGTTGCAACGCCAACCGTGACGCATCATGCGGTCGCGCGGGACTTCCTGCAATCGGGCGCGCATGTGCTGGTCGAGAAGCCGATCACGACGACCGAAGTCGAGGCCCGCGAACTCATCGCACTCGCAGCGGATGGCGGTCGCGTACTGCAGGTCGGCCACCTCGAACGCTTCAATCCCGTGATTCTAGCGGTCGCGGGTGAGCTGGTGAATCCGCGTTTCATCGAATCGAACCGCCTCGCGCCATTCAAGCCGCGTGGCACGGATGTCAGCGTCGTGCTCGATCTGATGATCCATGACATCGACCTGATCCAGAATATCGTGCATTCGCCGATCGTATCGATCGACGCAGCCGGTGGGCCCGTGTTCACGGACGAGATCGACATCGCGAATGCGCGCATTCGCTTCGAGAATGGCTGTGTCGCCAACGTCACTGCGAGCCGCATCAGCCTGAAATCGGAGCGCAAGCTCCGTGTCTTCCAGACCGACGCCTACCTGTCGATCGACCTGCAGCAGAAACTGTTGACCGTCGTGCGTCGTCCGGCGTTGATCGAAGAGGGTGTCCTGCCAAAGGTTGATGTCGAGGAGCGCAGCTTTGAGCAGGGTGACGCCCTGCTGGCCGAGATCGAGTCCTTCCTCGACGCCATTGAGCGGGGCCGCCCACCCGTCGTCTCGGGCGAGGACGGTCTGCGCGCACTGCTGACTGCGACCCGCATTGCGGAACTGGTCGGCTGACGCCCGTTATACTAGCAGCCGCATGCAGCCGACCGATACCAGTGACCCCGACTATTACCACAAGGTGGTGGACTGCCAGTGGGCCTGCCCGGCGCATACCGACGTTCCCGAGTACATCCGGCTGATCGCGCTCGGTAAACACTCCGATGCCTACATGGTCAATCGCGAGTCGAATGTCTTTCCGGGAATCCTCGGGCGGGTCTGTGACCGGCCCTGTGAGCCCGCCTGCCGGCGCGGCAGGGTCGAGGAAAAACCGGTCGCGATCTGCCGGCTGAAGCGCGTTGCGTCCGACCTGCGCGGCGACATCACCCAGAGGCTGCCAAAAGCGCCGGCGAAGAAAAACGGCAAGCGGGTTGCCTGCATCGGCGCGGGCCCGGCAACGCTCACCGTCGCCAACGACCTGCTGCCGCTCGGTTACGAAGTCGTGATCTTCGAGCAGTACGCAATCGCCGGCGGCCTGATGCGCACAAATATCCCGTCATTCCGGCTACCCGCACAGGTGCTGGACGAGGAGATCGGTTATGTCATCGGCATGGGCGCCGATCTGCGCCTGGGCACGCCCGTGGCGAGCATGCGCAGGCTGCTCGACCAGGGCGGTTTTGATGCCGTGTTCGTCGGCACCGGTGCGCCCAGGGGCAAGGAACTGAAGCTGCCGGGCCGCAGCGACACGGATCGCATCCACATCGGCATCGCCTGGCTCGAATCGGTCGCATTCGAGCACGTGGACAAGATCGGCGAACGGGTCCTGATCATCGGTGTCGGCAACACCGCGATGGACTGCTGCCGCACCTCGCTACGACTCGGCGCGAAAAACGTCAAGGTCATGGCGCGCAAGCCACGCGGTTTCTTCAAGGCCTCCAAGTGGGAGCTCGAGGATGCCGAGGAGGAGAATGTCGAGATCGTCGTCAATCACGCACCGAAGGCGTTTGTCGTTGCACACGGAAAATTGCAGGGCATGAACTTCGAACGTATCGAGTACGTGATGGATGGCACCGATATCAAGGACCAGCGCGTGGTCGAGGAAGTGTTCATACCCTGCGACGACGTGATACTCGCGATCGGCCAGGAAAATGTCTTCCCGTGGGTCGAGCGCGATCTCGGCATCGAATTCGACAAATGGGATGTGCCGAAGCTCGACAAGACCACTTTTCAGTCGACGCGCCCAGGCGTGTTCTTCGGCGGAGACGCTGCATTCGGCCCGAAGAACATCATCTGGGCGGTCGAACACGGTCACCAGGCGGCGATTTCGATCCACAAGCATTGCATCGGCACGCCGCTCGCCGAACGGATGCCGCGCGGCGTGAATCTGCAGAGCCGGAAGGTCGGCATGAATGAATGGTCGTACAAGAACGACTATGACGCTTCAGTGCGGCGGCTGATGCCGCATGTCAGCCTGAAGGATCGCTTCAAGCGCCTCAATATCGAGGTCGAACTCGGTTTCGATGCCGGGCGCGCGGCGGAGGAAGTCTCGCGCTGCATGAATTGCGATATCCAGACCGTGTTCCACGCAGGTCTCTGCATCGAATGCGACGCCTGCATCGACATCTGCCCGACCGACTGCCTGACGATCACCGCGAATGGCGACGAGGCCGAGGTCATGGCGCGCCTGAAAGCCCCGCGCCGGAACCCGGACCAGCCCCTGTTTGTTTCCGAGCCGTTGAAACAGACCGGCCGCATCATGGTCAAAGACGAAGACTTGTGTGTGCACTGCGGTCTGTGCGCGGAGCGCTGCCCGACGGATGCCTGGGAAATGCAGAAGTCCTGGATCAAGATTCCCTATGCCGAGGATGAGGCCAGATGCCAGAGCGAGCCAGCGCTTCGCCGCGCGTAAACGATTTCTCGGTCAAATTCGCGACCGTCAATGGATCGGGATCCACCAGCGCGAACTCGCTGGTCATGAAAGCTATCTTCCGGATGGGCGTGCCGGTGGTCGGCAAGAACTTATTCCCGTCGAATATCCAGGGTCTGCCCACCTGGTACGAGATCCGCGTGACACGCGACGGCTGGCGCGCGCGCGCCGGAAGCGTCGACATCATGGTGGCGATGAACGCAGCGACCTATTCGAGTGACGTGCGCGAGGTCTGCGCCGGCGGCTACCTGGTCTACGACTCGACCTGGCCGAGCAACACGCTGCTGGCGCGCGACGATATCAAGACATTCGGTGTCCCGTTCGCACAGCTTTGCAACGAGAACTTCGAAGGCGCGCGGGCCCGCACGCTGATGAAAAACATCATGTACGCGGGCACGCTCGCGGCGCTGATCGATCTCGACCTCGAGGTCTTTCGCTCGTTGCTGGCCGAGACTTTCGCAAAGAAGCCGGCTCTCGTCGATTCGAACATGAAGGCGATCGAGATCGGCTATCGCTATGCGAAGGAGAAATTCGCCTGTCCGCTGCCGACGCGGATCGAACGCATGAATGGCACGGCCGGCCACATCATGATCGACGGCAACACGGCCACAGCGCTCGGCTGCCTCTATGCCGGCGCGACCGTCGGTGCTTGGTATCCGATCACTCCTTCCACTTCGCTGATGGACGCGTTTCGTGCTTTGTGCGCGCGTCACCGCGTAGATCCGAAGACCGGCAAAAACGACTACCTGATCGTGCAGGCCGAGGACGAACTGGCGGCGATCGGGATCGTGATCGGCGCCTCGTGGAACGGCGTACGGGCCTTCACGCCGACGAGCGGTCCCGGCATCTCGCTGATGGAGGAATTCATCGGGCTCGCGTATTACGCCGAGGTGCCGGCCGTCATATTCGATGTGCAGCGCGTAGGACCCTCGACCGGCATGCCGACGCGCACGCAGCAATGCGACCTGCTGGCCTGCGCCTATGCCTCGCACGGCGACACGCGTCACGTGATGCTGTTCCCGGATTCCCCGGAGGAATGCTTCCAGATGGCCGTGAAGGCCTTTGACCTGGCCGAGCGATTGCAGACACCGGTGTTCGTCCTGCTCGATCTCGACATCGGCATGAACGACTGGATGGCGCCCGATTTCAAGTGGGACGACAGCTACCAGCCGGACCGCGGAAAAATGTTGAGTGACGAGCAGGTCGCAGGGCTCAGCAAGTTCCAACGCTACCTCGACCCGGATGGCGACGGCATCCCGTATCGAACGCTGCCGGGCGTCAGCCCGAAAGCGGCCTACTTCACGCGCGGTTCCGGTCACAACCGCTATGGTGCCTATACGGAGGATTCCGCGGAGTACCAGGACGTCATGGATCGGCTGACGCGCAAGTTCGCTACTGCGGCGCGGCTCGTGCCACCCGCCGTGATCGAATCCCGCGGTGCGTCGGCGGGCATCGTAAGCCTGGGCTCCTGCGACGCGCCGGTGCGCGAGGCGCTGGCTTCCTTGCGCCGCTCGGGTACCGCGATCGACTACCTGCGCGTGCGCGGCTTCCCGTTCGGGGCAGAAGTCGAGGAATTCCTGGCCACGCACCAGACCATCTTCGTCGTCGAGCAGAATCGGGATGCGCAACTGCGCTCGCTGCTGACGCTCGAGACCGCGGTGGAGAAGAAGAAGCTGCGTTCGATCCTGCATTACAACGGCCTGCCGATGGCCGCGGACAGCATCGTGGATGGCATCAATTCGGCAATGGCCCAGGGAGTCGCGGCATGAGTCTCGTCAGCAAGCCAAAGGTTGCGAATCCGGGCCTGCCCTTG
>SHZN01000009.1 GCA_009692245.1 Gammaproteobacteria bacterium
CCTCCCGCGGCAGCGCGAGACTGTGCCCGACCGAGTATTCCGGGTGCGCCGTCATGCAGTGGTAGCACTCGCAGTAGTTCTCGACCGCCAGCTTCCAGTTGCTCGCAATCGGGTAGTTCTTCCGGTGTGCAACCTTCGCGTGCTCGAGGCTCCAGGGCGCGAGCACCGGACCGAGGTCATTTTCGATCGCGGCGAAGGGCACGGCATCCGGATCGAAATTGATGAATATCAGGCCCTGAAACAACTTGACTTGCAGGCGCTTCAAGCCCAGCCGGGTCTTGTCCATGCCTTCCGGTGCGAAGCCCACGGCCCGCAATGAGCCGTCCAGGCCATAGGTCCAGCCGTGGTACCTGCAGGTCAGCCGCGCCTCCCGCCCTTCGGGCGCATCGCAGATGCGGGAGCCGCGATGCCTGCAGACATTCAGCAGTGCATTGACGGCCCCCTCGCCGTCCCGTACCAGGATGACCGACTCGCCCGCGATCTCGAACAGGAAATAATCGCCGCGCTGCGGAATCTGGCTGGCATGCCCGACGTATTGCCAGGATTTCAGGAAGATGCGGCGGATCTCGCTCTCGTAGATCTCCGGATCCTGATAAACGGCGCGCGGCAGCGCGTGACCGTGCTGCCAAGTATCCAGAATCTTGATGAGTTCCATGCCCCAGCTATCTTACCCCTCGGAGGCCGGCCGACTCACGTCGGCCGGAAACGAAAGCCGCCGTCGCCACGGCAACCGCCACCAGCAAGATGATGATTGTCGTGATCGCGTTGATGTCCGGCGTCACGCCCAGCCGCACCTTCGCAAAGATCAGCATCGGCAATGTCGTCGCACCCGGGCCCGACACGAAGCTAGAGATCACGAGGTCGTCGAGTGACAGCGTGAATGCCAGCAGCCAGCCCGAGACCAGGGCCGGCAGCAGCATCGGCACAGTGATGTCGAAAAAGACCGCCACCGGGCGCCCGCCGAGATCCATCGCGGCATCCTCCAGGGACTCGTCCATTGCAGCGAGCCGCGACCGGACGATGACCACCACGTAGGCCATCGAGAACGTGATGTGCGCGATCGTGATGGTCGTCGCGCCGCGCGATGCCGGCCAGCCAATCAGGTCGGCCATCGAAATGAACAGGAACAGCAGCGACAGGCCGGTGATGATCTCCGGCATCACCAGCGGCGCCGTCACCATGCCGTAGAGCAGCAGCCTGCCTCGCAGGCGGTTCACGCGATGCAGCGCGAGCGCCACGATGGCTCCCAGCGCCGTGGCAAAGGTCGCGCTGACGATTGCGATGCGCAGGCTCAGCAGGGCTGCGCCCAGCAGATCCTCATCCGAAAGCAGACTGACGTACCAGCGCAGCGAGAATCCTCCCCATAGCGTCACCAGCCGTGAATCATTGAATGAGTAGACGATGACCGAGATGATCGGCACGTACAGCAAAGCGTAGCCGAATGCCACGATTGTCATCAGCATCAGCGAGCGGTTCTTCATGAACCCGCATCCTGCTCGCGGCGCTGCAGGTACTGGAACCAGAGGATCGGCACGACCAGCAACAGCAGCAGCACGACGGAGACCGCCGAAGCTACCGGCCAGTCCCGGTTGATGAAGAACTCGTCCCACAGCACGCGGCCGATCATCAGCGTGTCCGCGCCGCCGAGCAGCGCCGGGATGGTGAACTCGCCGACCGTGGGAATGAAGACCAGCAGGCAGCCGCCGATGATGCCCGGCACCGACAGCGGCAGGGTCACGTCGACGAAGCGCTGCCAGCGCCGCGCGCCGAGATCGGCCGCGGCGTCGAGCAGGTCGTGATCATGCCGCTCGAGATTGGCGTACAACGGCAGGATCATGAATGGCAGGTACGAGTAAACGATGCCGAGGTACACGGCAAAGTCGTTGTAGAGCATCGTCAATGGATGGTCGATCACACCCAGCCAGAGCAGAAACTCGTTGATCACGCCGCGGTTGTTCAGCAGGCCGATCCAGGCATAGACCCGCAGCAGGAACGAGATCCAGAATGGCAGGATGACCGCCATCAGCAGGATCTGGCGGCGGCGCGGAGACTGACGCGCGATGAAGTATGCCATCGGGTAGCCGAGCAACAGGCACAGGATCGTGCCGATCGCCGCCATCTTCAGCGACGCGAGATAGATGATCCCGTAGTAGCCGTCCTGGAACAGGTATGCGTAGTTCTCGAATGTGGCCTTCAGGCCCGCGAGGCCCTGCGCACCCCATTCGAGCAGCGGCGTAAATGGCGGCTGCGCCACAATCGGGTCGGCAAAGCTGATCTTCAGGATGATCAGGAACGGCGCGAGGAAGAACAGCAGCAACCAAAGGTACGGCAGCGCCACGGTCCTGCGCAGCCAGCGCAGCGCCTGCCCGCCATTGCCCGTGGCTTCGTTGCTCATGACTGCAGCAGAACGGTGCTGGCGACTTCCCACGAGAGGAAGACCTCGTCGTCCCACTCGACGGTCATCTTTTCCGAACGTCGCAGGTTCTGCGCGCTGACCTGCAGTTCCGCTCCGCTTTTCAGCCGGACGCGGTAGAGCGACTGGTCGCCGAAGTAGGCCAGGTCCCAGACAGTCCCCTTGATGACATTGCGATCCCTCGCCTCGGGGGCCTGCCGGCTGATCGTGATTTTCTCCGGTCGCACGGCTATGCAGACGGTACTGCCCGGCGCGATCTCGCCACCCGAAATGACCGACAACTCGTCGGATCCCAGCGTTTCGCATTTCACCGACAGCTGGCCGTTTCCGGCGGCAGTCACGCGGCCGTCGAACAGGTTGATGTTGCCGACGAAGCTCGCGACATAGCGGTTCGCGGGAAACTCGTACACCTGGCCCGGCGTGCCCACCTGGGCGATGCGCCCCTCGGCCATTACGGCGATGCGGCTCGCGAGCGTCATCGCCTCGCTCTGATCGTGAGTGACGACGACGAATGTCGTGCCGAGTTGATACTGCAGGTTGGCCAGCTCGAACTGCGTGTGTTGGCGCAGTTTCTTGTCGAGTGCAGCCATTGGTTCATCGAGCAGCAGCAGCTTCGGCCGCTTGACCAGCGCGCGCGCGAGTGCAACGCGCTGCTTCTCTCCGCCCGACAGCTTCTCCGGCTTGCGCCCCGCCAGGGCCTCCAGCTTCACGAGCGCCAGCATCTCGGCGACGCGCTCCCGGATCCTGTCGGCGGGCACATGTTCCTTCTTCAGCCCGTAGGCGACGTTCTGCGCCACCGTCATGTGCGGAAACAGCGCGTAGGACTGGAACATCAGGTTCACGGGACGTTCGTAAGGCGGCACATCGGTCATGTCGGCGCCGTCGATCAGGATCCGTCCCGAGGTTGGTTCCTCGAAGCCCGCCAGCAGCCGGAGCAGCGTCGTCTTGCCGCAGCCCGAGCTGCCGAGGATCGCGAACAGCTCACCGCGCAGGATGTCGAGCGAGACGCGGTCGACCGCCGTGACGCCGCCGAATTTCTTCGTGACCTCGCGGATTTGCACCAGCGGCGATGGAGGCGAATCGTTCACAGGCCGGTCTTCACGCGCGACCACAAGCGCGTCCGCTTGCGCTCGTCCAGCGGATCGTGGATGACGCCGATGTACAGGTTCTGCTTCACCTCGTCGGGAGGGTAGACCGCCGGGTCGTTGCGCACTTCCGGCAGCAGGAGCGGCATGGCCTTCGGATTCGGCGCCGCGTATCGGACCTCGTTGCTGATCGCCGCAATGACTTCCGGCCGCAGCAGGTAGTTCAGGAACAGGTGTGCGTTGTCGGGATGCGGCGCATCCGCCGGAATGAACCACATGTCGAACCATGCCAGCGTGCCCTCACGCTGCGTCGTGTACGCAAGCTTGATCGGCCTGCCCGCTTCTTCCGCCCGGTGCATCGCCGTAGCGTAGTCACCCGACCAGCTCATCGCAATGCAGATCTCTTCGTTCGGCATGTCGACCAGCATCTTCGCCGAGCTGAAATAGCGGATGTACGGACGCACGCCCTTGAGCAATTTCTCGACTTCCGCCAGATCGGCGGGATCGAGGCTGTTGGGGTCGTGGCCAAGGTAGAGCAGCGCCATTGGTATCACATCGGTCGGCTCGTCGAGGAATGTGATGCCGCAATCCGCGAACTGGCGCGCGACTTCGGGCTTGAAGATCATGTCGCCGCTGCCGACTGGCGCATCCGGCATGCGCTCCCTGATCATCTTGACGTTGTACGCGAAACCGGTCGTGCCCCACAGATAAGGCACACCGTAGCGGTTGCCCGGATCGTCCGACTCCACGGTCTTCAGCACCCACGGATCCAGGTTGCCCCAGTTTGTCAGCTTGTTCTTGTCCAACGGCCGGTAGACGCCGATCGGGATCAGGCGCGCAGAATAGCGTTCCGCGTGCAAGACAACGTCGTAACCGGTGCGGCCGGCCAGCAGCCGCGCCTCCGCCATCTCGGTCGAATCGTAGAGGTCATAGTTGACCTTGATGCCGTATTCCGCCTCGAAGTTGTCGATCGTGTCCGGGGCGATGTAGTCCGGCCAGGTGAAAACATTGAGGATTTTCTCTTCTGCGCCCGACGCCATAGCGGCCCAGGCCATGGCAATGCCCGCAACCAGCAGCCCAAGTGTCCTCCTCACGCGTTACATCCCATCGAGACCGCGCTTCAGCAGGGCACGCGCGATGATGAGGCGCTGAATCTCGCTCGTGCCTTCCCAGATCCGGTCGACGCGGAGCTCCCGGAAGAATCGTTCGGCGGCGTGCTCGCGCATGTAGCCGCGCCCCCCGAAAATCTGCAACGCGCGGTCGGCGATGCGGTTCGCCGCCTCGGAGGCATACAGCTTTGCGATCGAGCATTGCGCATGCAGCGAATTCAGCTTGTCGCCGCGATCATGCGCCCTGGCGGCCTCGTAGGTGATGAGTCGCGCGGCCCAAAGCTCGGTGACGCTGTCGGCGAGCATCGCCTGGATCATCTGCTTTTCGGCCAGAGCCTCGCCCCCGACCATGCGCGTGCTGGCGAATGCGGTTGCTTCCTCGATCAGCCGGGCGGCCGCGCCGCAACTGCGCGCAGCGATCATCAGCCGCTCGCGTCGAAACCAGCTGTGGGCGTAACCCATGCCGTTGCCCTCGCTGCCCAGGCGCTGGTTCTCAGGAACCACGACGTCGTTGAACCGGTAGATCGGATGATGATCGCTGAATGTATGGCTGAAGAGGGGCGTGCGCACCAACTCGATGCCCGGCTGGTCCTTGTCGATGAAGAACAAGGAATGCGACCCTGCGTGTGGACCGTCGGCAAGCTTCGCCTG
Source organism: Gammaproteobacteria bacterium (assembly GCA_009692245.1). Lineage (GTDB taxonomy): Bacteria > Pseudomonadota > Gammaproteobacteria > Steroidobacterales > Steroidobacteraceae > SCUD01. The sequence goes on from SHZN01000009.1 coordinate 5,259, forward strand.
CAGGATGAAATAATCCGCGTGATTCGCACTCGTGACGTACCACTTCTCGCCAGAGATCCGGTAGCCCTCGGGACAGCGGTTGGCGCTGGTCTCGATCGACTCGGGGTCCGAGCCGGGGCCGCTCTCGGTAATCGCGTAACATTCCTTGCGTCGGCCAGCCATCAGCGGCAGGATGAATCGCTCGATCTGCTCTTCGCTGCAGGCCTCGAACATCCAGCGTTGCGCCTCTGAAAAGCACCAGCAAAGCGCATTCGTGACCCGTCCGAGCTGCTCCCAGACCGCAACCTGGTCGATGACGCGGGCTTCGCGGCCGCCACGCGCGGCCGGAACATCCATGGCGCTGAAGCCCAGTTCAATCGCCAGGCGCCTGTGCCTCGATTTCACGTCCGGCGGTAGCTTGCCTTCATGGAGTTCGGCCTCCACTTCGTGCGGTATCAATTCCTCACGCGCGAACTGCGCCGCGCGGTCGCGCCAGGCCAGTGCCTCGTCATCGAGCGTGATGCGCATGTCTGGCTAACTCCGATTGCCTGCGACAGATTGCCGGAAATGACGCGGAAACGCATCCGCCAGGTACGACAGCGTGATCCGCCGCGCCAGATCACGGCTCATCGATTCCGGCCGTACCAGCAGGTCGAGCCACAGGCCATCCGTCAGTGCCGACAGGCCGTCGGCCACGAGTGCAGGCTCCACGTCGGGGTAGTCGCCCGGCTCGCAAAGCCTTGCGCACATCACCCGCACCATATCGTCATAGGATTTATCGCGCTCCGCGCAGATGCGCCGGTAGGTCGGGCGGAATTTGCGCTCTCCCCAGAATGCGAACCAGACGGCGAGCTTGTCGCGGGCACAGATGTTGCGTCGAAAGTCCAGCTCAACCATGGCCAGCAGGCCCGCCACGGGCGTGATTTCGGCGGCGGCGGCCGCTTCCCGGCAGGCATTGCGGTATTCGTCGGCCAGGTAGCGCAGGGTTTCGGTCAGCAGCCCTTCCTTGCTGCGAAAATGCAGGTTGATGATCCCCTGGCTCAGGCCAGCCTCCTGCGCAACCGTCGCAATGGTCGTGTCCGCGAGACCGTGATTCGCGACGCAACGGATCGTGGCCCTGATCAACTGCTCGCGGCGCTCTGCCGGCGGCGCCGTGCGGCGCCTCATTGCCGCCTGGCGCGACCGTTTGATCTTCAGAAATAACTCCCTTTAAATCAGAGACTTAAGCTACTTCATGGCGAGGTCCGGGCACCATTCTTACTGGTTTTCTGCGACAATTCAATGAATGAATGATTATTCAATGGGCATGGACGCAGGGGGTGGGTTTATGGGAGTCTGTGCACCCGCTCTTCGACCCCGAACGACAGGAGGCCCCCGGCCATGACACGCAGCCTCAGCAAGTCCAACGCGCACTTCAAGAAGGCGATCACCCGCCTGCCGCTCGGTGTTTCGTCCAACTTCCGCTACTGGGGCGAAGACAAGACCATCTATGTCGCATCCGCCAAGGGCGCGCGGATAACCGACATCGACGGCAACGAGTACATTGATTACCGTCTGGGCTATGGCCCCTGCATCCTCGGCTATGCGGATCCACGGGTCGATGCGGCGGCACGCGCAGGCATGGAGGTGGGTGGAGTCTTCGCGCTGTCGACCGAGCGCGAGTACGCCGTCGCCGAGCGCATCGCGCACATGGTGCCGGCAGCGGAGCTGGTGCGATTCTCGAACTCCGGCACCGAGGCCGTAATGTCCGCATTGCGTGTCGCCCGCGCCCATACCGGCAAGGATTCATATGTTGTCGTCGAAGGCGCCTACCACGGCGTCTTCGACGCCGCGCTCTGGTACACACCGGTCGAGAACTGGCGTCTCGGTGCGGGCGATCCGCATCTGGTGCCTTACAGCGGCGGCGTGCCCGGGATCCTCCGCGGCCTGCTGCATGCGGTGCCGATGAACGACGCCGACCGCCTGGAAAGCGTGTTCAAGTCCTATGGACATGAGATCGCGGCCTTCCTGATCGAGCCGATCATGGGCAACTGCTGCTCGATTTCGGCAACACGGGAGTTCCTGCGCGATGCCCGCGCCCTCTGTGACCGCTACGGGATCCTGATGATCATCGACGAGGTCAAGACCGGCTTCCGCGTGGCCCGGGGCGGCGTCCAGGAGCTCTTCGGCGTGAACAGCGACCTGTGCACCTTCGCCAAGGCGATGGGCAATGGTTACCCGATCTCGGCAGTGTGCGGCCGCGAGGATATCATGCGCAAGTTCGGCAAGGGCGTCGTGCATGGCGGCACGTACACCTGCCAGTCGGTCGCCCTCGCCGCAGCCGAGAAGACGCTGCAGATCCTCGACGAGACGCCGGCATTGCAGGCCATCGCGGACTACGGCACGCGGATGCGCAGCGGCATCAGCCAGATCCTCTCGCAGCGCGGGATCAAGCACTCCTTCAGCGGCCACCCCTCCATGAGCGGGTTGTTCTTCAGCGAAAAGCCGCCGCGGGACTACCGCGACTGGGCCTCAAGCGATTACACTTTCTACGAGGCACTGGCCCCGCATCTTCACGACCTCGGCGTGCTCTGCGAGCCGGATTCGCGCGAGCCGTGGTTCGTCTGCGAAGCGCACGACGAGCGTTGCCTGGGGGAGACGCTGAACCGTTTTGAGACCGCCGTGGACCGGGTCGTACGAAGCGCACCCAGGCCGGCCAGCGCGCCATTCACGAAATATACGACCTGAAGAAAGAACCGACCTTGGCGAAATACGATGCGATCGTCGTCGGCGCGGGCCATAACGGCCTGACGAACGCGGCCTATCTCGCGCGCTCCGGGCTCAAGGTTCTGGTCGTCGAGCGCATGCCCTGGATTGGCGGCGCGGCAGTCAGCCGCGAGATCGAGAAGGGCTGGATTTATTCTAACTGCTCCTACGTGTGCAGCCTGCTCCGGCCGGAGATTTTCCGCGACCTCGAGCTCGCGCGGCACGGCCTGCAGATCGTGCCCTACGGCGGCGGCGTTTCGATCACGTCGAGCGGCGACATCCTCGGCAATTACACCGACGAGGACGTGCAGCGCCGCGAATTCGCGCGCCATAACCCGCGCGACGCCGACGCGTATCACCGGTACTCGACCGACGTCATGCGCCAGTGCAAGTTCATCCGTCCGCTACTGCTCCGTACGCCGCCCGATCCGACCTCATTCAAGCCGCGTGACCTGCGCGAGATGATTTTCCTCGGCCGCGAGCTCAACAAGTTCGGCGAGCAGTTCATCTACGACACGCTGCGCTTCTATTCGATGAGCATCGCCGACTTCCTCAACGAGTACTTCGAGTCGGACGCCATCAAGTGCCACCTTTCGGGCAGCGGCATCATCGGTTCGGCGATGGGCGTTTACTCGCCTGGCACGGCCTACGTGCTGCTGCACCACTACATGGGCGACGTAGACGGCTCGATCGGCGCCTGGGGCTTCGCACGCGGCGGTATGGGGGCAGTGTCGAAAGCGATTGCGAATTCGTTCAAGTCATTCGGCGGCGAGATCGTGACCGACGCGCCCGTCGCACGCGTGATCGTCAAAGGTGGCCGCGTCACCGGCGTCGCGACCGAGAACGGCAACGAATACCACGCCGACATCGTCGTCTCGAACCTCGACCCGCGGCGCACGTTTACGAAAATCTTCGATCCCAGGGATCTGCCGCCCGCGATCGTCGAGAAAGCCCACAACTGGAAGATCCGCGGTTCGTCCGGCAAGCTCAATATCGCGCTCGACGGCCTGCCGGAGTTCCCGGCGCTCGGCAAGAACAATCCCCTCGCCTACGGCGACATGCATTTCCTCGACTCGCTCGAGAAGATGGAGCGCGCCTACGATGACTGGAAGAACGGCACCTGGTCGAAGGAACCGTATCTCGACCTACTGATTCCGTCGCTGACGGACCCGACGATGGCCCCGCCTGGCAAGCATTTCATGTCGGTGTTCGTGCAGTACGTGCCGCCGTTCATCCACGGCCGCGAATGGACCGACGCCGACCGCGAGGGCTTCAAGAACACCGTGCTCGACCAGATCGGGCGCTACAGCCCGAACTTCAAGTCGCTCGTGCGTCATGTCGAGTGCCGCACACCGAGGGAGCTCGAGAACGAAGTCGGACTGACCGAGGGCAACATTTTTCAGGGCGAGCTGACGATGGACCAGCTCCTGTTCAACCGGCCATTCCCGGGTTACGCGCAGTACCACGGGCCGGTCAAGGGTTTCTACATGTGCGGCTCGGGAACGCATCCGGGTGGCGGTGTGATGGCCGCGCCCGGCGCGAATGCTGCCCGGGAAATCCTCATGGACCTGCGCCGCCCGAATATTGTGCCGGAGGGCTGGCGCGATGACTGACCGAGATCGCATTGTCGTCATCGGCGGCGGCCACAACGGCCTCGTCTGCGCCGCATTTCTCGCCCGCGCCGGACGCGAGGTTATCGTGCTCGAGGCCGCGGCCCAGGTCGGCGGCGCGGCCGTCACGCGCGAATTCACGAAGGGCTTCCGCGCCTCGGGTTGCGCGCACCTCTCCTACTTGCTCGACGCCGGTATCGCACGCGACCTCAAGCTCGCCTCCCATGGACTGAAATGGGCGCGGACCGGCCTCAAGACGGTCGCGCTCGCCTCCGCCGGCGATCATCTCGTGCTCGACGGCGGCAAGCTCGAGTCCGGCACGCTGTCCGAAAGCGATCGCGCGGCGCTTGCCGCCTATCACGCGCAGATGCTCCGCTTCGCGCGCGTGCTCGCGAAGCAGCACAACCGGCAACCCCCGCGGCTCGGCGGCGGCGGTCGCTCCGATTTCATGGGCGCGGCCAAGCTCGGACTCGACATCCGGCTGCTCGGGCGCGACTCGATGCGCGAGTTCCTGCGGATCGCCGGCATCAACATCTACGACGTGCTCGAAGAGAAGTTCGAGTCGCCTCTCCTGCAAGGCGCGCTCGCGCTCGACGCGGTGCTCGGCGCGAATCTCGGTCCGCGCTCGAACAACTCCATTCTCGCACTGCTGCACCGACTGAGCGGGCAGTCGAACGGCAATAACGGATTTTCTCTGCCGGAAGGCGGCATGGGCGCGATCGGCGAGGCGATGGCTGCCGCGGCGCGCGCTGCCGGCGCTACGATCCGGACGGGTAGCCCCGTGGCACGCATCACACTCGAGGGCGATGTGGTTTCCGGCGTCGAGCTCGAGAACGGCGAGAAGATCGCCGCCAGGACGGTTGTCTCGAACGCCGATCCGGCGCGTACGCTCCTCTCACTGCTGGGAGCGCGTCACCTCGAAACCGGCTTCGTGCACCGCGTACGCCACATCCGCATGAAGGGCATGGCCGCAAAGCTGCACCTCGCACTCGACGCCCTGCCTGCCTTCGCAAGGCTGCCCGCGGAACTCGCCGGCGAGCGCCTCTTGATCTCGCCGGATCTCGTATACCTCGAACATGCCTTCGACCACGCGAAGTACGGCCAGTGTTCGCCGGAACCGGCTCTCGAGATCACGATTCCTTCGGTGCACGACAAGACGCTCGCGCCCGCGGGCAAGCACGTACTGTCGGCAATCGTGCAGTACGCCCCCCACGACCCGCGCGCGAGCGGCGACGGTCCGCGGCGGGAACTGCTCGAGCACACGCTCGGCGTGCTGGAGCGCCACGCGCCTGGCCTGCGCCGCCAGATCGTCGGCTCCGAACTCCTGCTGCCCGCGGACATCGAACGCGTGTTCCGCATCACGGGTGGTCACTGGCACCACGGCGAGCTCGCCCTCGACCAGATGATGATGGTGCGTCCCGTGCCGGGCGCCGCGCAGTATGCGATGCCGGTCACCGGACTCTTCCTATGCGGCGCCGGTTGTCATCCCGGCGGCGGAGTCATGGGCGCAGCTGGCAGGAACGCCGCGAACGCGGTACTCGCAACGGAGCGAGCGGCATGAGCATCAAGGACGAGATGAATCGCAAGGAACACTTCCGCAAGGCCGTGTGGGAGACGCCGTTCCACCCGCGCACGTCCGCGCTCAACTCGGTGAACGAGTGGCACCGCTGGAAGGACTACACCACGGCCGACGTCTTTTTCGACACGGCACTCGAGTACGCCGCAATCCGGAACGCCTGCGCGGTGTTCGACCTGACGCCGATGACCAAGCACCTGATCACTGGTCCCGATGCGCTCGCCTTCCTGAATCGCCTGGTTACCCGCGACGTCGCGAAGATCAAGCCCGGCAGGGTCGGCTACTGCGTCTGGTGCGACGACAACGGCCAGGTGATTGACGACGGCACCGTCTTCCACCTGCGCGAGGGCGTCTTCCGCCTCTGCTCGCAGGAGCGCCAGCTGGACTGGCTGAGCCGCTCCGCGCATGGGTTCGACGTAAAAATCGTCGAGGACACGCACGAGGTCGCCGCCCTCGCCCTGCAGGGACCAACAAGCTGCGCAGTGCTGAAGGCGATTGGCTGCGCAGGCGCGGAGATGATGAAGCCCTTCGACATCAGGTACTTCCCGTTCGCGGGCAGCGAACTCATGGTGTCGCGCACAGGCTTCACCGGCGATCTCGGCTACGAACTCTGGATTGACCCGCCGCGCGCGCTCGAACTCTGGGACGCGCTCTTCGACAAGGGCGAGAACCACGGCATCCGCCCGATGGGCACGCATGCACTCGAAGTGGCGCGCATCGAGGCAGGCTTCATTGCGGCACAGGTCGACTTCCACTGCGCCAACCAGGCGATCATGCTCGATCGCTCGCGCTCGCCGTTCGAGCTCGACCTCGGCCGCCTCGTCGACTTCAGCAAGCCGAACTTCAATGGCCGCCGCGCCCTGCTCGAGGAGAAGAAGAAAGGCTCGCGGTTCCGTTTCGTCAGGCTCGACGTTGAGGGCAACAAGCCGGCGCGTTCAGCCTACATTTACGACAAGGACAAGAACGTCGTCGGGACCGTGACTTCGGCGGAATGGTCGCCGTCCGCAAAGGCCAACATTGCCTACGCCTCGATGCACATGCCCTGGGGCCGGCCGGACGACGAGTTGTGGGCGGAGATCTATTACCAGCGCGAACTCAAGTGGTCGCGCGTGATGGCGCGCTGCCGCGTGGTCGAGGGCGTGTTCTGGGATCCGCCGCGCCGCCGCGCGACACCCGCCGCGGATTTCTGATCTGCCGGTGCGCGGAGCCTGCATGCCGCATCGGCTGGATTCATTGCTTCGTCCCCGCTCGATCGCCGTGCTTGGTGCAACGGAGCGCCTGGAAACGGTCGGCCGCAATGCCGTCGAAAACCTGTTGAAGGGTGGCTTTGAAGGCCGCCTGTACGCGGTCAATCCTGGCAGGACGTCTGTTTGCGGCGTGCCCTGCTTCCCGTCGCTGGCGGCCCTGCCGGAACCGGCCGAGCACGTCATCTTTGCGATCAGCGATGCGCGCGTCGAGGCGGCGCTCGAGGATGTCATCGCGCACGGCGCACGCGCCGCGACATTGATGTCGTCGCTCGTGCTCGCGGATGACCGTGAACCGCCGTTGCGGGATCGCGTGCTGGCGAGGATCCACGCATCGGGGCTCGTGGTTTGCGGCGCCAATGGCATGGGCTTCTACAATTTCGCCGAAGGCATCTGGGGCTGCGGCTTCAAGACGCGGATGCACGTGCGCGGCGGCAATGTCGCCTACATCAGCCATTCCGGCTCCGGCATGTGCGGCATCGTAGACAGCGAGGAGCGCATCAACTTCAACCTGGTCGTATCGACCGGCCAGGAACTGGTTGTGTCGATGGACGAGTACCTCGACTTCGCGCTCGATCAACCGACCACCAGGGTCGTCGGCCTGTTCATGGAAACGGCGCGCAATCCAGCGGGTCTCGTGCGTGCGTTCCAGAAGGCGCAGAAACGCAGGATCCCCATCGTCGCGCTGAAGGTTGGTCGCACTGAGCTTGCGGCCCGGCTGACGGTCTCGCACTCCGGCGCAATCGCCGGCGAGGACGGCGTTTACCAGGCGCTATTCGATCGATACGGCGTGCATCGTGTCGGCGACATGGATGATCTTGCCACGGCGCTGATCCTGTTCGCACAGCCGCATCCGGTCGCTGCCGGTGGCCTGGTCTCGATACACGACTCGGGTGGCGAGCGGCAGTTGCTGATCGATCTCGCTGACGACGCCCATGTACCGCTCACGCAGCTGTCTGCGGATACGACAGCGAGGCTCGTCTCGCTGCTGGATCCGGGCTTGCCTGCGATCAATCCGCTCGATGCCTGGAGCACCGGCGGACCGGACTACCATGTGAGCATGCAAAAGTGCTTCGCCACGCTGATGTGCGACCCAGAAACGGCCTTTGGCGCAGTGGTCCACGACCGCGCCCCCGGCGGCGGTATCTACGGCGATTATCTGGAATACCTGCGCGCGGGCCACCGGGCATCCGGCAAGCCAGCATTCCTGGTCAGCAATCGCCAGGGAACAGGTGCAGATTCCCAGGTGATCGCGGCAACTCGCGAAGGATTTCCGGTCCTCGATGGCTTAATGCCATTCCTGCGCGGCGCAAAACACCTGCTTGATCACCGCGATTTCCTGGCGCGCGATCGCGCGGCGCCGGTCCCGCTGCCTGCTGCCGCGCTGACCGCCTGGCGTGCACGTCTCGCAAACGGCAGAAACCTCGATGAAAACGACGCGATGAACCTGTTGCGGGATTGCGGGCTTCCGGCGAATCCGGGCCGGATCGTCGTCAGCGAAACCGAGGCGCGTGCCGCCGCGCAGGAGTTCGGCTATCCGGTCGTCCTGAAGACCGCGATGCGCGGCATCGACCACAAGTCCGATTGCGGCGGCGTGCATCTCGGCATTCGCGACGAAGCGGCGCTGATCATCAGCTATCGTGACCTCGCGACACGGATCGACCCGCGCGTGCTCGTGGCGCCGATGATCGTCGCGCAGGGCGTCGAGATGCTGCTCGGCATGATTCACGACGACCAGTTCGGGCCCGTCGTGCTGCTCGGATTCGGTGGGCTGCACGTCGAGGCGCTGGCGGACGTGGTCCATGCCCTGCCGCCATTCGATGCCGCGGAAGCCAGGAGACTGACAGATCGCCTCGCCTTGACACCCCTGCTGAAGAGCCGCCGCCACCGGCGCGCGCTCGCAGTGGATGAGTTCTGCAGGATCGCCGCGCAATTCTCGGCGCTGGCAGCCGGTCTTGGCGACCTGCTCGACGAAATGGACCTGAATCCCGTGATCGTTCATGCGGACGGCTGCGTCATCGTCGACGCACTCGTCGTCACCAAAGCGAGGAAAACCTTATGAGTCTCCAGACATTGAGCGGACATGATCGGGGCCAATGGAAGGCTGCGGCGGCGACTGCACGCAAGCGGATCGAGACCCGCCTCTTCATCGACGGCCGGTTCGTCGATGCAGCCAAAGGCGGACGATTCACGACCATCAATCCGGCGAATGGCGAGCCGCTCGCCGAAATGTCCGCCGGGACCGCCGAGGACATCGACCGGGCGGTAACGGCCGCTCGACGAGCGTTCAAAGCCGGCTGTTGGTCGCGCATTGCGCCGCGGCAGCGCATGGAGATCCTGTATCGATTCGCGGCGCTCGTGGACCAGCATGCCGAATCGCTCGCGGTGCTGGAAACACTCGACATGGGCAAGCCGATCGCTGACGTCGTCGCGGCCGACCTGCCGGGCGTGGTGGACACGATCCGGTTCATGTCTGAATGCATCGACAAGATCGAGGGCGCCGTCACCAACACGGAAGCCGGCGTCATGCACATGGTCCTGCGCGAGCCGTACGGCGTCGTCGGCGCGATCTCGCCCTGGAACTACCCGCTCCTGATGGCGACCTGGAAGATTGCGCCCGCGCTCGCGGCCGGCAATACGGTCGTGCTGAAGCCCGCCGAGCAGGCGCCGATGAGCTGCCTGCGACTCGCGGAACTCTTCGTCGAGGCCGGCGGACCGCCCGGCGTTTTCAATGTGGTGAACGGACTCGGCGAAGAGGCCGGTCGCGCGCTCGCGCTGCACGACGACGTCCGGAAGATCACGTTCACGGGATCGACCGCGGTCGGCAAGCTGATCCTGCAATATGCCGGCCAGTCGAACATGAAGCAGGTCGCGCTCGAATGTGGCGGAAAGACGCCGCAGGTGTTTCTGGCCGATGTCGCAGACTTCGATCGCGCGGTGACCGCGGCCTACCGCGGCATCTTTTCGAACATGGGCGAGGTCTGCAATGCGGGCTCGCGGCTCCTGGTCGATCGCTCAATCAAGGACCGGTTCGTCGAGCGTTTCATCGAGCTCGGGCGCGATGCTTTCGCGCCCGGCGATCCTCTCGACCCCGCGACGAACATGGGTCCGCTCATCAGCCGCGAGGACCAGAAGCGCGTGCTCGGCATGATCGACAAGGGACACAAGGAAGGCGCGAAGCTCGAGTTCGGCGGCGGCGCACCGGATGGGCTGAAAGACGGCGCCTATGTCAACCCCACGCTTTTCACCGGCGTGAAGAACGACATGACGATCGCGCGCCAGGAGATCTTCGGCCCCGTCGCGTCCGTCATCGAGTTCGACGGCGTGGACGAGGCGATCGCCATCGCAAACGACACGGTCTACGGTCTCGCCGCCGGCGTGTGGACGCGCGATCTCGATACGGCATTCAAACTGGTGCGCGGCATCGAGGCCGGCGTGATCTGGATCAACTCGTTCGACGAGGGCGACATGACGCAGCCATTCGGCGGTTACAAGCAGTCCGGTAATGCGCGCGACAAGTGCTTCGACAGCTTCAAAAGTTATACGCAGACGAAGTCCGCGTGGTTCCGACTGTCATGATCCTCACTGAACACCGCGAGGGCCTCGCCGTGTTGACGCTGAATCGGCCCGACAAGCTGAATGCGATCAATCGCCAGATGATCGAGGCGCTCGACCGCGCGCTCGACGCGGCAGAGGCCGATGATGCGGTGCGTGCAATCATCGTTGTTGGAGCCGGACGCGCGTTTTCCGCCGGTTTCGACCTCGACATGGAGGTCGGCGAAGGCCACCCCAATCCGGCCGACGTGCGCCGCGCGATGGAAAACTACTTCCGCATCATCATGCGTTTCTGGGATTGCCCGAAGGTGACGATCTCCGCGGCGCACGGCTATTGCCTCGGCAGCGCGATGGAACTCGCCGTTGCCTGCGACCTGACGTTGGCATCGGACGATTGCCGCTTCGGCATGCCCGAAGTCACGTTCGGCAGCGGCATCGTCACGATGCTGCACCCCTGGCTCGCCGGTCCAAAGCAGGCGCGCTACTTGTTGCTTTCGGGAGATGATCGGGTGAGCGCGCAGGAAGTTCGCGACATGGGGCTCGTCAACCGCGTGGTACCGGCCGCGGAACTTTTCGAAGAAGCGCTGAAGCTCGGCCGTCGCATCGCGGCCAATGACGCGCTCGCGGTCCGGCTGACCAAGCAGGCGATCAACCGGAGTCTCGATCTCGCTGGCCTGCGCGAGGCACTCGCGCAGGCGCTCGAGACGGATGTCACGATTGAAACATCGGAAACAGCCGAGTCGCGGGAATTCAATGCGATCCTCAGGAAGGACGGCGCGAAGGCTGCCGTCGCGTGGCGCAGTGCCCGCGCCGCACAGACAAAATCTGGGAAGGGATCATGAGCAAGCAGGGAAACCGCCGGTCGGACGAGTTGCAGAAGTTTCTCGAGAGGCACCCGGACACGCAGCTGCTCGAACTGCTGCAGCCGGACATGCTCGGCATCCTGCGCGGCAAGCGGGTTGTACGCGATGAGTTCTCCAAGCCCTTTGCGGGAGGCGTCAATTTCTGCAGCGCGACGGTGCTCCTGGACGCCAAGGGCCAGACCTTCGAACGCATTGACAATGGCGGCCGCGACGGCGATCCCGACGCGATCTCGACGGCAGTGCCAGGCTCGCTCGCCCGGGTGCCCTGGGCGCAGGTGCCGACCGCGCAGGTGCTGCTGGCGATGGCGAGCGCGAATGGCGAACCGTTCTTTGCCGATCCGCGCGAGGTGCTCCGCAATGCGGCGCGCCCGCTGCAGGACATGGGCCTGACCGCCGTCGCCGCGACCGAACTCGAGTTTTACCTGCTCGAACCGGATGGCGATCGTCCGACGCCAAAGGTCGGGCGCGTTCCCGGCACGCATCGCGCGCAGGACGGAGTGCAGTACGGCAGCATGGACGATGTCGAAGGCGTCGATCCGTTCCTGGCTGAGCTCTATGCGGTCTGCGCGGCCCAGAACATCCCCGCCGGCGCGACACTCAAGGAATTCGCGCCCGGCCAGTTCGAGGTCAATCTGCATCATGTCGCGAGTGCCGAGCTCGCCTGCGATCACGCCGTCCTGCTGAAGCGCGCCGTGAAAGCCGTCGCGCGGCGGCACGGCCTCGGCGCCAGTTTCATGGCGAAACCGTTCGCGGATTCAGCCGGCTGCAGCCTGCACGTTCATGTCAGCCTCGTCGACAAGGCCGGCCGCAACGTATTTGCCGGATCAAGCCCGAAAGAGCCATTCTCCGACACGCTGCGCTACGCCATCGGCGGTCTCGCGGCGACGATGGCCGAATCCATGGCGATCTTCGCGCCGACCGCAAACTCGTACCGGCGCTACCGGCCCGGTCTGTTCGTGCCGTTGCAGCCCAATTGGGGTGTCAACCACCGTGGCCTGGCATTGCGCATTCCGTTGTCTGCGCCGGAGGACACGCGCATCGAGCACCGTCCGGGCGGCGCGGACGGAAATCCTTACCTCGTGATGGCGGCGATCCTGGCCGGCATCCATCATGGCATCATGAACTGCTGCGACCCCGGCCCGATGGTGGCGCCGGGTACGGTGATCGAGGAAAAGGCGGTATTGCCCCTGCGCTGGGAAGCGGCGCTCGACGCGTTCGAGAAGGGCAAGGTGCTGCCGCAATACCTCGGCAAGCGCTATCACGATCTTTACGCTGTCTGCCGCCGCGAGGAATGCGACCGCATCCACGCGGAGGTTACGGATCGCGACTACGAGTGGTACCTGCGCGCAGTCTGAGCGCGGCTATGACGCGAGCGCAGCGTTCTGCGCTGCCACCGAACCGCGGGCCGGAGCCTGCACGAGTTGCGTGACCGGCAGTCTTGCGCGAATCCAGTCCTGGAATCCTGCCAGTACGATTTCCTTGTCCGACAGAATGCCCTGCGTGTACGCGCCCGACGACAGGCCACGCTGCACCGAACGCGTCAGCACTTCGTCTTCCGCCTGCACGCGAGCGTTGAGCCGCGAGCACAGGAATCGCGCCGCCCGCATTTCGCGGCGGTCATCCGGGAAGCCATAGGAGCGCGCACGAATGCGCGTGCGACCCGGTCCGATCGGAATAATCTGGAAGAAATCCAACCATTCCGGGTAGATGTCGAAGTACACATTCGGGAACAGCCCGAAATAGGTCCAGCGCCGGCGCAAGTCCTCGGGCAGGTGCTCGATTACCGGCAGGAACCGGGCGTAGCGCTCCGCGCTCCATGACTTCAGTGGCTTCTCGCGCATCCGGTGACTCAGGCGCAGCGTGCCGCCCGGCAGGACCTCACGGTCGTATTGCGATTCCATCAGGGCCGACAGGCCCGGGTGCCCGATCGGGAAGTGATAGTCCTCGACATAGTTCTCGACGACATTCTTCCAGTCGATTTCGAGTTCGCGTGTCCAGAGTTGATCCAGCGGAACCATCTGGTCCATCCGGTAATGCGCAAGTTCGGCCTGGTGCGGCGCCATACGTTCGGCGACGCCGGGCTCGCCCGACTGGAATCGGACGAACACCATGCCCATGAATACTTCGAGCTCGATCGACTGCAGGCCGAACTTCGAGCGATCGAACTTCGGAAATGTGTCGGGCGCGCTGACGCTGCGATTGCGCCCGTCGAGATGATAGGTCCAGCCGTGGTACATGCAGGTCAGGAACTTGCCGCAGCGGCCTCGTTCGCTGCTGACAACGGCATGTGCGCGATGTGAACACACATTGTGGAATGCGCGCAGCGTGCCGCTCTCGTCGCGCACGACGAATCCGCGCTGGCCGAAAAACTCGAACGCCACGAAATCGCCGGTGGTTGTCAGCTCGCTCATATGGCAAACGATCTGCCATGACGGCAGAAAAATCCGCTCTTTCTCGAGTTCGTGAAACGCTTCGCTGTGGTAGACCCAGGCGGGCAGCGTGTAACGCAGCGAGGGATCCGCCAACACCGCGGGCTCCGGCGCGGCAGGCCTCATGCTGGCCGGTGCAGTCGCCTCGATTCGCCCGGCGAGCCATGGGAACACGCTGCACAGGTAGGCGCGACACTGGCGCTTGGCCGCCTCGCGATTGAAATCGTCGCCTTCGAACAGGATGCCCTGCCACTGCTGGTCGATCAGGCCAGTCAATCCGAGCGAGACGGCCTCGGCATCGGGCCAGCCAGCGATCGCACGCGCTGCAATCAGCCGCGTGCACAATTTCGTGACCGTCTGGCTGTAGGCCTGATCGCGATCGCCGCAGATCCGCTGGTAGTCGGCACGCGCATTCGTTTCCGCAAGGAACGCGTACCACACGGCGATCTTCTGTGAATCGCTGAGACGCCGCGAAAGGCTCGCATCGATGATCCCGAGCAGCCCGTGCAGGTCATCGTCGCCCGCCTCTTCGAGCACGGTCACCATCACCTCGGCAAATTCTTCCGACACTTCGGAAAGCGTCGCAAGCAGCAGCGCTTCCTTGCTGCCGAAATGAAAGTTGATCGACGCGGCCGTATGTCCTGCTGCGCCCGCGATCTTGGCGGAAGTCACTTCCGACAGGCCGTGACGGGAAATCGCAGCGACCGTCGCATTGATCAGGTCGAGTTTCGATCCCGTCGGCCGGAGTTCGGCACTGCTTTCGAGGTTTGCTGCCATGGCACCATTCTAGTCGGTTCGGCAGATCGACTCAACGACTGTTCAGTATTTTAAATGATCATTTAATGAAGAATAACTCATTGTTTTTAATTGAATTATTCACGTAGGTGACAGGCTGTCGGTTCAATGCCACCATCCGGGCGAACCGATGACCATGGAAACGAGGCGCGGCTTTGACAATTCCGTTCCGGCTGCTGACAGCAGCCTTATGCATGTTCTTGCTGCAGGCAATGCCGGCCGGCGCCGGCGAAACCGCGCTCCGCCTGCCGGATGAGGTCACGACGTTCGCCGACAGGCGCAAGCCGATCCAGGCGCTTTATCAGTCTTATCTGAAACTGATCGAGTACGGCTGGACGCTCGAAATCGTCGCGAACTCCGAGCCTGAGGGTACAACCGCCGCGCTTCCGATCATCGCGCTGCGTTCGCCCCTTCGTGGTCCCGCGGTCTGGATCCTGGCGGGAATCCACGGAGAGGAACCGGCCGGGCCGAATGCGCTGGCCTCGGTTGTCGATGACATCGCACGGCTCGGCCAGCAGCACCCCGTGGTACTGATGCCGCTCCTCAATCCGCAAGGCTATGCGCGCAACTGGCGCTACCTGAATGTCCCGATCTATTCGGAGGCCATCGAGGGTCACAGCGTTGGCGATTCGTCGCATCTGTTGCCTGCCCCCGAGAAATCCGGAAATCCGCGCGCCGCAGCGGCCTCAAGTCCCGAGGCGGACGCCATCACCGCTTTCGTGCTGCGCCTGAGTGCCGACTACCCGCCGCTCTACAGCATCGATCTGCACGAGGACAATCTGATCAACGAGGGCTATGTCTATTCGCAAGGCACACTCGGAAGCGCCGATCCGCTGGCCATCGAAGCGGTCAGCGTATTGAAGGACAACGGCGTCCCGATCAAGTTGGGCGGCGAGACGCGATTCGGCGAACCGGTGGTCAATGGCGTCATCGGTCCCGTCATCGACAGTTCCATCGACGAATTGATCAGCAGCAAAGATGTCATCGTGGACGGCCGCGTGCAGTCCGGGCCTGCAGCGCGAACCGTATTGGTCTTTGAAACGCCGGCCGCTGCGTTGACACTCGAGCACCGCATCAATGTTCATGCAGCGCTGATCCGGCGGCTGCTTTCCATGATTGCCGGCGGCGCTCCGGCGCTGGCTCATGCGCCCTCGCCGCCCGAATACGGCATCCGCCTGCAGGAAGCGTGGATCACGCTGCCGGACGGCGTTCGCCTGTCGGCCGATCTTTACATGCCCGCAGGCGGCAAAGCCGACGGGAAATTTCCGGTCCTGCTCGAATACCTGCCCTATCGCAAGCACGAGGGCCGCGGCCGGGACTACCCCATGTATTCCTATTTCGTGCAGCGTGGCTATGTGGTCGCGGCGGTCGACATCCGCGGCACCGGCAACAGCGAAGGCCGGCTGATCCCTTATGAATATTCTGACATCGAGCAGCAGGACGGCGAAGTCGTGATCGACTGGCTTTCGAAGCAGCCCTGGTCGAATGGCAATGTCGGCATGTTCGGCATCTCCTGGGGCGGATTCAATTCCATCCAGATGGCGCTGCGCAATCCACCTGCCTTGAAGGCCATCATCGCGGTGGATGCCACCGAAGATAACTACCAGGAGGACGTGCATTTCATCGACGGCGCCATCCACGTCGATTCCTGGGAGATGAGCCAGGATCTCGACAACGCCCGCCCGGGAGCGCCGGATTACCGGATCGACGAGGCCTATTTCCGCGACCGCTTCGACACCGATCCCTGGATGCTGACTTACAAGGCCCAGCAGCGCGACGGCGCCTTCTGGGACCGGGCGTCGGCCAAGGGCCGCTATCAGGACATCCGTATTCCTTCCTTCTTCATCGGCGGCTGGTACGACGGTTATCGCGATAGCGTCCCGCGCATGCTCGCGAACCTGAAGGGACCGGTGAAGGCCATCATGGGCGCCTGGTCGCACGCCTGGCCGCACGATCCTTACCCGAATCCCGGTATGGAATGGCGATACGAGGCCGTTCGCTGGTTCGATCAATGGCTCAAGGGCATCGACACCGGAATCCTGGATGAACCGCGCTTCGCCGTGTACGTGCGTAACTGGCATGCGCCCGGACCCTATCTCGAGTACGCACCCGGCAGCTGGCGTTACGAGGATGGCTGGCCCATCGCGCGAATTCGCAACCAGGTCCTGTTTCCGCAGGACGATCACACGCTGAAATCCGGCGAACCGCCCGCTACGACGCATCTGCTGCGCTACGTTTCTTCGATCGGCATCGAGGCCGGCGGGCCGGTCATGTGGTGGGGCGACGTCGCGCACGACCAGCGACCGACCGATGCCTTCAGCCTGACCTACGACAGCGAGCCGCTGGCCGAGGACACAGAAATCCTCGGCCTGCCGCGCGCGACACTCGCAGTCTCGACCGATGCGACGCGGGCCAACTGGTTTGCGCGCCTGTCGGATATCGCACCGGACGGCACGGTGACCCAGGTCGCGGGCGCGGGTTTCAATGGCAATCATCGCGTGTCTGCGCGCGAGCCTTCGGCCATCGTGCCCGGCCAGGAATTCACGATCGACATCGAAATGCACTTCACCTCCTGGGTGTTTCCGAAGGGGCATCGCATACGGCTCGCCGTCAACAATGCGCAGTGGCCGATGCTATGGCCGACACCCGACCCGATGACGACGACGCTGCGCCTCGGCAGCGGATCCAGGCTTTCCTTGCCGGTCGTGCCATTCGAGAAGCGGCCCGTGCCCGCTTTCCTGCCGCCAGCGAAGGATCCTGCAATGCCGGGTTTCGAGACGCTCGATGCCGGCACCAGTTCAGGCTATGGCGAAATCTCCTCGGTGGATCGCAATCCTCAGACCGGCGCGGCGACGGCGACCGCCACCAACAGCGGCGGCTATCGATATCCCTGGGGCACGGAGCGCTACCACGAGACCATCCGCCACGACGTCACGGACAGCGCGCCTAACCGGGCGTCGGTGCTCGGCACGCACCGGATGGAAGTGGACCTGCCGGGCCGCAAGCTGCTCTGGGAGGCGGAATTGTCATTCAAGAGCGATCACGAGAATTTCTATTACAGTTACCGGCGACGCCTGTCCGAGAATGGCAAGCCGCTGCGCGAAAAAACCTGGGCCAGAACCATTCCGAGGGATTACCAGTGATGAACAAAATGAGCGCGAGAATCCGGCTGTTTACTGGCGTCCTGCTGACTGCGGCAGTCGTTGCTGGTTGTGCGCACAAAGACGACAGCGGTCCCGCCGATCTGGCGCTGAAAGGCGGCGCGATCTACACGATGGATGGTTCGCGCAGCTGGGCGCAGGCCGTTGCGATCCGCGAGGGCCGCATCGTGTTCGTGGGACTCGACAAGGACCTCGAGTCGCACATCGGTCCAGCCACGCGCGTCGTGGACCTGAAGGGCCGCATGCTGATGCCGGCATTCCAGGATGCGCACATCCATCCGGTCAGCGCCGGCGTTGAAGCCAGCAGCTGCGACCTCAATGGGCTCGCGACGGTCGATAAGTACGTCGCCGCGATCAAGAAATACGCCGATGGGCATCCCGATGCGGCCTGGATCACGGGCGGCGGCTGGCTGATGTCAGCATTCGGGCCCGGTGCACTGGCCAGCCGCAAACTGATCGATGCCGTCGTTCCCGACCGGCCTGTGCTGCTTTGGAGCTCGGATGGCCACACGACCTGGGCCAACAGCAAGGCACTGGAACTCGCGGGCATCACCGATGAGACACCCGATCCAGCGGATGGCCGCATCGATCGCGACAGTCACGGCATCGCTATCGGCAGCCTGCAGGAAGGCGCCAGTTCGCTGGTAACGGCGGTAATGCCGGCAACCACCGATGCCCAACTCCAGAAAGGCTTGCGCTACTCGGTCAAGCTGCTGAATGGCCTGGGCATCACGGCGGTCCAGGATGCGGATGTCAACGAACCGGATCTCAAGGCCTACAAGGCGGTCGATGCCAGCGGCGACCTGAACCTGCGGGTCGTCACCTCGATCCTGTGGCAACACGACAAGGGGCTCGACCAGATTGCCGACATCGAGCGCCTGCGCGCGGAATACACGGCCGGCCGTGTCGTGGCGGGAACCGTCAAGATCTTCATGGATGGCGTGATGGAGAATTACACGGCCACGATGCTCGAACCGTACTTGATACCCGGCAATGTGCGCGGCATCCCGATGGAAGATCCGGAGCGCCTCAAGGAAATCGTCACGCGCCTCGATGCCGACGGCTTTCAGGTGCATTTCCACGCAATCGGTGACGCGGCGATTCGCCAGGCGCTGGACGCGATCGAAGCCTCGCGCAAAGCCAATGGTGACCTGGGCCACCGCCATCACCTCGCCCACCTGGAGCTGATCGATCCCGCTGATATCCCGCGCTTTCGCGAGCTCGGAGCGGTGGCCAATTTCCAGCCGTTGTGGGCATACGCCGATCCGTACATCACCGAGCTGACGATCCCATTCATCGGCCCGAAACGTTCGCGCTGGTTGTACCCGATCGGCAGCGTCTATCGCAGTGGCGCCGTCGTGGCCTTTGGCAGCGATTGGTCGGTATCGAGCGCGAACCCGTTTGAGGAGATTGAGACCGCAGTTACGCGCATGGGCGCGCTCGGCGATACAAACGTGCCGTTTATACCGGAAGAACGCATCAATCTTCCGGAAGCGATCGCCGCATTCACCATAAACGCAGCCTATGTCAACCGCCTCGAAAAGCAGACGGGTTCCGTCGAGGTCGGCAAGCTAGCCGACCTGGTGGTGCTGGATCGAAACCTGTTCGCGATACCGGCGACGGAAATATCCGACGCGAAGGTTCTGGTGACGCTCTTCGAGGGCAAGCCCGTGCATGGTGATCTCGGCGCGCTCTGACGCAGCGGCGCTTCGTGCGCCTGCCAGGTCGCCCGCACCCAATGCCATTTCGCCGCGCTTTCATCTGGTTGCTGCTCGCGATCGCAAGTGGCGTGGTCGTTACGATCCTGTTGACGCCGCCAGCACCGGTCGTGCTCCGGTCCGGTACGGCATTGCCGCGACCCCGGCCGATCGCCGATTTCGCACTCGTCGATCAGCATGGCCGCGCGCTGACGCGCGAGGCCTTTGCGGGCCGCTGGAGCCTTGTGTTCACCGGCTTCACGAATTGCCCGGATATCTGTCCCACGACGCTCGCGTTGCTGGCAACCGTGACGACACACCTGCGCGAGCATGGCGGTGACCTGCAGACGATATTCGTCAGCGTCGATCCTGAGCGGGACACGCCGGAAGTGCTCGCGCAATATGTCGGTCACTTCGACGAGCGCATGATTGGCGCCACCGGAACTCAGCCGCAGATCGACGGCTTCTGCGACGGTCTTGGCCTTGCCCACGTTCGCAATCCCGGCGCCGGGGGCCAGTACACCGTAGATCACTCGACGGCGCTCGTGCTGATCGACCCGGAAGTGCGGATCGCCGCTTACTTTCGGCCACCGCACGACGTCGACGCGCTCGTCGCCGATCTATCCACACTGATGAGCGGCGCGGGCTGAATGCCCGCGCCACGCCATTCGGTCAGGTGCTGCTTAAATCGACGTCGGCGTTCGCCCAGGCGCGCGCAAAGCGCTCGGCGACTTCCTTCGCCTCCGCCTTCTTCCCCTGGGCGCGTAGCGCGCGCTCGAGGCCATTCAACGACCAGCCATTTTCCGGATTGCGCCGCAGTTCGTCGCGGTAAGCAGCTTCAGCTTCCGCGGGTTTGCCTGCCGCAATCAGCATCGCTCCGAGCGCCTGGCGTGTCGGCCAATGCCAGGCCGGCGGCTCGTCGTAGAGCAGCCCGTCCTCGACCTCAACCGCCCCCTTGAGCGCGCTGATGGCGCCATCGAAGTCGCCGCCGGCACGTGCAAGTTCCGCCGCCACGAAACGCTCGCCAATGCGCACGCCGCCAATGAGCGAGTAGCGATCCCAGGCCATCATCTTCTCGATCACCGGATCGGACGCGGCGATCAGCAGAGCTTCATGATGTGCTTTCGCATCGTCCAGCCTGCCCTGCCGGATCGCCGCCATGCCCTGCGCGTAATGCCAGATCGCCTGCATGTACGGCAGGTCGTCGGCAGGTTTTGGCGCATCCACGATCTGCTGCCAGCGGCCAAAGCGAACGTCGGCAAACAATGGCGTCAACGCGAAATTCTGCATCGCCTCGAATCCGGGCGTGCGCATCAGTGCCGGATCGCTGGTGCGCGCCGCCGTCGCAGCTGCCGCGCTCAGGGCGATCGCACTGTTGCCCTCCATGGTCGAGGCGAACCACAGGAAATGGTGGTTGTGCGGCACATAGCCAAGCGGATAAACCCCCGGCCCCGGCTTGCAGATTGCGAGGTAGGCATCATCCGCAACAACAGCCTTCTGGTTGGCGATCACCGCATCGTGATAACGCCCGACGCGCGCATAGATATGCGCCGGCATGTGCACCAGGTGACCAGATCCAGGCAGCAGCTCGCGCAGTCGATCTGCTGCAGCCACCCCGCGGGCCGGATCGGGCGATGCTTCGACGGCATGAACATACAGGTGCAGCGCACCGGCGTGTTCCGGGTTGCGCGCGATGACCGATTCAAGTTCCGACACGAACTCCGCAGCGTGACCCTTCGGCAGGCCATCGTTGTCCCAGAAGTCCCAGGGTTGCAGGTCCATCAGCGATGCCGCGTGCATCGTGACCGCATCGAGATCATCGGGATACGCCGCGGCGAGCTTGCCCATCGCCTCGGCATAGGCTTCGTCCAGCGAGCGGCGATCCTGGGGCGGTTCAGCCGCGTAACGCGCCGACAATGCTTCGATGAATGCCCGTTCCTTGTCGGTTGCCTCATCAGCCGCTGTCCTGGCCCGCTGCACCCGGTCCCAGGCCTTGGCATTGTCGGCGGGATCCATCGTCGAGTTGACATGCGGTCCGAGCACGAGCGCGGCGCCCCACCAGCACATCGCGCAATCCGGGTCGAGCTCGGCGGCCTTCAGGTAGGACCGCTCGGCGGCGCCATGATTGAAGCCGTAGGTCATCGCCAGCCCCTGGTCGAACCAGCGCTGCACGTCGGGTCCGCTCGCGGTCACCGGCATGCTGTAGTCACCGAGTCCCTCGAGCAACGTCGCGCCGACCGGCGCCAGGTCCGGCAGTGGCGCCTGGCCTTTCATCCGGTCGTAAGCGTAGTAGCCGCCGGCTGCGGCAGCGAGGATGACGAGCACCAGCACAAGATTACGGTTCATTCTGCTTCCCAAGGCGAGCGATTCGGGGAGCTTACTGAATACTCCTATGCTCTTGGACTTACAATACCGAACCATCTCCACATGGAATACACCACTTGCGAAATGAAATTGGACGACGTCATATCGTGTGGCTCACAGCCATGGCATCGATGGCTGCCGGATCGGCCAACGCCTCGCAGGAAAGCGCCGAACCCGGCAGCTACCAGGACCTGGTTTCACTTTTTGCGCAGTGGCGGGCCTTCGAGCAGCCGCCCGATCGCGAGGGCGCGCCCGACTACACGGCTGCGACATTCACGCAACGCCATGCGGAACTGAAGGCGTTTCAGCAGCGCCTGGCGGCGATCAATCCCGTTTCCTGGCCCGTCGAGCAGCAGGTTGACTACCAACTCGTCCGCGCCGAGATGAATGGCTTGGATTTCTACATTCGCGTCCTGCAACCCTCGGCACGCGACCCTGCTTTCTATACGACGGTCTGGACTGATCAGAACGACACGCCCGCGCACGATGGTCCGACACATCATCACCTGGCCGAGTTGTGGACCTACGAATACCCGCTGTCGCTCACGGCGCAAGCCAAGCTCGCGGCTGAATTGTCCATTATCCCGCCGCTGCTCGAGCAGGCACGGCTGAACCTCACCGGCAATGCACGCGACCTCTGGGTCACCGGCATCGGATCGATGCAGAAGCAGGTCGAGGCGCTTGATGCGCTGGCGGAGAAGACTGCCGGAAGTGGCAAGGGCTTGCGTCAGGCGACGCGCGAAGCGCGCGAGGCGACCGCGAGTTTCGTCGGCTGGCTGGGGCAGCAGGCGCCATCGAAGGATGGATCCTCCGGCATCGGCAAGGACAACTACACCTGGAACTTGCGCAACGTCCACCTGATACCGATGACCTGGGATGAGGAAGTCGATCTCCTGAAGCGCGAGCTGGCTCGAGCGCATGCCTCGCTGAAGCTCGAGGAAGAGCGCAATCGCGCGCTGCCGCTGCTGCCGGCGATCGCGACGCCGGAGGAGTACCAGGTGCGCGCCAACGAGGCGGTGACGAAATTCATCGCATTCCTGAAGGACCGGGACATGTTCCCGATGCGCGATTACATGGATCCGGCCTTGCGCGCACAGATGGGCGAGTACGTGCCGATCGAGCAGCGGAACTTCTTTGCCATCGCGACGCATTACGAGCCGCTGACGCTTTACACGCACTTTTACCATTGGTGGGATCTCGCCCAGATGCGCGATGACCCGCATGCGAGCCCGATCCGGCGCGGGGCGCTGCTTTACAACATCTGGGATAACCGCGCCGAGGGCATGGCGACCGCGATGGAAGAATTCATGCTGCACGCGGGCCTGTTCGACGATTCCCCGCACACGCGCGAAATCGTCTGGATCATGCTGGCGCAACGCGCGGCCCGCGGGCTCGCGTCACTCTATGCGCATGCCAATCAGTTCGACATCCAGCAGGCGCAGGCCTTCCAGGTGAAGTGGACGCCGCGCGGCTGGATGCGGCCGGATCTCGACCTGCTGGGCTTCGAGCAGCAGCTCTACCTGCGCCAGCCAGGTTACGGCTCGAGCTACGTGACCGGCAAGTACCTGCTGGAAAATCTGATGAAAGATTATGCGGACAAGCTCGGCGCGCAATTCACCCTGCGTCGTTATTTCGAGGACGTAAACCGCGCCGGGATGATTCCCGTCTCGCTGATCCGCTGGCAGCTCACCGGCCAGGACGACGAAATCCGGTCGCTGAACCAGGCGCCCTGACAGGAAATTCCGCCGCAGCTGATGATATGGCCTGCACCCGGCGGCGCTAAT
>SHZN01000123.1 GCA_009692245.1 Gammaproteobacteria bacterium
GGATGCCGACCGATGCCGTGATGGGGACAGTGACCGCCGCGCAGGGCCTCGCGGCGCAGCAGCAGATCAACTTCACGCGCTCCAATGAGACCGAGGCGGACCGCGTCGGCATCGGCATCCTGGCCGCGGCGGGTTTTGATCCGGGTGGAATGCCGGACTTCTTCTGGACCCTGCAGCAGCATGGCGGCAGCTCCGGCCGGAACATCCCGGACCTGCTGCGCAGCCACCCGGTCACCAGCGAACGAATTGCCGAGACGCGCGATCGCGCCAACAAGATGGACCCGCCGCGCCACGGGGACAGCACGAGCTACGCGCTGATCCGCGAACGACTCGCGGTCCAGTCATTGCAGCCCGAAGCCAATTTCCGCGACCTTTACCACAATGCGCAAAGCGCAGACCTGCCATCGAACAACGGGGAACTGTACGGCCGCTCACTCGCGCTGATGCGATCGGATGCCCCTGAGCAGGCGATTCCAATCCTGCAGGACATGCTCGCGCGACGGCCAGATGTCACGCTCTACCACGTAGCGCTTGGACAGGCCTATCTCGCAGCGGGACGTATCGATGCCGCACGAGCGACGCTCGAGAAGGCAATGAGCCTGTTCCCGCGCAACGTACCGGTCACCATGCGCTATGCAGAAACGCTGATGCGCGATGGCGACCCGAAGCAGGCGCACATCGTGCTGCTGGACCTGTTCAACAATGTGCCGCCGACGCCGGAGCAGGCCCGCTACACCGCGCTCGCCGCAAATGCGGCGGGTGATGTCGCCGATGCCTACTACTACATGTCCGAATACCACGTCATCAGCGGCAACCTGGCGCTCGCGATCGACCAGTTACGGCTTGCGCAAGCGGTTCCCGGCCTCAACGGCGTGCAACGCGAACGCTTTGACGCGCGCATCCTCGAATTGCAGGAGTACCTGCCAAAAGGCAAGCACGCCCGCGAAGTTGTCGGCCCCGAGAATCCGCGGCCGGATCATGGCCGTTCAAGCTAGACTTTGACGAACCGGGTAACTCGCGGAATCGCCGAATGACCGTTGTAATCCGTGCCGTTCTCATTGCTGCCTCACTGGCGCTCGAGCTCGCTGGCTGCGCGACCACCCAGCAAGCGGCGCCGCACGACCCGTGGGAGCATTTCAATCGCGGTAGCGAGCGTTTCAATGACTCCGTCGACCGCGCCGTGCTGAAGCCCGTGACAATCGCCTATCGCAAGCACGTGCCACAGGTGATCCGCACCGGGGTCAGCAACTTCATCGGTAACCTCAAGTTCCCCACGACCATCCTCAATGACCTGCTGCAACGGAAGCTGCTCGACGCCGGTGCCGACATCGGACGGTTCGTGCTGAATTCGACACTCGGAATCGGCGGCCTGCTGGATCCCGCTACACGCGTCGGCATCCGGCACAACGACGAGGACTTCGGGCAGACCCTGGGCCGCTGGGGAGTACCGGCGGGGCCTTACATCGTGCTCCCGCTGCTCGGACCATCGACATTGCGCGATACGCCGGCAATTGCCGTGGACTGGCAGACCGATCTGCGCAACCAGCTGGATTTCGACACCGGCACGCGCGTCGCACTTGGTGTCATGAGCGTGGTGGACAGCCGTGCATCGTTGCTGAGTGCCGATGCCACACTCGACAGCGCCTTCGATCGCTACGCGTTTATCCGCAATGCCTGGTTGCAACGCCGGGAGTATCTGGTGCGCGACGGGGATGTGCCCGAGGAGGCGCCGCTTGAAGTCGAGCCGGAGGACCCCTAGGCGCCTTCGAGGAATTGCGCGAGGTCGCTGATGCCGGCCAGCGCGCCGAGAGCTGGCGGCACGTTGCGATAGGCGACGGCGCGACCACTGCTGCTGGCTGCGACCGACCATTCGACCAGCAGCGCAAGCCCCGCACTGTCCACGCGCCCGACCTGCGCCAGGTCGATCTCGGCACGCGCATCCGCGCCAAATGCCGCGGCACCCTCATCGAGCACTCGCGCTGCATTGTCAAACTGCAGGTCGCCGGACAGGGCCCAGCGTCCCTGGCCCAGACTGGCGAACCCAGCCTGTTGCTGTTTCATCGGTTCAGCCGGTCCGCTCGTCGTCGCCACGCCGGCTCTCGGTCTCGAGACGCTCGATGACCGCATCGAGTCCACGCTGGTCGATTTCGGCACCGACATCATTGCGCAGATTACGCACGTAGGAGATGCCTTCGATCGTCACGTCCCAGGCTTTCCAGCCGGCAGGGGTTGCACGCATCGAATAATTGACGGGCACCAGCGTGCCGTCGCTGCGCTTGACTTCGGTCCTGACTGTCGCCTGGCCGGTAGACAGATCGCCGCGAAATGGCAGCAGGGTCATGCGGTCGGCAGTGAATTCGGCCAGCGCGGAACCGTAATTTCGCAGCAATGACTGGTAAAACGCGTCGATGAAGCGCTGGCGCTGTGCGGATGTCGCATCGCGCCAATGCTTGCCGAGCACGAGTCTCGCCGAGTAGTCGGTGTCGAAGCTCGGCAAAAGAATCTCGTCCACGAGATGCCGGACGCGCGCGGGATCGCTATGCGCGACATTCCGGTCCGCATCCAGGGCCTTCAGCATCTGCGTGGCAGCCGTCTCTATCAGGTCCTGGGGCGCCGGTCCGGGCACGCTGTCGGTCGCAACAGCGACACTCGCAAGCATCGGCAGCGCGAGCATCACGCCACAGATCCTGGTGACGAGTCCTGTCATGGTGTCGATGCCTCGGCTGGTGCATCACCATGCTTTTCGCCCGCTTTCGAAAACAGGAACTTGCTGATCAGGTTTTCCAGCACGATAGCCGACTGGGTGAACTGCATTTGATCGCCTTCGGCCAGAAAGGTTTCAGAGCCACCCGGCCCGATACCGATGTACTGGCCTCCCAGCAGGCCGGCCGTGAAAATACCGGCATCGCTGTCGTCGGGTATGCGATCGTAATCGCTGTCGATGCGCATCGTGACCCGGGCCTTGTATTCGTTAAAGTCGTATTCGATGCCCTCGACGTGGCCAATCGTCACGCCGGACATGGACACCGGCGCTCCTGGCTTCAGACCGCCCACCTGCTCAAATGACCCAAGCAGCCGGTAACCCCCATCGCCGAGTCCGAATTCACGATTCGTGATCTGCGTGACCAGGAAAAAAAGCGCCGCAAAGCCGAGCAGCACAAACAGCCCGGTCCCCAGTTCGATGGTGCGCGTCTGGCGCATGTCGTCTCTCCTTTAAAGCATCACCGCCGTCAGCATGTAATCGAGTAGCAGTACGATGACCGAGGAAATGACCACGGTGCGTGTCGTCGCCCTGCCGACCCCTTCTGCGGTCGGGACTGAATGATATCCCTCATAGACCGCGATCAGGCTGCAGGCGACCCCGAACACGCAGCTCTTGACCACGCCTTCCATGACATCGCCGAACTCGACCGCCGAGCGCATCTGCGACCAGAACTGACCCGCATCGACTCCCATCAGCTGCACGCCGACCAGTTGTGCGCCGAATATCCCGATCATGCTGAATATCGCTGCAAGCAGGGGCATCGACAGCACGCCGCCGAGGAAACGCGGCATCACCACCCGCCGAACGGGATCGACTGCCATCATCTCCATCGCCGCCAGCTGGTCCGTCGCCCTCATCAGACCGAGCTCGGATGCAAGAGCAGTGCCCGCGCGACCGGCAAACAGGAGCGCGGTCACGACCGGTCCGAGTTCCTTCAGCAGTCCGAGCGCGGCGGCCGAACCCAGCGATTCCTCGGAGCCGAATCGCTCGAGCAGATCGAAGCCCTGCAGGCCGAGCACCATGCCGACAAACAGGCCCGACAGCATGATGATCACGAGCGACAGCGCGCCGGAATTATGCACCTGGTCGACGACCAGGCTGAATCGCAGCAGCGCGCGCGGCACTTCCTTCAGTAGCCGCACGAAGAACAGCGTGTAGGCGCCGATCGCCTGCAATGCGATGCGCAGGCTTTGCAGCAATTCGCTGGTCAGTGAAGCCAGCATTCAGCTCAACTGCCGCAGTTGCTCAAGATAATCGGGCGCCGGATAGTGGAATGGCACGGGACCATCAGGCAACCCATGCATGAATTGACGGACTTCCTCGCGCGTATCGGTCGCAAGCGCCGACGGCGGCCCCGCCGCGATTACCAGGCCACCCGACAGCAGGTACGAAAAATCGGCGACTTCCGACAAGTCGTGGACATCGTGCGAAACGACAATGCTGGTCAGCCCCAGCGTGTCGTTCAGCAGCCGGATCAGGCGCAGCACGACGCCGAGCGAAATAGGATCGAGTCCGACGAATGGCTCGTCGTAAATCAGCAGTTGTGGGTCCATGACGATCGCGCGTGCGATCGCGACACGACGCGCCATGCCACCCGACAACTCCGCAGGCATCAACCGGCAGGCGCCGCGCAGCCCGACCGCCTGCAGCTTCGCAAGCACCACGTGACGCAGCAGGCGCTCGGGCAGGCGCGTGTGCTCGCGCAGCGGGAACGCGACATTCTCGTAGACGTCGAGATCGGTCAACAGCGCGCCATTCTGGAACAGCATCCCCATGCGACGCCGCATCTGGTAGATCCCGCCCCGCTGCAGGCCCGCGACATCCTGGCCCTCAACCTCGACCAGGCCGCGATCCGCCATCAGCTGCCCGGTGATCAGGCGCAGCAATGTGGTCTTGCCGGTGCCGCTCGGGCCCATGATCGCCGTGACCGAACCGCGTTCGATGTCGAGATCGACGCCGGCAAAGATCGGGCGCTGTGAGACGGAGTAATGCAGGCCGCGCACGCGCACGAGGGCGTCGCGCTCCCTGGCGGATGCGTCGCGACCTGAATTTGCAGGCACGATCCGGTTCCGCAGCCTCAGGCCGCGGCCTGTTCCATCGCGGCGTCGTAGCTTCCATTGCGGGCAAGCCCGTTCAGCCGCGCGCGGCGCAGGAATGTCCGCTGTGCGGTCGCGACATTGGACACCTCGCCGCGCCAGGCATCGAGCGTGCTCTGCTGCAATGCGCGGCCATAGCTGAAGGACAGCTGCCACGGCAGGGCACTGGCGCGATTCATCAGCGACAGGTGCAGTGTCGCCTGCGCCTCGCTCTGGCCACCGGACAGGAACGCGATTCCTGGCACTGCGGCCGGGACTCGCCGCCGCAGGCAACGCAATGTGGCATCAGCGACCTGTTGCGACGTGGCCTGGACCGCGCACTTCTT
>SHZN01000124.1 GCA_009692245.1 Gammaproteobacteria bacterium
TCCACGTAGACGCCGGGCGCGTCGCGCCGGCCGCTGGCGGAAATGCCATGCGCTGCCGCGAGCGCGATCACGGTCGTTTCGAGCGCGACGACGAGCTCACGCACGCCGATGCCACGGCGACGCAGGTCGATCATCGGATAGACCACGAGTTGGCCCGGACCGTGATAGGTCACCTGGCCGCCGCGATCGATGCCGACCACGGGAATGTCGCCGGGCGCGAGCAGGTGCTCCCGCTTCCCATTCAGTCCCTGCGTGAATACCGGTGCGTGCTCGAGAAACCAGACCTCGTCCGGCGTCGTCGCGTCTCGCTCATCGGTAAATGACTGCATTGCGCGCCAGGTGGGCGCGTAGTCGACACGGCCGAGCCAGCGGAAGACCGCCGTCACGGCTCCTCCTCGATGACCTCGCTCTCCAGGTGACGCGCGGCGGACAGCGAGTTCGAGATCAGGCAGATCTTCTCGGCCTTTTCCATCAGCATGCGGGCGCGCGCCGGGTCGGTCCCGGCCGGCACGACGAGCCGCGCATGTGTGTCGAAGCGCGTAAAGCGGGCGACGCCGTCGCTGCGCTCGAGCAGGCCGTTGACCTCGGCCGTCAGTTCGACCCATTCCAGGCGCGAGGCCTTGGCAATGGAGCGGAAACTCAGCGTGAAACAGTCAGCGACCGCTGCAACGAGCAGCGTCTCCGGCGACCAGTGGCCACCCGGCCCGTCGAATTCGGGCGGCGGCATCGATGCCAGGTCCGGCAGGCCGTCGCCCCCGAGACGCACCTCGCCATCGGGAGTTGCGCCCACGCGGATCTTGTAATTATGTGGATACGGATGCATGGAATGCGCGGTTGCGCTCGGCGCGATAGCTCGAGCGCACCATCGGACCAGAAACACACTCGAGAAATCCGCGCGAAATCGCGGCCTCGCGAAACTGCCCAAACTCCCCGGGCGTGACGAAACGCGCGATCGGCAGGTGATTTGCAGTCGGGCGCAGGTACTGGCCCAGCGTCAAAAGATTGCAACCAATCGCACGCAGGTCGTCCATCGTCGAATACAACTCGACTTCGGTCTCGCCGAGGCCGAGCATCAGGCTCGTCTTGGTCAGCACCGATGGACGATAGCGCTTGGCATGCGCGAGCACGCCGAGCGTCTGCCGGTAGCCGGCCCGCGGATCACGTACCGGATGGGTGAGCCTCTCGACGGTCTCGACATTCTGCGCAAAGACTTCGATGCCGGAATCAATCACGGTCTCGACATCCGCAGTCACGCCCTGGAAGTCAGGTGTCAACGCCTCGACTGCCGTGCGCGGGCACTCTGTCTTGATTGCGCGTACGCAGGCGGCGAAATGGCCTGCTCCCCCATCGGGCAGGTCGTCACGATTGACCGAGGTCAGCACGACGTAGCCGAGGTCCATCAGCGCGACCGTGCGGGCGGCATTGGCGGGTTCTTCCGGATCGAGCCAGCCCTGCGGATTGCCCGTGTCCACCGCGCAGAAGCGGCAGGCGCGCGTGCAGACCGAGCCCATCAGCATCAGGGTCGCGGTGCCGGCATTCCAGCACTCGCCGATATTCGGGCAATGCGCCTCTTCGCAGACCGTGCTCAGTCGATGCTCGCGCACGATCCCACGCACGGTATCGAATTTCTTGCCGGCAGGCATCGGGGCGCGCAGCCAGCGTGGCTTGGGACCCGGCATCAGGGGTTCCTGACCGGCTGCCTGCTTGATGCCGTCGCGGATCGCCGTATAGCCTTGCGCGGTGCGGTACTTCTCGCCGCTGCGCACAGGTTTGCGCTCAAGTTGAATTTTAATACCTTTAAAATCAGTCACTTGAAATGATCCAGCGGCTGCGTGCCTTCATTCTATCCGACGGGTGACTCGAGCACCGGATGGCGGACCTGCCCGAGCCGTAGCGCCGCATCGAGCGAAGCAAGCCGCTCGGGCGTCCCCACATCGCTCCAGTTTCCGTCATGCTTCTGGCCGCTCAGCCGGCCGGCCGCGAGTGCGCGATCGAGCAGGGGCTTGAGCGAAAAGGTGCCGTCCTCGCATCCGTCGAACAGGCGCGGATCGATGACTGCGATACCCGCATAAGTCAGCGGCGTCGGCGCCGACTTGACGCGCCCGCCGGCCTCGATCCCGAAGTCGCCTCCTGGGTGATGCTGCTGGTTCGCGACCAGCACGAGGTGCGCGAGCGAACCTGCCGGGCGACGCAGTTCATCGAATGGCAGGTCGATCCACACATCGCCATTCACCAGCAGGAATGGATCGGCGCCGAGCAGCGGCAGTGCCCGATACAGGCCACCGCCGGTACCGAGTGGCGCGGGTCCCTCGGGGCTGTAGGTGATCGAAAGGCCATGACGGGTCCCGTCGCCAAGGATCTCGCTGATCTGATCGCCGAACCAGGACAGATTGATGACCACTTCGCGGATGCGGGCCTTCAGCAGGGCCGCGAGGTGATACTCGATGAGACGGTATCCACCAACCTCGAGCAGCGGCTTCGGAATGCGATCGCTGAGCGGCCGCATGCGCTCACCGCGGCCTGCCGCCAGAATCATGGCTTTCATGGCGGTATACCCGCGCGCTTCAATGCGACCGCGAAGGCAGGCACGACCAGCCTTCGCAGGAAATCATCGAATGGCGCCAGCGCAGGCTCCGCAGATGTCACGGCAAGCGTGTAGTCGAGTACGCGCGGAAGGTCGGCAAGGAAGCCCGGCTTGCCATCGCGATACCACAGCCGCGCGAATATGCCGAGCACCTTGATGTGTCGCTGCAGGCCCATGCGATCGAACCAGCGCAGGAATTCCTCGCGGTCCCTGCCGGCATCGAGGCCCATACGCGCCGCGCCCTCGCGATACCGGTCCAGCCAGGCGAGCAGTCGCGCACGCGGCCAGACGATGTAGCAATCCTTCAGGAGCGACACGAGGTCATAGCTGATCGGCCCGCGCACTGCGTCCTGGAAATCGATGATCCCGGGATTGCTGCCAGCGCAGACCATGAGATTGCGCGAGTGATAGTCGCGATGCACCAGCACCACAGGTTGCGAAAGCGCTTCATCGCAAAGCCACTCGAATGCGCCGTCGATCGCGCGGCGGTCATCGGCGCCGGGTTCCAGGGCAAGATGCCGCTTGATGAACCACTCCGGGAACAGTTCCATCTCCTTGCGCAGCAGGCCGTGGTCATAGCGTGGAAGATCGTGGGCAGCTGCGGTGCCCCGCGCCTGCAGGCACAGCATCGCGTCGATGGCATTCGCATAGAGTGGTTCAGGGTCAGCACCATTCGTCAATGCCTCAAGATATTGCAGGCTGCCGAGATCGCTGATCAGGACGAATCCCTGATCTGCATCGACAGCATGGATCCTGGGGACATTGACGCCCGTTCCGGCCAGCAGGCGCGCGACCTGCAGCCAGGAATCGATGCTTTCCCGTTCCGGCGGCGCGTCCATCGCGATCTGGGTGCCGCCGTCGTGGTGCACGCGGAAATAGCGGCGGAAACTGGCGTCGATTGACGCCGGCGTCACGCGCAGCACGGGTGGGCCCGGAAGGCCCGCCAGCCAGAGCTCGAGTCGTTGCAGTCTTGAATCGCCAGTCGGAATGGTTGTCATGCGCAGGCGACGGCCGGGGGGCCCGCATTATAGACTTGGCGGCCACACTGAAATCACGGCTGTTCCCGACGCGCATGAATCTTCGTCTCTTCATCGCATTGCTCGCAGCCGCTGCAGCCCTGCCGCAGGCTGCGGCCGAGGACTGCGAATGGCCTGAATCCGGCGACGCCGCGCCGGCGCAGGTTGCGGTTCCCGACGGAGTCCGGATTGCCAGCCCGGACGAACTTCCGATCGAAGTGACGAGTGGCGCTGCCGAAGTCACGCGTGAAGGCAACGCCACGCTCAGTAACGGCGTAGTCATGCGTCATGGCGATCGCCGGCTGACCGCGCCGTCAGCCTCCTATGACTCCGTCGGTCGCCGCTTCAAGGTCGAAGGCGACGTCGAATATAGCGACCCGGAGCTGCGCCTGAAGGGCACCAGCGGTTCCTGGGGCGCGGACAGCGGCGGCGAGTTCACCGGCACGGAGTTCGAATTGCCGGCGCGACCGGCACGCGGCGCCGCCGCGGAACTTGGCATGTCGCCTGCCGGCGTACTGAGAATGCGCAAAGTCAGTTTTACGACGTGCCCGGCCGGAAACAGCGATTGGTTCCTGCGCGCGTCCTCGATCGAAATCGACCAGCGCAAGCAGCTGGGCAAGGGTCGGGGCGTGCGCGTCGAACTGAAGGGCGTGCCGATCCTCTATGCGCCTGTGATTTCCTTTCCAGTCGGCAATGCGCGCAAGTCCGGATTCCTGTTCCCGTCATTCGGCACGTCGAACAAGAGTGGTTTCGAGTTCGGTGCGCCTTACTACTTGCATCTCGCGCCGAACTACGACCTCACATTGGAACCCCAACTGCTGTCGCGCCGCGGGCTGGCACTCGAAGCCCAGTTCCGCTACCTCTCGGAGCGAAGCCACGGCAAGCTCGGCTCGTTCTTCCTGCCAGGCGATGACCTGGCGGGGATCGACCGCCGTCTCAGCTCGCTGTGGCACCAGACCGACTTCACCGACAATCTGCGGCTCTCTGCAAGTATCGAAGATGCGAGCGACAGCCGGTATTTCGAGGATTTCGGACTCGGGCCCGACGGCACGAGCGTGACATTCCTGGATCGCTACCTGAGTCTCGCCTGGCTCGGGCGCGGCTGGCGCCTGGACGGGCGCGTACAGGATTTCCAGACCATTGACCTGTCTGTGGATCCGCTCTCGCGGCCCTATTCGCGGCTGCCACAACTCGCATTCACCGGGGCGTGGCCACTGGCCCGCAGCGGGCTGATCACGAGTCTTGACGCAGACGCGACCTGGTTCGACCGCGATGCAGGCACGACCGGCCTGCGCATGGACCTGATGCCGCGTGTCGCATGGCCAATGCGCGGGCCCGGCTATCACCTGGAACCGAGCGCCGCGTATCGATTGACGACCTACCGGCTATCCGATCTGGCACCGGGCGCCGACGACGCCCCCGACCGGCAGGCGCCGATCCTTTCGCTGGACGCCGGTCTCGTGTTCGAACGCGAGGCGAGCTCAGGGCGACGGTTGCTGCAGACGCTCGAGCCGCGACTGCGCTACACCTGGCTCCCGTTCCGCGAACAGTCGCACCTTCCGGTATTCG
>SHZN01000125.1 GCA_009692245.1 Gammaproteobacteria bacterium
AGCACGCGGCCGACTTCACGCAACACTTCATGCGGATCGGGTTCGAACTCGAGCGTGTGCGGCAGCAGCATCACGTCCACGCTGTCCGACTGCAGCGGAAGTGCCGCGGGCTCCGCGATCAACGTAGCGCCCGGCACGCCGGACAACGCGATCAGCGCCGTACGGCGCGTGCGCGCAAGCGTCAGAAAGGTCCCGGGCTCGCCCCAACCGCCGATCTGCACGCAATGCAGGCCAAATGCGCATTCGAGCGAGATGGCGACGCGCTCGCGCTCCTGCTCGAGCAGCATCTGGCCGAGTGGCCCCGCCAGCCACTCGCCTCGATTCCCGGGCCCAACATTCATGGCGAGAGCATACTAATATTGCCGGTCTCCGCAACGGCCACCGTCACCGGGAAGTAGTGAGCACTCTGGACGTCAGGCCAATTCCGGCATTCAAGGACAACTACATCTGGCTGCTCGCAGTGCCGGGTGAGCCGCGTGCCGTGGCGGTCATCGATCCGGGTGCTGCGGATCCCGTGTTGCGCGAACTCGCTGCGGGCAAGCTCCGGCTGGACGCGATTCTGCTGACGCACCATCATGCCGATCATGTGGGCGGGACCGCGGCACTGGTTGCGGCAACAGGTGCGGCCGTCTTCGGCCCGGCGCAAGAACGCATGCCCGTCGAGTGCCAGAGACTCCACGGTGGCGACCGCGCCCATCTGCCGTCCTTGGGTCTCGAATTCGAGGTCATCGACGTACCGGGACACACGGCAGGCCATATCGCCTACTTCGGCCACCAGGCGCTCTTTTGCGGCGACACGCTGTTCAGCGCGGGCTGTGGCCGGCTGTTCGAAGGGACTGCCGGGCAGATGCTTGCCTCCCTCGAGGCTCTGGCCGCTCTCCCGGATCCGACCCGGGTGTTCTGCGGCCATGAATACACGGTCGCGAATCTTCGTTTTGCGATGGCGGTCGAAGCGGATAATCAGGAAATCGCGGACTACGCCCGCCAGGCCGGGACCCTGAGGGCCGCAGGCCTGCCTACCTTGCCCTCGATCATCGGGCTTGAGAAGCGCGTCAATCCTTTCCTGCGCTGCCGGCTTGACAATATCCGGTCATCGGCTGAAAGACATGCCGGTAAGGCGCTACCGAGCCCGGTCGCGGTATTCGCCGAAGTCCGGGGCTGGAAGGATCAATTTTGATAACTGAGTCGCATTCGATACCGCTACGCCTGGCCGCCGTCGCCGCCTGGCTACTCTGTGTCACAGGCTGCGCGAGTGTTCCCGCGGGCGTCACCAGCTCCTTGCCCGATGAAGTGATCGTGAATGACCCGGCCGCAGAGCCGATCCTTGAAGAGCCCGCATTGCCGCCGCCGCTGCCCCTGCCCGAGCAAAGCGCGCCAATCGATGATGAGGGGCCGCCCGAGCCCATTGTCTATGGCGACGTCTTCGACCGCATTCGCGGGGACCTCGCGTTACCGGACGTCGAACATCGCCGCGTGCAGTCCGAGATCGCCTGGCTGCAGCGCAATCCCGACTATCTCGCCCGCGCCATGGGTCGCGCGCAGCGCTACCTCCATCACATCGTCGACGAAGTCGAGGTGCGCGGCCTGCCGGGCGAGCTGGCGCTGCTGCCGTTCGTTGAGAGCGCCTTCAATCCCTATGGCTACTCGCACAGCCATGCAGCGGGGCTCTGGCAGTTCATCCCGTCAACCGGCGAACTCTATGGTCTCAAGCGCAATTACTGGCAGGACCCGCGCCGCGACGTGATCGAGTCGACGCGCGCGGCACTCGAATTCCTGACCTCGCTGTACCAACGTTTCGATGGCGACTGGTTTCTCGCAATCGCCGCCTACAATTACGGCGCCGGCAACATTCAGCGTGCGATCAGTCGCAATCGCGCGCTAAGGCGTCACACGGATTTCTTCTCGCTTTCGCTGCCCGCCGAGACCCGTGCCTACGTGCCAAAGCTGATCGCAATTGCGAGGATCGTGCAGAATCCCGCGGCCTATGGGCTCGTCATTTCGCCGATTCAGGACGCACCCTACTACCGTGTCGTTCCGACGGATGGACCCACGGACCTGCGCCTGATGGCGCAACTGGCCGGTATCGACATCGAGGAACTGCACGCGCTGAATCCGTCCTGGAATCGCTGGGTAACCGACCCCAATGGTCCGCACAGGTTGCTGATACCCGAGGTCGTCGCGGATGGCTTTGTCACGCAGCTCGCATCACTTGATGCGACGGCCCGCGCCGGGCTCGGGGTCCACACGGTCGCCGCCGGCGAATCCATGGCATCGGTTGCCGGTCACTACAAGGTGCCGGAGTCGTACCTGAAATGGATCAATACCGACGCCCCGGTCGATCTGCAGGTCGGTCAGCAGTTGCTGGTACCGTCAGGAGACGTGTCCCAGCTGCGCGAGGGTCTTGGTGCCGATCTCGAGCGGCGCAGCTACCGCGTGCGTTCGGGTGACTCCCTGTGGAGCATTGCGCACCGCAATGGCATGTCGATCGCACAGCTCGCGCGCATGAACGGTATTTCTACGAATGCGATGCTGCACCCGGGCCAGCGCTTGCAGATATCCGGCTCGCCGGCCAGCAGTGGCGCTTTGGCCGCGGCCAACGGCAATCCGCCGGTGTCGGGCCATGTGAACTACAAGGTGAAGAGGGGCGATACGCTCTCCGGCATCGCACACCGCTTTGCGGTGACCGTGCAACAGCTGCAGGGCTGGAACAATTTGGGCCGCAGCACGTCCTTGCGAGCCGGCCAACAGCTCACCATCCACCTGGGTGACAATACGAACGTCGGCGGCTGATTTCGACTGGGGGATTGCATGGGTTTCCTGACCGGCAAGAAGGCACTGATCGTGGGCCTCGCGACCGACCGCTCGATCGCCTGGGGCATTTCCCAGGCCATGAAGCGCGAGGGCGCGGAACTCGCCTTCACCTACCAGAATGACCGCATCAAGGACCGCGTCGTCGGACATGCCGGCGAACTCGGATCGAAGCTCGTGATGCCGATGGATGTCGGAATCGACGGCGAGATCGATGCGGCATTCGCGCGACTGGGTTCCGAATGGGGCGTGCTGGACGTCATCGTGCATTCGGTCGCATTTGCACCGCGCGAAGCGTTGACCGGCAGATTCGTCGAGAGCACGACCCGCGAAGCATTTGCAACCGCACACGACGTCTCGAGCTACAGCCTGACCGCGCTTGCCCGCGCGGGACTGCCGCTGATGAATGGCCGGGCCGGCGCCTTGCTGACGATGTCCTACCTCGGCGCCGTGCGCTCGATACCTTCCTACAACGTCATGGGCCTCGCCAAGGCGAGCCTCGAGGCCAATGTGCGGTTCCTGGCCGCGGACCTCGGCCCCAGGGGCATCCGCGTCAACGCAATCTCGGCGGGCCCGATCAAGACCCTCGCCGCTGCCGGTATTCCGGGCTTCCGCAAGATGCTGCATCACGTCGAACAGGTAGCCCCGCTCAAGCGCAATGTCACGATCGAGGATGTCGGCAATGCAGCGGCCTTCCTCTGCTCCGACCTGGCGGCGGGCATTACCGGCGAAACACTCTACGTCGACTCTGGCTATAGCCACGTCGGCATGTACTTCCCGGAGTAGCGGTGACGGCGTGACGGGGGGCTGTCCGGACGCCCTTCGCTCGCTCAGAAGATCGGACATTCGCTCGCTGAAGGGCGTCCGGACCACCTCCGTCACGAGGTCGCCGCCAATCGCAGGCTCATGTCAGCGTGGGGCACGGAAATGTGGGAAGAGTCGGCGGGCGCGCTGCAGGTCGGGACCCGTAGCGAGCGACGCCGCTCTTCTCAGCGAGCGCGGGTACCTGACCTGCAAGCGCCCGCCGACGCTGCCAAAACGGCCGTGCGCTTATTCGAAGAGCTGCGGGTTGACGTCGACTTCGGCTGTCGCGCGCATGGCATTGATATACGCCGACGTGTCAGTAATGTTCGCGCTCTCGCGCGCCGCTTCGAGCGCAGTCTGGCGCTCGGTCGGCGAGAGCGCGGCCATTGTGCCGGGCCGAACCGCACTCACCATCCAGACCACCGCATCGCCGGTGCCGAGTTGCGCGATCCCGAATCTGGCCCGCCCCTGCGGCCGCGCCACACGGAATGCCGCGTTCTTGATCTCCACGGGCACCAGCGCTTCGTCGCGGCGCACGAGTCTTGCCTGATAGGTCGGCGATGCCACGGCGCCTGAACGCCAGGCATTGGTGGCGGCCGCCCAATCAGCTCCTCCGGTCAATGCAGTCGAGACGGAAACCGCCTTTTCCGCTGCCAGATGCTGCGCTCCCTCGAGACGTGCGGCGGCAACGACCTGCTCACGGACTTCGCCGAATGGGCGCGCGCGCGCCGGTTCGTGCGACGCAGCGCGCACGGCGACGACGCGGCCTTGCCCGAGCTCGACGGTGCGCAACTCACTGCCCGACAGCACTTCCGGCGCAAATACAGCCTCTACCAGCGCCGGCTTGGCGCCGAGTTCGCCACCACCCGCATGCGTGAATCGATCGATACGCTTGATGGCAAGGTTCAACCTGGCGGCAACCTCGGCAAGATTGCCAGCCGACTCGAATGCGAGCGTATCGAGCATCTCCTGCTGGTCGCCGAACAGCTTCTCGACCTCGGCGCGCCGGAATTCAGGCTCGATCTGCACCCTGACGTCCTCGAACGATTGCGTCGTGTCAGGCTCGGCTTCCTCGAGGCGGATCACATGCCAGCCAAATTCGGTGCGCACCGGCTCGCGTATCTGTCCAGGTTTCATGTCCCATACGGCGTCGCCGAAGGAGCCGACGAAATCGCCACGCAGCGCCCAGCCAAGATCTCCACCCGAATTTGCAGATCCGGCATCGTCGGAGACTTCGCGCGCGAGAGCGGCAAAATCTTCACCCTTGCGGGCGCGGTCATAGACCGTCCGGGCCCTGGCTAGCGCCGCGGCCTCGTCATCCTTGATCGCAATCAGGATGTGGCGCGGATGGCGTCGGCCAACCGTCGAATAGCGTTCCTTGTTGGCCTCGTAATATTCGCGCAGCTGGTCCTCACCGACCGCTGCCACTGACGCGAGCGCCTCGATGTTAAGTTCGACGTACTCAATCGCCGCCTGCTCCTCGGTCATGTAGAGCGACTGGTTGCCGTCGTACCAGGCCTTGAGCGCCGCCTCGTCGAGCGTGACCG
>SHZN01000126.1 GCA_009692245.1 Gammaproteobacteria bacterium
CGGCGCGAGGGGACGCGTCCACGTCGAGCACTTCGTGGCGGCAGCATCCGCAGCCGCGACCGCGGCTGTGAAGCCAGCGATCGTTGCTGCAGGTGCCGCGATGGCCGTGGCAGATGGCGCGACCATCACGGTCGTGATGGACGGACGGCGGCGCGCATTCAAGATGCCCATGTACGGCGAAGTGATCCTGGACGCTGCGGGCCGCGCGGGCCTCGACCTGCCATTTTCCTGTCGCGCCGGGGTCTGCTCGACCTGCCGCGCAAAGCTCCTGAGCGGCACGGCCGCGATGGAGCACAACGTCGCGCTCGAAGATTGGGAGGTCGAAGCCGGCTATATCCTGTGTTGCCAGGCGCGGCCGACGAGCCCTGCGCTCGAGATCAGCTACGACGAATGACGGCAGCCGCCGGAGTGCAGATGAATTACACCTCGATTCTTTATTCGGTTTCGGACCAGATCGCCAGGCTGACGCTGAACCGGCCCGATCGGCTCAACAGCTTCAATGCAGCGATGCACGAGGAAGTCCGTCACGCGCTCGCGCAGGTGGTCGTGGACGGCGCGCGCGTGCTGGTGCTGAGCGGTGCGGGGCGGGGTTTCTGCGCCGGTCAGGATCTCGGCGACCGCGCGGTCGCACCTGGTGGTCGGGGTGCCGACCTTGGAGAATCCATTGAACGCAACTACAAGCCGCTGGTGCTTGCGTTGCGCAACCTGCCGATGCCGGTGGTCGCCGCGGTCAATGGCGTGGCAGCGGGGGCGGGCGCCAGCATCGCACTCGCCTGCGACATCGTGATAGCGGCGCGCTCTGCGGTTTTCATACAGGCCTTTTGCCGCCTGGGGCTGGTTCCGGACAGCGGCGCGACCTGGTTGCTGCCGCGCTTGGTGGGCAATGCACGCGCCATCGGGCTGGCAATGCTCGGCGACAAGCTGCCGGCGGAGCAGGCGGCGGACTGGGGGCTGATCTGGCGTTGCGTGAATGACGCGGATTTCACGACTGTTGTCGACAAGCTCGCAGCGGAACTCGCAGTTGCGCCGACGCTCGGTCTCGTGCGCACCCGCCAGGCCATCCAGGGCGCATGGCAGCATTCGCTCGCGGAACAACTCGACGCTGAACGTGACTACCAGCGGGAACTCGGCTGGTCATCCGACTACGCCGAAGGCGTCGCCGCATTTACCGAGAAGCGCACTCCGCGCTTCAGCGGGCGCTAGGAGATCGCTGCCATGGATCATGCACAGCGGATCGCAAAGCTGGCGGCCGAGAAACTCTACGGCTCGGACCAGGCATCGCAGATGCTCGGCATGCGCATCGACTCGATCGCGCCCGGTTCTGCGCGCGTGACGATGCGGGTGCGACCCGACATGGTCAACGGCCACGGCATCTGCCATGGTAGGCTCATATTTGCGCTAGCCGACAGCGCCTTCGCCTTTGCCTGTAATTCGCACGGCGACAATACTTTCGCGGCCGGTGCCGCCATCGAGTTCCTGGCGCCGGCGAGGTTGGGGGACCTGTTGACGGCGAGCGCGACCGAGCGCTGGCGTGCCGGTCGCAGCGGAATCTACGAAATCGAGGTGCGCAACGATCGCGACGAGGCCATCGCCTTGTTCCGCGGCCGCAGTCACCAGGTTGCCGGGAGGCTGGTCGATGAGTGAAGCACTGATCTGCGATGCGATCCGCACACCGATCGGCCGTTACGCCGGCGTACTGTCGGGCGTTCGGACCGATGACCTTGCGGCCGTGCCGCTCGCCGCCCTGATGCGCCGCAACCCGTCGGTCGACTGGCAGGCCGTCGACGATGTCGTGCTCGGTTGTGCGAATCAGGCGGGCGAAGACAACCGGAATCTTGCGCGGATGGCCGCATTGTTGTCCGGGCTTCCGGTTTCCGTGGCGGGCGTCACCGTAAACCGCCTCTGCGGCTCGGGTCTCGACGCGGTTGCGATTGCAGCGCGCATGATTCGGAGCGGAGAGGCCGATCTCGTGATTGCCGGCGGCGCGGAGAGCATGAGTCGCGCGCCTTACGTGTTATCGAAACCTGATGCCGCGTTCTCGCGCACCCAGCAGATGTTCGACACGACGATGGGCTGGCGCTTCGTCAATCCGCTGATGAAGCAGCAGTACGGCATCGACTCGATGCCCGAGACCGGCGAAAACGTCGCCGCCGAGTTCGGCGTGACGCGGGCCGACCAGGATGCGTTTGCGTTCCGCAGCCAGCAGCGCGCCCTACGCGCGCAAGGCGATGGCACGTTTGCGGCCGAGATCGCGCCGGTGACAATTCCGGCGCGCAAGGGCGATCCGGTCGTCGTCGATCGCGACGAGCACCCGCGCGAAACGAGTCTCGAGGCGCTCGCAAAGCTGCCGACACCATTTCGTAGCGGTGGAACCGTCACAGCAGGCAATGCTTCAGGCGTCAATGACGGCGCCTGTGCACTCCTGATCGCGAGCGAACAGGCGGCGGCGCGCTACGGCCTCAAGCCGCGGGCACGGGTTCTTGGAGCTGCGGTCGCGGGCGTCGAGCCGCGCATCATGGGCATCGGCCCGGCGCCTGCCGCAGAGAAACTCCTGGCCAGGCTTGGCTTGCCTCTCTCCGCGATGGATGTGATTGAGCTCAACGAGGCATTCGCTGCGCAGGCGCTTGCCGTGTTGCGCCGGCTTGGCCTGCCGGATGACGCCGCGCACGTGAATCCGAATGGCGGCGCCATCGCGCTCGGCCATCCGCTCGGCATGAGCGGTGCGCGCCTCGCGACCACGGCCACCTGGCAACTCGGGCGCGTGAGTGGCCGCTATGCGCTGTGCACCATGTGCATCGGCGTGGGCCAGGGCATTGCGCTTGTCATCGAGCGGATCGGGTGAACGCGCCGCTTGCGATCGAGCGTGATGGCAGTGTCGCCGTCATCATGCTCGATCACCCGCCCGTCAACGCGCTGGCGCACCGCCTGCGCACGGCGCTACTCACGGCGATCGAGCGCCTCGATTCGGATCCGACAGTGCAGGCGATCGTGCTACACGGCGCCGGCCGGAATTTCATCGCCGGCGCCGACATCTCGGAATTCGACCAGCCTGCCCAGCCGCCGCTGCTGAACGAACTGCTGTTTCGTCTCGAGTCCTGCAACAAGCCCGTGGTTGCCGCGCTCCACGGCGCGGCTCTCGGCGGCGGGGCGGAGACCGCGCTCGCCTGTCATTACCGTGCCGCAACATCCGATCTCAAAATCGGGTTTCCTGAGGTCACCCTGGGATTGCTGCCCGGCGCAGGCGGCACGGTCCGGTTGCCACGTTTGGTCGGGTGGAAGGCGTCGCTCGAACTGATGACCGGCGGCAAGCCAATCGACGTCGATCGAGCCACGGCAATCGGGTTGGTTGATCGCAGGATTGACGGCGATGTGCGTGCCGGTGCTGTTGCCTGGGCGCGTGAGCTCGTCGCAGGTGGGGCGCTCCCGCGGCGCTTGCGTGACCTGGGTGCGCCAGAGGCGACGGCCGAACTATTCGCCGAATGGCGGGCCGCGATGCCGGCTACGGCATGGCGGTTGCCGGCGCCTGGACGCATCGTGGACGCCCTCGAGGCGTCGGCGACGCGACCCTTCGACCAGGCCCTTGACCGCGCCAGGGAGCTCTTCGAGGAATGCCGCCGTTCCAGCGAGTCCCGGGCGCTGCGTTATCTGTTCTTCGCAGAACGGGGCTCGAGCTTAGATCGGGACGCGGCGCTACGGGTCGAGAGCGCAGGCGTCATTGGTGCCGGCACAATGGGCGCCGGCATCGCGATTAGCCTCGCGACGGCGGGCCTTGCCGTGACGCTCGTGGATTCGAAGCCGGAGTCGCTTGCCGCCGGTCTCGCGCGCGTCGCCTCGACAATCGAGGGCTCCGCCCGCAAGGGCCGTATGACGGTAGCGGATGCGGCTGCCGCGGTTGCGCGCGTTCGCGGCAGCGGGGACCTGAAGGAGCTGTCCGCGGTCGATCTCGTGATCGAGGCAGCTTTCGAGAACCTGGCCGTCAAGCGCGGGCTGTTCGCGGAGTTGGGTGAGCTCTGCAAGCCACAGGCGGTGCTCGCGACCAACACCTCGACGCTCGACGTCGATGCCATCGCGGCGGCGAGTGGCCGCGCGGCCGACGTCGCCGGCATGCATTTCTTCAGTCCCGCGAACATCATGCGGCTCGTGGAGATTGTCCGTGGCCGCGAGAGTTCGCGCGCGACGCTTGCGACGCTCCGCGCCGTGACCAAGCGCATCGGCAAGATCGGCGTGACAGTCGGCAATTGCTACGGCTTTGTCGGCAATTGCATGCTGTACGCCTACGGCCGGGAGAAGGAGTTGATGCTGCTGGAGGGTTCGACACCCGAAGCCATCGACCGGGCTCTCGAGGAATTCGGCATGGCGATGGGGCCGAATGCCGTGGGCGACCTGGCCGGTCTCGACATTGGCTACCAAGCCCGGCGTCAATGGAACGAGCGTCCCGACGACCCACGCTTCTATCGCGTGTCTGATCGCCTGGCGGAACTCGGGCGCTACGGCCAGAAGTCAGGTCGCGGTTTCTACCGCTACGATGGTTCGGACCGCAAGCGCCAGCCGGACCCCGAGGTTCTGGAGCTGATCCGCGCGGAAGCAAAGGCCCTCGGCGTCGCACAACGCAAGATTGCGGACTCGGAGATCGTCGAGCGTTGCATCTACGCACTGGCCAACGAAGGCGCGCGTATCCTCGAGGAAGGCATCGCCGCGAGCCCGGCGGACATCGACGTGATCTGGTGCAATGGCTATGGTTTCCCGCGTCATCGCGGCGGTCCGATGTTCCATGCGGATACCATCGGGCTCGCGATCGTGATTGAGGCCATGCGGCGCTACGAGGGCGAGCAGGGGCCGCAATACTGGACGCCCACGCCATTGCTCGCGAGCCTGGCGGAGCGGGAAGGTACATTTGCGGGCTGGCAGGCAGGCCGCGCTGACGGCGTCTGAATGCGGCCGGGGAATTTCGAGGGCGACACATGCAGTTGAAGAGTTATCTGGCCGGGTGACCGGCCTGTCTTAACTGGTCCAGATTTCAAGTTAGTTTACGCCGCCCTCTGAGCCTCTGCGAGCAGGGGTCGGCCGCAGGCGGTTGCCGGTGCCGGCGGCCGGTAGCCGAGCGAGCCGTGGGGTCGGCGGGTGTTGTAGAAGATC
>SHZN01000127.1 GCA_009692245.1 Gammaproteobacteria bacterium
CGAGAACCTCGCCAACATGCTCAACAATGACTGGGGGCAGCTGAACCAGGTCAGCTTCGTCTATGTGGCGCTGGTGCTTGATGTCGGCGGGATTGACGCAGCGACCAACAGGTACATCTACCGGCCACGCGCCGGCACGACCAGCCCGACGGGGCCGAACTTCACGCTTTCGGCCTTGCCGTCTGTCTGGCGAGTCCAGCTGGGCGTGCGCTTCGAGTTCTGCAGTGCGCCCGATTAGTCCTGTGTCGGATGTCGATCGGCAGTGCGCCGACGCGGTGCTGATGATCCGGCCGGCGCACTTTG
The DNA here is from genome assembly GCA_009692245.1 of Gammaproteobacteria bacterium. Classification (GTDB taxonomy): domain Bacteria; phylum Pseudomonadota; class Gammaproteobacteria; order Steroidobacterales; family Steroidobacteraceae; genus SCUD01. Next base: position 304 of record SHZN01000127.1, read on the forward strand.
GCGCGAATCCCGAAACCGCGGCATCGAATCGTTTCCAGCAGGGCGGTGCGGCTCAGGACGCACCGATCGCCGCGCAGCGCGAATTCGAGGGACTCGCCCAGCGGCTCTCAAACGCAGGTGTCGGAGCCCATGTCGCGGACGACAGTTCTGAGCCAGCCAAGCCGGACGCCTGTTTTCCAAACAACTGGGTGAGTTTCCACGACGATGGCAGGGTCGTGCTCTATCCGCTGATGGCCGCGAGCCGGCGTGCCGAGCGACGCGAGGAACCGATTGCGTTGCTGCAGATGGCGGGTTTTGGCATCACGCGCAGAATCGACCTGACGCCTTGGGAAGGACGCGGCGAGTATCTCGAGGGCACGGGCAGTCTGGTGCTGGACCGTTGCCATCGCATCGCCTATGCCTGCTGGTCGCCGCGCACGACTCCGGCGGCACTTGGCGATTTCGCGACACGCCTCGGCTATCGCGTGGTCAGTTTTGATGCTGAGGGCCCGGGCGGCCAGCCGATCTATCACACGAATGTGATGATGGCGATCGGCGAGCGCTTTGCGCTGTTGTGCCCGGAGGCGATCCCCGATCCGCAACAGCGCATCAGCGTGATTCAAGCGCTCGTGCAATCCGGTCACGAACCGATCGCGATCAGCATCGCGCAAATGAATGGCTTCGCCGGAAACCTTCTGGCGCTGAAGTCAGGCAACGGCGAGCCGTTGATCGCGATGTCCACCGCGGCCTGGGATTGCCTCGCGCCACAGGAACATCGAGCACTCGAGCGCCACGGCACGATCGTGACCGCGCCGATACCGACCATCGAGCGGCACGGCGGCGGCAGCGTGCGCTGCATGATCGCGGAAGTTTTCCTGCCGCACAGAGTGCCTGGCCCGCGATGCTAGAATTCTGCTGCCAAACATGGGAGGCGCCGGATTGCTGGAACTCGGCCTGAAGACCCTGATCGCCTACCTGCTCGGTTCGCTGATGGGCGCGTTGCTCATCGGCGCCGCGCGCGGCGTCGACATCCGCGAATCGGGCAGCGGCAATGCGGGTGGCACGAATGCGCTCCGCACCCAGGGATTCTGGTTTGCCGCAGCAGTCGTCGTCATTGATATCGGCAAGGGTGTGGTGGCCGCCGGCTGGCTGCCGGAGTTCAGTATCCCGGGCATCGCAAGGGATTCCGGCATCGATCGCGACTGGCTCGCCATGAGTTGCGCGGCGGCTGTGGTCGCGGGTCACATCTGGCCGCTGTACCACGAGTTCCGCGGTGGCAAGGGCGGCGCAACATTTATCGGCACATTGCTCGTGCTCGCACCGGCCGTCGTGCCGGTGGCCATCGCGGGCTGGTTCCTGATCGTCCTGCTGACCGGATTTGTGGGGCTCGCGACGATGATCGCCGCCGCCACCGTTCCGATGGCTCTGTGGTTCTTCGGCCGGCAGTCGCCGCCCCTGTTCGCATTCGCGGTGGCGATGGCTGTGTTCATCGTGTGGGCACACCGCAGCAACATCGGCCGCATGAAGTGCGGCATTGAGCCGCACCTAACCGGCCTGTGGCTGTTGCGGCCGCGGACTGGCAAGTGACGAGGCGCGGCGCATTGCTGCGCCTGCTTGCTGATGGCGAGCTGCATTCGGGGGAGGACCTGGCGGCGCGTCTGGCGATTTCCCGCGCGGCCATCTGGAAGCAGCTGCAATCGCTTGGCGACTGGGGAATCGACCTGCAGGCGACGCCGGGTCGCGGATATCGGCTGGGCGAACCACTCGATCTGCTCGATGCCGGCGCGATCCGCGACGCGCTTCCACAGTGGGCTGCCGGGAGGCTGCGAAATCTCGAGGTTCACGAGGAGCTTTCCTCGACCAGCGACCATCTGCTCGCGATCGCGGAACCCCCGGTGGGGCAATTCGACGCCTGCCTTGCGGAATTCCAGAATGCGGGCCGCGGCCGGCGCGGGCGACGCTGGATCGCGCCCTTCGCCGCGGGTCTCTGCCTGTCGGTCAACTGGAGCTTTCGCGACGCACCGGCGGCGCTCGGCGCGCTTTCGCTTGCGGTCGGCGTGGCGATCCTGCGGGCTTTGCGGCGGTTGAACATCCACGGGCTCGCACTCAAGTGGCCCAATGACATCGTGCACGGCCGCCGCAAGCTGGGCGGCATCCTGATCGACATGCGCGGTGAGGCTGCGGGACCTGCCTATGTCGTCGTGGGCTGCGGCATCAATGTCCGCCTGCCGCAAAGTTTGCGCGCGGAACTGCAGGCCGAAGGCATCGAGGCAGCCGGGCTGGCGGAACTCCTCGACGCGCCGCTCGGCCGCAATGCGCTTGCGGCATCGCTGGTGAATGAAATCGCGCTGGCGCTTGAGGAATTCGGCGCGCGCGGGCTGGCGGCCTTCACGGATGAATGGCAAAGCGCGGATGACCTGATTGATCAGCCGGTGCGCGTGCTGCAGGGCGCGGAGACCGTCGAGGGACTGGCGCGCGGCATCGATGGCGATGGGGCATTGCTGGTCGATGTGGATGGCGCGCGGCGGCGGATCCTGTCCGGCGAAGTGACGGTCAGGGCATTGCGATGATCCTGCCGAGCGCATAGATTGCCCACCGATGCGGATCATCTTCGCACTGCTGGTGCTCGCCAATGTCGCTTGGTTCGCCTGGACGCATTGGGTCGAGCGGCTCGCTGACGGCGCCGCGCCCGCCAGGGCAGAGGCGCCACAGCTGGTGCTTGCGCGTGAAGCGCCTGCGTCGGAGGCAGCGGCCCGCCCGCCCATCCTGCCGACAGAAAATTGCCTGAGTCTTGGACCATTCAGCGATCTGACCGATGCGGCGCGCGCGTCCACGCTGCTGCGCGAAAATGGACTGCAACCGCGTCAGCGGGCCGGCGAGGGCGTGGTCTGGAAAGGCTATTGGGTGTCGCTCGAGCAGGTGCCGGATCGCGCTTCCGCCGAGGGAATCATCGAGCGCCTGCGGCGATTTGGCATCGGTGACGCTTATTCGATGCCCGACGAGGGCCGGCAGATCACGATTTCGCTCGGCCTCTTCACTGAACGCCAGCGCGCGCTGCAACGCATGGATGAGGTCAAGGCGCTGGGTTTCGAGCCGCTGATGGCCGAGCGCGAGCGCACCGGCACCGTTTACTGGATCGACGTGGATGTCGAAGCGCCGGCAAAACTGCCAGACGCAGCGCTCCTTGATGACGGCGGCCGCATCCTGCGCCTCGAGATCCAGCCTTGCGACGCAGCGGCGGGCAGCAGCCGGCCGGTACCCGAACTGGCGCAGGGCGGGGCACTGCCCGGCTAGAATATCGCCCGACGCCGGCGTAGCTCAGTTGGTAGAGCAGTGGTTTTGTAAACCTCAGGTCGGGGGTTCGAGTCCCTCCGCCGGCACCAAAAACGCTTCCAGCAACGTCCCGAGATTACGGTAATCCGTAATATTCCGGCTGATTGGATGGCTTTTCTTGTCCCTGACTATCCGTTGTCGTCCCATTGAATCCGGGGGCATCTGGGGGTATATGTGGGGGCACATGGGGAAAGTCGCGGCAGCGATCCTCGCAGATGCCCCCAAAACAATGGAACCGGTCATGACGGGTTTGACGAACAGATCCATTCGATCCCTGAAGCCTTCAGTGAAGCCACGACGGGCTTACGACACCGGGGGGCTGTACATGGAGATCACTCCGCAGGGTGGCCGCTACTGGCGTCTCAAGTACTACTACGGGGGCACTGAGAAACGCCTCGCCCTCGGTGTCTATCCAGAAATCTCGCTCGCAGAGGCTCGGCACAAGCGTGATGTCACCCGTGCGCTGTTGAGGGACGGTCAGGATCCGGCTGCGATCAGAAAGGCTGAAAGGCTCAGGTCCAGCCTGGCTGGAGCCGAGTCCTTTGAGGCCGTGGCACGCGAGTGGCTTGCCAAGCAGAAAACCAAACTGTCGCCGGCCACTTTCGGAAAAGCTATCTGGACCTTCGAGAAGCTGCTTTTCCCCTGGCTGGGGGCGCAGTCGGTCAGCAAAATCACTCCAGCGGAACTATTGGCAACCCTGCGCCGCACTGAGAGCCGGGGACGCCATGAGACCACGCATCGCGCCAAGCAACGCGCAAGCCAAGTATTCCGGTATGCCATTGCAACCGGCCGTGCAGAGCGTGATCCGTCGGCAGACCTGAAAGGGGCGTTGCACCCAGTCGTCTCGAAGCAGCGGGCAGCCATTACGGAGCCCGCCAAGGTTGCGGCCCTACTCAGAGCAATTCACAGCTACGCGGGCACGTTCGTAACCTGCAGCGCCCTCAAGCTCGCACCCATGCTATTCGTTCGTCCTGGAGAACTTCGTCGCGCCGAATGGGCTGAGATCAACTTTGACTCCGCTGAATGGCGCATCCCAGCGGCGAAAATGAAAATGCGGGAAGAACACATTGTTCCGCTACCCACGCAAGCTGTTGGAGTCCTCCGCGAGCTACATCCCCTGACTGGGCGTGGGCGATATGTTTTCCCCGGAGTCCGGTCATCGACTCGTCCGATGAGTGAAAACACGATTACAGCGGCCCTCCGAAACATGGGGTACGACCGTCATACGATGACGGGTCACGGCTTTCGGGCACTGGCTTCGACGCGCCTCAACGAAATGGGTTGGGCACCGGACGTAATTGAGCGACAACTGGCCCACGTTGAGCGCAACAAGGTACGCAGCGTCTACAACCGCGCCCTGTACCTGAAGGAGCGCCGCAAGATGATGCAGACCTGGGCTGACTATCTTGACGGACTGGCGAAGGGCGCGAACGTAGTGCCAATCAAGGCAGCGCGATCCGCAAAGTGACGCACGGCGCCTGGCCCGACGGGGCGACAAG
>SHZN01000128.1 GCA_009692245.1 Gammaproteobacteria bacterium
TGCGCATCGGCGCCCGAGCTTACCCGAACCGCCGGCGTTTATCTGCCGGGCAACTGCAGCGAGATCGCGCGGTTTGGCAGGTCCCAGGGGCCGGCTCGTTTCATGGGGCATTTCGGGCGGCGCGCGCCCGCCAGGGGGGCCACAAGCTACGGGATGCGCTGGAACATGGTTCATTCCTACCCGGCGGACTGCGATCATGTGACTATCGGGTCGGTTAACGCGACAATCCAGCAGGTATCGATGCCGAATAGCGACAACAGGCGGTGGCCATGACCGGTGAACTGGAACAACTGGGGCATTACATCGGCGGCCAGCGTGTCGCGGGCGCTTCCGGGCGCTCCGCACCGGTCTTCAACCCGGCGCTTGGCGTTGCGACGACGCAGGTGGCGCTCGCATCGGCACATGAGACTCGTTCGGTCATCGCCGCCGCACGGGCGGCGCTGCCGGAATGGTCCGATACGCCGGCGCTCCGCCGCGCGCGTGTGCTGTTTCGATTCCGGGACCTGATCGACAAGAATTCCGAGGAAATCGCCGGAATCCTGACGCGCGAGCACGGCAAGGTGCTCGCGGATGCGCGTGGCGAAGTCACGCGCGGCCTGGAAATCGTCGAATTCGCCTGCGGCATCCCGCAATTGCTGAAGGGCGAATACAGCGACGCGGTCGGGCGCGGCATCGACAGCTGGTCATTGCGCCAGCCGGTCGGTGTCTGTGCCGGCATCACGCCCTTCAATTTCCCGGCGATGGTCCCGATGTGGATGTTCCCGATCGCCATTGCCTGCGGCAACACCTTCATTTTGAAGCCCTCCGAGAAGGACCCCGGCTGTCCGTTGCGCCTCGCTGAGCTCCTGACCGAGGCCGGCGCGCCACCTGGCGTGTTGAATGTCCTCAATGGCGATCGCGAGGCCGTCGATACGCTCCTGACCGATCCCGGTGTGAATGCGATCAGCTTCGTCGGTTCGACGCCGGTCGCCGAGCATGTATTCCGGACGGGCTCCAATCACGGCAAGCGCGTTCAGGCGCTGGGTGGCGCCAAGAATCACATGGTCGTGATGCCGGATGCGGACCCCGCGGGCGCTGCCCATGCCCTGGCAGGCGCCGCATACGGTTCAGCCGGTGAGCGCTGCATGGCGATCTCGGTCGCAGTGGCCGTGGGCGATGCCGGCGACCGGCTGGTCGAGGCCCTGAAGACGGAACTCGCGGCGATCCGCGTGCTCCCGGGCACGGCAGAAGATGCTGACATGGGTCCGCTGGTGACGCGCGAGCACCTCGACCGCGTACTGGGCTATGTGGCGACCGGCGTGCAGGAAGGCGCGAAGCTCGTCGTGGACGGGCGCAAGATGACTGTCGCGGGCCACGAGCGCGGCTTCTTCATGGGGCCCGTGCTGTTCGACGAGGTGACGCCGTCGATGCGCATCTATCGCGAGGAAATCTTCGGTCCGGTCCTCGTGATCGTGCGCGTACCGGATCTCGATGGGGCGCTCGAGCTGGTCAATGGCCACGAGTACGGCAATGGCACGGCGATCTTCACGCGTGACGGCGGCGCCGCGCGCGAGTTCTGCCGCCGCGTCAATGCCGGCATGGTCGGCGTGAACGTGCCGATACCGGTGCCGATGGCATTCCACAGCTTCGGCGGCTGGAAGCGCTCCCTGTTCGGCCCCCTGCACATGCACGGGCCGGATGGAGTGCGTTTCTATACGCGACTGAAGACCGTGACGGCGCGCTGGCCCACGGGCTCGAAGGGCGCCGAATTCACGATGCCGACGATGAAGTAATGCTCGGTCTCATGATGCAGACGCCGCTTTTGATCACCGGGATCATGCGGCATGCAGAGCGGGTCAACTCGAGGACCGAGGTCGTCTCGGTCACCGCCGAGAATCCGCGCCATCGCTGCACGCTCGGGGACGTGTTCCGCCGCGCGCGCAAGCTCGCAAATGCGTTGACCCGGGCCGGCGTGCAGCCGGGCGATCGCATCGCGACGCTGGCCTGGAATGACTACCGCCATCTCGAGCTTTACTACGCGGTCTCCTGCATCGGCGCGATCCTGCACACGCTGAATCCGCGTCTTTATCCGGAGCAGATCACCTACATCATCAATCACGCCGGCGACCGCATGCTGTTCGCCGACTTGACCCTCATGCCGCTCGTGGAAAAACTGAAGCCGTCGCTCAAGACCGTGGAACGGATCGTCGTGCTCGGCAACGACTCCTACGAAGCTTTCATTGCGAATGAGCCCGATACTTTCGACTGGCCCGACCTCGACGAGCGCACGGCAAGCGCGCTTTGCTACACCTCGGGCACGACCGGCAACCCGAAAGGCGTGTTGTTCGACCATCGGTCCACGGTGCTGCACAGCTACGGCTCGGCGCTCGTGGACACGATGGGCTTCGGCCGACGTGACACGGCCCTCGCCGTGGTGCCGATGTTTCATGCCAATGCCTGGGGCCTGCCATACAGCGCGCCGATGGTCGGCGCGAAACTCGTGTTTCCGGGGCCGAAGATGGGTGACGGCGCGACGCTTGCCGCGCTGATCGATGAGGAACAAGTAACGTTCGCCGCCGGTGTTCCGACCGTCTGGCAGCAGCTGCTTGCTTACACGCGTGAACACAACATCGTGCTCGAATCACTGGAAAAGGTGCTGGTCGGCGGCTCGGCCTGTCCGCTGTCGATCATGAACGAGTTTCGCGATCGTCACGATGTCTGGACCATCCATGCCTGGGGCATGACCGAGATGAGCCCGCTCGGCACGACCAACTCGCAACCTGCAGACTGGGAGCAGATGAGCGAGACGGCGAAGGATGCACATCGCTCGCGGCCGGGCCGCCCCGTATTCGGAGTGGAAATGAAAGTCGAGAACGACGCGGGGCAGGAACTGCCCTGGGACGGCAAGAGCTCAGGCCTGCTGAAGGTCCGCGGCCCGTGGGTCTGCAGCGACTATTTCCGCCTTGGCGAAAAAAGCGTGGCGCATGACGAGGACGGATGGTTTGCCACCGGCGACGTCGGCAACCTGAGTGAAGACGGCACGTTGCAGATCACCGATCGCTCAAAGGACGTAATCAAGTCCGGCGGCGAGTGGATCAGCTCGATCGATCTTGAATGTGTCGCCGCGGGCCACCCCAAGTTGCTGCAGGCCGCGGTCATTGGCGTGCCGCACCCGAAATGGGACGAGCGGCCGCTGCTGATCGCCGTGCCGCGCCCCGGTGAATCACCGACGCGCGAAGAATTACTGGCCTGGCTCGTCGGCCGCGTAGCGAAATGGTGGATACCAGACGACGTCGTGTTCGTCGAAAAAATCCCGCTGACGGCGACCGGCAAGATCTCGAAGGTCGAACTGCGCCTGCAGTTCAAGGACTACCGATTTGGTGCCGGGTCGCAAGTTCGCAGTTAGGCGCTGCGTACCCGCGACCCGGCACCATCAATGCTGGATCGGAAGGAGACGCCCTAGGAGCGGCTCAGGAATCGCATGACTCCCTTGAACGCCAGGTAGGCGCTGGCCGCGATGATGACCCAGGCTCCGATGCCCAGATCACCGATCCCGCCACCACCGCCGCCCATCTGCTCGGCCATCTGGCCCATCATCTGGCCAAACTCGCCCATCGCCTCCACCTGCTTCTGTTGCTGCTGGTGTTGTTCCCACAGCGGCCAGAACGCCATGACTGTCGCCAACGCCGGCCCCAGGAACGCGAGCGGCGCGAACTTGTGCTTCCAGAAATGCGGCACGGCAATCGTCGCCGCTGCGAGCAGGACAATGAACGTCCCTTTGCCAGTGCCCATCATTTCCATGTTGTCGCTCAGCAGGTTGGTCAGTTTGAAACTGATGCCGATGATTCCGCCCGCGCTGATGACATTCAGGAACAGCGCCGCAACCAGGAACACGCCGTAGGCGATCGCAACGTCCTTGCCGACGTTTTCGAATACGGCCTTCGCGACCTTGCCGCCCTGCCCGGTCAGCGCCGCCATCTTTTCCTTGGCCAGGTCCGCTTCATTGACCGGCATCACGGAGGACAACCGGCCATTAGTGATGACCACATCGACGGTCAGGTTGGCCGCCGGCGCCGTATTGCCCTTCCATTCATTGATGCCGAAGTCGTAGCGCTGCCCTTCGGCAGAAACCACGCCCTTGTCACCACTCCACATCAGGATCGTTCCGCGCATTGATACTCACCTTCCGAAAAGCTGTTATTGGCTTGATTTTAGCGGGCCTGGGTTTCCGCCCCCGGGCATTAAACCTGCCCGGGCTGGGCAAGGCAAGAAAACAGCCCTGCGACTTCGTCAGGAGCGCGTTATGTCGCTGATTGGACTGGCGCCCGTCGAAGCGGAATGATAGACGGAACGTTACCGCCATGGCCGATGCAGAGGGTTCAATTGAAGGTCTTCCAGCTAGGACTAATTCCGCGCCTGGCCCTGGCGTCGCTGCCTCTATTCGCGTCACCGTGGCTCGACGACATTCTTTCGCGATTCACGGACTGGTCACAGCTTTTCTTCTCGCAAACCTATGGCCCGTTGTTTGGCCTGCTGGTACTCGCACCATTCATTACGGCAACCAGGGCGCGGATGATTCGAATAATCGCGTTGTGCGTCGTCACCTATGCCGTGTATTACGCGGCAACCTGGTGCGTCGTCGAGACACAATCGCCGCTGGAGGGATGGTTCGAAACGGAGTTCTTTCGATTCTCGAATGCGGTTCCGGTTGCCGTCGTGGCGACCCTGGCGCTCGCTGCCGCTACCGCGTGGATCGCGCCGCTCCGAACTTCTCGTCGCTACTGGATCTACGCAGGACTTGCTGGCCTCGCCACCGGCCTTGAATTCTGGATCATCGACGAGATCAATCCTTCCGGGCGTTACATAGACTGGTTGTTCGTACTGCAACCATTCTGGATCTGGCCCGTGTCCACCTGCGGGGCTATCTACTTCGGCCGCGAGCGTGAACGCACAAACTGAGGAATCTGGTGCCGGTGGAGGGCGTCGAAAAGCCCGGCTATCAGGCTGTTCTCATTAGCTTTCTACGATTCAGCTACGACTATGTGCCCCCAGTAGTGCCCCCATGCTGATCGCGCTGCTCGTGGACTTGCTCGGACGTTGCTGGCCGT
>SHZN01000129.1 GCA_009692245.1 Gammaproteobacteria bacterium
CGCAGTCTCGCAGCTCGTGGACAGTTTCGTCGTGCTTTACATTGCCTTCGTGCTAGGACCGCAGCATTGGCCGACCGGCCTGTTTCTTGCCGTCGGGACGGTGAACTATTGCTACAAGATGCTGATGGCGGTCGCGTTGATTCCGCTGCTTTACATCGGCCGCCGGCTGATCCACGCGTATCTCGGCGCAGAAACCGCCGATCGGCTGCGGGCCCATGCGGCTGGAACGGACGACAGGGCCCTCGCCTGATGCCGCGGCCAACGACACCCGCGCTCGCCGTCGACGTCATCATCGAACTCGCAGACCGGCCGGGCAGGCCGATTGTGCTGATCGAGCGCCGTTTTCCACCGGCAGGCCACGCATTGCCTGGTGGTTTTGTCGATCTCGGTGAAACGGTTGAGCAGGCGGCACGACGCGAAGCACGTGAGGAGACCGGACTCGACATTACGCTCGGCACGCTGCTCGGAGTCTATTCCGACCCCTCACGCGATCCGCGCGGGCATACCGTCAGTCTCGTGTACATCGCGACTGCAACCTGGGAGCCGGTCGCTGGCGACGATGCGGCCGGCGTGCTGATCGTGAATCCCGGCGCGGCGCCGCCGCTCGTATTCGATCATGGACTGATTCTCGGCGACTACCTCAGGCGGATAGAAGCCAGGTCATGAGTAATGGCGCAACGCAGGAATTCCTCCGCACCGGCCGGCAGTTTGTGTCCGCTTCCGGGGCTGCGATAAACCGGCTGTATCTCGCCGATGAAGCTGCGGTGGTCGGCGAGATTCTTGGGCTCGCGCAGTTGCCGCCGGCCGAGCGGCAGGCAATACACCGCGATGCGATGCAGCTCGTCGCCGCAGCGCGCCGGCGCAGGGCGGGGCGCAGCGGGGTCGAAGCATTCCTGCAGCAATACCACCTCGCGTCCCAGGAAGGCGTCGTGCTCATGTGCCTCGCCGAGGCGCTGCTGCGGATTCCGGATGCCGAGACGGCGGATCGCCTGATCGCCGACAAGATTTCCACCGGCCAGTGGGCCGATTATCTAGGCGCGGCCGAATCGCTATTCGTCAACGCATCCACCTGGGGGCTCATGCTGACCGGCCAGGTAGTGCGTCCAGCGGAGAGTGAACTGCGCGATCCCGCGTCCGTCCTGCGTCGCCTCGTGACGAGGCTCGGCGAGCCCGTCGTGCGGGCGGCATTCCGCCAGGCAATGCGGATCATGGGACACCAGTTCGTGATGGGCCGGACCATTGGCGAGGCGCTCGAGCGCGCCGCCACGGGCGACGACGCACGCTATCGGCATACCTACGACATGCTTGGCGAATCGGCCCTGACAGCGGCGGACGCCGAGCGCTACATGAAATCCTACGGCGCGGCGATTGCGGCCGTCGGTGCTTCGGCGCGATCCGGTAGCGCGCCTGCGTCCTGGCCGAGCATCTCGGTCAAGTTGTCGGCCCTGCATCCCCGCTACGAATTCGGCAGGCGGGAGCAGGTGCTGTCCGAGCTTGGCGCGAGAATCGAGGCGCTCGCGATCGACGCAAGCGCCGCCGGCATCGCACTGACGATCGACGCGGAAGAGGCCGACCGGCTGGAATTGTCACTGGAGCTTCTGGACCGGCTGCTGCGCCTGCCAAGGCTCGCCGGATGGGAAGGGCTGGGTCTCGCCGTGCAGGCTTACTCGAAGCGCGCGACGGACGTGCTGCGACATCTCGGCCTGCGTGCAGATGAAACCGGCCGCGTGCTGAATGTCCGGCTCGTCAAGGGCGCCTACTGGGATAGCTAGGTGAAGCGCGCACAGGAACGTGGCCTGCCCGGCTATCCGGTCTACACGCGCAAGCAGAACACCGATGTTGCCTATCTCGCTTGCGCACGAATCCTTCTGGACGGCAGCCGCCGACTCTATCCACAATTCGTGACGCACAATGCACACACGGTCGCGAGCATCATCCACCTGGCGTCCGCGCGCCGCCGCGAATTCGAATTCCAGCGCCTGCATGGGATGGGTGACGAACTCTATTCTGAAGTAACCGATCCGGCAGGGCGCGCATTGCCCTGCCGCGTCTATGCGCCGGTCGGTTCGCATGAAGACCTGCTGCCCTATCTGGTGCGCAGGCTGCTCGAGAATGGCTCGAACACGTCATTCGTCAATCGCGTCGTCGATGAGTCTTTGCCTCTCGCGGAAGTCGTCGGCGATCCAGTCGCAGAAGTCGAAGCGGCCGGGCCTGGGCCACACCATCGCATACCGCTGCCGGTGGCATTGTTCGGGTCCGAGCGTCGCCATTCCGCGGGCCTCAATCTGGCCGATGGCCGTGAGCAGCAAAGTCTTGCCGAATCCTGTCGACAGGCATTGTCAGCGCCGCTCGCTGCTGCGCCGATCGTTGGCGGCCGCGAGTGCAACGGGCGAACGCGCAAGCTTGCGTCGCCTGCCGACCTCGAGCGCATCGTCGGCGAAGTGGCGGAGGCCGATGTCACCCTGGTGGGCGAAGCGCTCGCGCTTGCCAATGCGGCCCAGCCCGAATGGGACCGCAGGCCTGCCGGTGAGCGGGTCGCAATCCTCCGTGACGCGGCCGACATGCTTGAACGCGATGCCGCGCGCTTCATTGCAATCTGCGTCGCCGAGGCCGGCAAGACCGTGCCGAATTCGATTGCGGAAGTGCGTGAGGCCGTCGATTTCCTGCGTTACTACGCGGCCAGGGCGGAACATGAGTTCGGCCAGCCACTGGCGCTGCCGGGGCCCACCGGCGAATCGAATCGGCTGGTATTGCGCGGCCGCGGTGTCTTCGCCTGCATCAGCCCGTGGAATTTCCCGCTGGCGATCTTCACAGGCCAGGTGGCGGCGGCGCTCGCAGCCGGCAACAGCGTAATCGCCAAGCCTGCCGCGCAGACGCCGCTCATCGCTGCCGCGATGGTGCGCCTGCTGCTTGAAGCCGGAGTTCCCGGCGATGTCCTGCACCTGGTTCCGGGACCCGGCTCGAAGATCGGTGGCGCATTGGTCGCCGACCCGCGCGTGGCAGGCGTCGTGTTCACGGGCTCCACGGAGATCGCGCGCCTGATCAACCGCACGCTCGCCGCCCGGGAGGGCCCGTTGCCGGTGCTGATCGCGGAGACGGGTGGGCAGAACGCGATGCTGGTGGACAGTTCCGCGCTGCCCGAGCAGGTGGTCAACGACGCGATTCAGTCGGCATTCAACTCGGCGGGGCAGCGTTGCTCCGCGCTGCGTGTCCTTTATGTGCAGCAGGACATCGCGCCCAGGGTGCTCGAGCTGCTGGCTGGCGCCATGGACCAGCTGGCGCTGGGGGACCCCGCACTGCTCTCAACCGACATCGGCCCGGTGATCGATGCGGCTTCACTGGCGATACTCGAAGAACACGCGCGGACGATCGTTGTGGGCGCGCGCTGGCAGCACCGCGCGACACTGCCGGCAGGGCTGCGGCCTGGCCACTACTTCGCGCCGCTCGCGGTCGAGATCGACAGCATCGCGCGGCTCGAGCGGGAAGTATTCGGGCCCGTGCTGCATGTCGTGCGATTCGCCGCGTCCGATCTCGACGCAGTGATCGACGAGATCAATGGCAGCGGCTATGGCCTGACACTTGGCGTGCACACCAGGATCGACAGTGTCGCGCGGCGTATCGCTGTGCGCGCGAAGGTCGGCAATGTCTACGTCAATCGCAACATGATCGGAGCTGTCGTTGGAGTGCAGCCCTTCGGCGGTTGTGGGCTGTCCGGTACTGGCCCGAAAGCCGGTGGCCCGCATTACCTGCCGCGCTTCGCGACCGAGCAGACCATCACCACCAACACCGCTGCGGTCGGCGGCAACGCGACGCTCCTTTCACTCGGCGAGACCTAATTGGTGCCGGGTCGCAAGTTCGCAGTTGTCGATTTACGATAACTACGAACTTGCGACCCGGCACCAAGTCACATCATGCCGGTTTGAAGCCGCGCTGCCTCCGACATCATCGACTGGTTCCAGGGCGGGTCGAAGACGAGATCAACGATTGCCTTGCGGACCGTCGGAATGATCTCCAGCTTTTCACGAACGTCCGCCACCAGCACTTCACCCATGCCGCAACCCGGCGCGGTCAATGTCATCTTGACGTCGACGTCCCTGGTGCCTTCGTCGTTGGCGGAGATTTTGCATTCGTACACGAGACCGAGGTCGACGACGTTGATCGGGATCTCCGGGTCGAAGCAGGTGCGCAACTGATCCCACACCAGCCGGCTGACATCCTCGTCGGTCGCACCCGGCGGCAATTGGGGACGAGGCAACGGCTCCTTGCCGATCGCATCGCCGTCCTCGCCGGCAATCCGGAACAGATTGCCCTCGACATACACGGTGAAGCTGCCGCCGAGCGACTGAGTGATGTAGCCGACACTGCCGGTGCGAAGCTTGACTTCGACGCCGGCCGGGACGATCACGGCGCGGACATCGCGCTGCACGACGACAGGTTCATTTTCGGCTCGGCGCATGCTCACTCCGTGGAGACCGGCACGGCGCTGCCTGCGAGCGCCGCATTCAATGTGTGCCAGCACAGACTCGCGCACTTGACCCGCATCGGGAATTCCCGCACGCCCGAAAGCGCCGCAAGCTTGCCAAGACCCGCGTCCGCTTCCGCGTCATGTTGGGTCAACATGCGATGCACGCTGCCGAACAGGTCGACGATGTCGGCGCGGCTCTTGCCTTTGACGGCTTCGCTCATCAGCGAAGCGGAGGCTGTCGAGATCGCGCAGCCCGCACCCTCAAAGCGGATGTCCCTGATGATGTCATCCTTCATCTCAAGAAAGACATGTAACTTATCGCCACATAAGGGATTATTACCCTCTGCGGAGCGATTCGCGCCCACGAGGCGCCCGAAATTCCGCGGCCGGCGATTGTGGTCGACGATGACATCGCGGTAGAGATCGTCAAGGTCCATCAGCGCAGCATCCGGATTGCATGCAGCAAAGCTTCATGCAGCGTGTCGATTTCCGCGCGTGTGTTGTAGAGGCCGAATGACGCGCGCGTGGTGGCCGGGACGCCGAAATACTCCATGACCGGCATCGCGCAGTGGTGGCCGGTGCGCACGGCCACACCCTCTGAATCGAGC
>SHZN01000010.1 GCA_009692245.1 Gammaproteobacteria bacterium
AATATATCTAGTTTTCTACAAAGAATGGGTCGTCTGTCGGGATTTTAAGACGCCAGTCCTGACGCGGAATGTCAGTAATTGACATGCTACGTCAATCCGGAAGGTCGCTTACTCGATGCCGAGCTTCTTGATGCGGTAACGCAGCGCCCGGAAGCTGATGCCGAGCGCACGCGCCGCGGCGGTCTTGTTGTAGCGCGCTTCTTCGAGCGCGCGGACGATGGAGGTGCGCTCGATGTCCTCGAGCCGGTCCGGCATGGTATTCGGAAGCGCGCTCTGACCTGATACTTCACCCTGGCCCGGCGATTCCCTGAGTTCAATGTCACCTGCCCGGATTGCACCGATTTCGCAGAGTGTGAGGGCACGCTCGATCACATTCTCGAGTTCACGCACATTGCCCGGGTAATCGTGTGCGAGCTGCATTTCCACGGCTTCGCCGGACAGCACCGGCGGCGTGATGCCCATGCGCGCGGCAAATCGCCCGGTGATCACATCGACGAGTTCCGGAACGTCGGACATCCGCTCGCGCAGTGGCGGCACCCGCAATTCGATCACATTGATCCGGTAATAGAGATCCTCGCGGAAGCGGCCCGCGGCAACCAGCTCGCCAAGATCCCGGTGGGTTGCCGAGAGTATGCGCACGTCCACCGGTTGCTCGCGCTGGTCGCCGACCGGACGCGCGGTCTTCTCCTGGATCAGACGCAGCAACTTCACCTGCATCGCGAAGGGCAGGTCGGCCACCTCGTCAAGAAACAGCGTGCCGCCCTCAGCGGCCTGCACGAGGCCCAGCTTGTCAGCGACTGCGCCCGTGAAACTGCCACGCCGGTGGCCGAACAATTCGCTCTCCATCAGTTCGGAGGGAATCGCGCCGCAGCTGACCGGCACGAATGGCGCGTCCTTGCGTGGGCCGCTTTCATTAATGAGCCGCGCGACCAGCTCCTTGCCAGTTCCGGATTCGCCGGTGATGTGCACGGGCGCCTGGCTGCGTGCAACGCGGCCGATCATGGCCCGCAACTTCTGCATCGGCTCGGAATCACCGAGCAGGCGCCTGCCGCCATCGGTTGCACGCCGGCCGTCGGAAAGCTTCAGCGCCTGGTTGACCAGCTTCCGAAGATCCGAGATGTCTAGCGGCTTGCTGACGAAGTCGAAGGCGCCGAGTTTCAGCGCGCGCACGACTGCCTCGACGTGGCCATGGGCGGTGATCACTGCGACGGGTAATTCCGGCGCATTCGCCTGGATCCACTCCAGCAACTAGATGCCATCGCCGTCCGGCAGGCGCAGGTCAGTCAGGCACAGCGCGTAGTCCTGGCGTCCCTGCAGCTCGCGGCGCGCGGCGGCCAGGTTGTGCACGGCATTCGAATCGACATTCATGCGCGCGAGCGTCAGTGACAGGAGCTCGCACAGATCCGGCTCATCGTCGACGATCAGTGCCCTGGGATTCACCATGGGTCAGGACTGTTCCCAGCGTTGCGGGTCCGCGAAAACAATGCGGAAGATGCTGCCGCCGCCCGGACGCGGCTCGAATACCAGCAGCGCGCCGTTGCATTGCGCGAGTTCGCGCGCGATGAACAGGCCAAGACCTGTCCCGCTCGCCCGCGACGTGAAGAAAGGCTCGAATATCCGGTCGGTCAACGAGGCCTCGATGCCGGGGCCGCGATCCAGCACTTCAAGGAACGGACGGTGACTGCCCGCCAGCCGGCCGACCCGCAATTCGATGCGGTCACTGCCGCCCTGCACGGCGTAGCGGAAGGCGTTCTCGCAGAGATTCCAGAGGATCTGCCGCAGGTGTGACGGGTCGATGCGGACCTCGAGGTCCGGTTCTGGCATTTCAAACAGCAGCTGATCGGCCTTGTGGCCGTCCGTGACGACGAATTCCTGGGCGAAGTCGGCCAGCCACTCGCCGAGCGGCATGCGTTCGGGGCGCGTGGTTTCGCGGCGCGCTAGCTGCTGCACATTGCCGATGATCGTGCTCACGCGTTCGGCATTGGCCTTGATGATCTCGGTCATGCGTCGACTGGATTCCGAGAGCTTGGAGTCTTCTGCCAGCAGTTGTCCCGCATGGCTGATTGCGCCGACCGGGTTCTTGATCTCGTGCGCGATGCTAGCGGAGAGCCGCCCGAGCGCCGCGAGCCGTGATTGCTGGATGCGGTCGTCGAGCGCCGTCAGGTCCTCGAGGAACACCAGCACCGGCGGTGGAAGCTCCTGGCCCAGCGGCGCGAAATGCGGCCGCACTTCCCTGAGGCCGTCCGCGGCCAGCAGATTTCCGCCCGTCGTATCGACGTCGGGCGAGCCCTGGCGCCACATGGTCAACAAGTACAGGAGCCGCGGTGAAACTTCGCCGAGGCGCGCATTCGCACTCGCTTCGCTGCCCAGGATTTGGCGCGCCGATTCGTTGATCAACCGGATGCGATCCTGCTCGTCCACCACGACAAGGCTCTCGCGCAGACGCTCGACGATGTATTGGGAAAGTTCCGCAAGGTTGGCGAGATCAATGTCGCGCTGCCGGACCAGTGCCTCGCTCTCGCGCAAGCGCCTGGCGAGCGGGGCGGCTGCGAGTGCCGCGATGAATATCACTGCGCCCAGCATGCCGGCCTGGGTCAGCTCCGATGGGTCGGTGATGCCGGCAATCGACAAGGCGAGCTGCTGGCCGAGGACGAAGAGCGCGGCGGCAGCTGCGACCATCGTCGCAGTCCGGTTCGGCAGCAGGATGCTGACAGCGGCGACCGGAATGATCAGCAGCAAGCCGACGCCGCTCGCGGCGCCCGAGCTCGTGAACAACAGGATCGTCACGGCGATGACGTCGAATGCGATGTGGATGAAGGCCTGGGCTTGCAGGCTCGGCCAGCGGGCCTTCAGCAGCCCGATGCAGATCACGCCGGTCGCAAACCACGCGGCGAGCGTATAGAAGTAGACGGACGAAACATCGTGGCCCTGGGAATGCGGCGGCGAAGCCAGTGCGAGCAGCACCGACAGCACCGACGGGACGGAGAGCCGGTAGAGATGCAGCAATCCCAGCACGCGCCAGGCGAGTTCTGGATCGCCGATCGTGCGTTCAATATCCGCCGGACCTTTTACGGCGGCACTCTAGCACGCGATACAGCAGGGACTCGCGTGGCCGAGCGCGATTGCGACGCGGTGCAAGGCTCCCGTTACAATGTGCGCATGAACCTGCACGAGTACCAGGCGAAGCGCCTGTTTCGCGACCACTCAATCCCGGTACCCCCGGGCATGGTCGCTGCAAATGTGACGGAAGCCATTGCCGCAGCCCATGAACTTGCCGGTCCGGTCTGGGTGGTCAAGGCACAGGTCCACGCCGGCGGGCGCGGCAAGGCCGGCGGCGTCAGGCTCTGTCGCTCAGCCGAAGAAGTGGGCCAGGCCGCGGCTGCGATGCTGGGCCAGCGCCTGGTCACCAAGCAGACGGACGCGCGCGGCCTGCCGGTCAACCAGGTCTATGTCGAGTCCGGAAGCGCCATCGAGCGCGAGTTGTATCTCAGCCTGCTGCTGAATCGCGACCGCAGCCGCATCGCCTTCGTCGCGTCCGCCGCGGGCGGCATGGAGATCGAGGAAGTCGCCGCAAATCAGCCGGAAAAGATCCTGCACGCGGACATTGATCCTGCGGCGGGGTTGCAGAGCTATCAGTGTCGCCGCATTGCATTCGGTCTGGGCCTGGCAGGAAATCAGATCGCGCAATTCGAAGGCATTGCGCGCGCCCTCTACGACCTTTATCGTGAATGCGACTTGGGCCTGGTCGAGATCAATCCGCTGAGCGTGACGAAGGATGGCCGGCTGGTCGCGCTCGATGCCAAGATCAATGTCGAGGCGAATTCTCTCTACCGGCAGCCGGCACTCGTGCATCTGCGCGATCCCTCGCAGGAAGACCCGATGGAACGCGCAGCCTCCGAGCACGACCTCAGCTACGTTGCGCTGGACGGCAACATCGCCTGCATGGTGAATGGCGCAGGTCTCGCGATGGCGACGATGGACCTGATCAAGCTGCATGGCGGCGCGCCCGCCAATTTCCTGGACGTCGGTGGCACTGCGACTGCCGAGCGCGTAACCGCGGCATTTCGCCTGATACTTTCAAATGAACGCGTGCGCGCCGTGCTGGTGAATATCTTCGGCGGCATCGTGCGCTGTGACGTGATCGCCGAGGGCATCGTGCAGGCGGTCCAGCAGGCCGGCGTAACGGTGCCCGTGATCGTCAGACTCGAAGGAACGAATGCCGATCGCGCGCGCAAGATCCTGAAGGCGAGCGGGCTTGCGATCACGCCGGCGAAGGACCTCGCCGATGCGGCGACCAAGGCCGTGCGCCTTGCCGGTGGCAGGGCGCGCAGATGAGCATCCTGGTCAACTGCAAGAGTCGCGTGATCTGCCAGGGATTCACGGGCAAGCAGGGCACATTTCATTCCGAACAGGCCATCGCCTATGGCACAAACCTGGTCGGCGGCGTCACGCCGGGACACGGCGGTGAGCGTCATCTCGATCGGCCGGTGTTCAATACGGTGAACGACGCGGTGGCCGCGACGGGCGCGGATGTCAGCGTGATCTACGTGCCGGCCCCATTTGCGGCCGATGCAATCCTCGAGGCGGCCGACGCGGGTATCCGCCTGATCGTCTGCATCACGGAGGGCATACCGGTCAACGACATGATCAAGGTGAAGGCCGCGCTCGCCGGCCGTCGTTGCCGGTTGGTCGGTCCCAATTGCCCCGGCGTGATCACGCCAGGAGAATGCAAGGTCGGCATCATGCCCGGCTTCATCCACAAGCCGGGGCGCGTCGGCATCGTGTCGCGTTCCGGCACGCTCACCTACGAGGCGGTGTTCCAGACCACCAATCTCGGACTGGGACAAAGCAGTTGCGTGGGTATCGGCGGTGACCCGGTGCGCGGCATGAATTTCGTCGATGTCATCGCGCTCTTCGAGAAGGACGATCGCACCGAAGGCATCGTGATGGTCGGCGAAATCGGCGGCAGCGACGAGGAGGCGGCCGCCGACTACATCCGCCGCAACGTCTCGAAACCCGTGGTCGCCTACATCGCGGGCGTCACGGCGCCGGCGGGCAAGCGCATGGGCCACGCGGGCGCGGTCATTGCGGGAGGCAAGGGCACTGCGGAAGACAAATTCACGGCGCTCGAGGCCGCGGGTGTGCGCACCGTGCGTTCGCCCGCCGAACTCGGCAGCGCCATGAAAAGCGCACTCGCCAGCCGGCGCCGGCGCAGCAAGAAAAAGCGCTGACAAGCCGCCTTTATGACTGGCTCACTCCGCATTGCGCTTGCGCAGATCAATCCGACCGTCGGCGATGCACCGGGCAACGCGGATCGCGTGATCGCGCAGATAGCTCCCGCGCGCGCGCTGGGGGCCGGGCTCCTGGTGCTGCCGGAACTCGTGCTGTCCGGCTATCCGCCGGAAGACCTGCTGTTCCATCGCGGATTCCGCCGCCGCATTGACGCGGCGCTCGAACGGCTTGCCGCGGCGGCGGACGGCATCGACCTCTTGGTCGGTTACCCCGAATATTCCTCCGGAACCATCTACAACACGGCAGCCTGGCTTCGCAGCGGCGCCATCATTGCGCGCTATCGCAAGCAGATGCTGCCCAACTACCGGGTTTTTGACGAAAAGCGCTATTTCACTGCGGGCACCACAGCGGCCATCGTCGAGATCGCCGGCATCAAGGCGGGGCTCCTGATTTGCGAGGACATCTGGCATGTGCCACCTGCCGCTGCGCTTCGCGCCGCGGGCGCTGCCCTCTGCATTTCGCTGAATGCCTCGCCATACCAGCTCGGGAAACAGCAGGACCGCGAGGCGGTCATCGCCAAGCGCGCGCGTGAGACGGGTATGCCCTTCATCTACTTGAACCTGGTGGGCGGGCAGGATGAACTGGTATTCGATGGAAATTCCTTTGCAGTGGATGCGACCGGCCGCGTTGTACATCGGGCTCCCGCATTCGTGGAATCCTTGAGCTGCGTGGATGCGAGCCAGGCGGGGCGCGACGCGCATCTCGAGCCCGAGGGCCTGGCGGCGCTGATGGGTGCTGAGGAGAGCGTGTACCAGGCGATCGTCACGGGCGTGCGCGACTATGTGGACAAGCATCATTTCAGCGGCGTCGTGCTGGGCCTGTCAGGCGGCGTGGACTCCGCACTGGTGCTCGCGATCGCCTGCGATGCGCTGGGTGCTGACCGGGTGCATGCCGTCATGCTGCCGTCCCGCTATACCTCGAGCATTTCGGAGAAAGACGCCGCTGCGATGGCGCGCGGGCTCGGCGTGCGCTATTCGGTGATCCCGATCGAGGGCATGTTCCAGGCGACGCTCGCCGCGCTCGAACGCGAGTTCCAGGGCCGCGCGCCGGATTCCACCGAGGAGAACATCCAGGCGCGCTGCCGCGGCATCGTGCTGATGGGCATCTCGAACAAGACCGGGCGCATGCTGCTGACCACCGGCAACAAGAGCGAGATGGCGGTTGGATATGCAACGCTTTACGGCGACATGGCCGGCGGCTATGCGCCGATCAAGGACTGCAGCAAGACGTTGGTATATCGGCTCGCGCGCTGGCGTAATGCGAAATCGCCGGTGATTCCGCTGCGCATCATCGAGCGGCCGCCGACTGCGGAATTGCGTGAGAATCAGCTCGACTCGGATTCATTGCCGCCCTACGACATACTCGACCGCATCCTGGCGGCCTTCATCGAGGACAATCTCTCGGTGGACGAGATCGTGGCGCAGGGCCTTGACCGCACAACGGTCGTGCGCGTGCTCGAAATGGTCAAGCGCAATGAATACAAGCGCCGCCAGGCGCCGCCGGGCGTGCGCGTGAGCGGCCGCGCCTTTGGCCGCGACTGGCGCTATCCGATCACTTCCGGCTACCGGCCCGGCGAATCCTGACGTCACTGCCGCGGCGCGCGGGGAACCCGGCCGGATCCCTGGCGCGCCAGGCGTGACCTACCAGAGAGGCCACCAATCGCGCTTGTGGTTGCGCTGGGGATCCGCATCGGGGTAGTTGAGCGCGTAGACCGCCCGTGACCTGTCGGCGAGGTCCTTGAGCCCCATGCCGTCATAGGACGAGATCATGATGTCGAGGGCATCGCGGGTGGCCGGCGCGCCATCGTAGTTTTCGATGCAAAAGCGCGCGCGAGAGAGTGCCGCGACATAAGCCAGGCGGTGCAGGTAGTGGTCGGCGACGTGCACCTCGTACTCCGCAAGGCGATTGCGCAGGTAGATCATGCGCTGGCGCGCGTCTTGCACGTACTCGCTGTTCGGGTGGCGCTCGAGCAGTGTCTGGAATGCCTGAAAGGAAGCTTTCACGTCCTGCGGTGGGCGTTCGGTCAGGTCGGTGTTGAACCAGCGCTCGAGGAAGTTCGGCGCGCGCTCGAAGTACACCAGTCCCTTGACGTACGTGGCGTAGTCCACGCGCGGGTGGGTCGGGTTTTCGCGGATGAACTGGTCCGCGGCGTCGATCGCCGATTCCGTCTGATGGCCCTTGTAATAGGAATAGATGATGTCGAGCTTGGCCTGGCGGGACTGCTCGCTGAATGGAAAGCGGGCCTCGAGCGCCTCGTAATAGCGCACGGCCCCGCGATAGTCGCCGGCCAGCATCGACTTGTGGGCGCGCTCGTAGAGCTTCTCGGGCTGCATCTGCTCGGCCGCACGATCGCGGCCCGCGCAGGCTGCAAGAATCAGGGCGCAGCACGCGACCGCCAGGGCGCGTGCCATCGATATCCGTCGAATCAAGGGACTGGACCCCGCGTGTTTGGCCGCCGCAGTATAGCGACTAAAGACCCCCGGCGACCCCCATGAGTTCCACCCGATACCAGCATGAATTGCGGCTGCCGCCTGAGGCTGCCGGCCGGCGCCTTGACCAGGCGCTGGCCGACGCCCTACCAGAATACTCGCGCTCGCGCCTGAAGCGCTGGATCGATGCCGGGCAGGTCCGCGTGGACGGCCGCATCCCGCGGCCTCGTGATGCCGTGACCGGGGGTGAACTGGTGCACGTCGATGCGCCCGTCGAGGACGCCGTGCCGTCGCGGCCCCAGGCGATGGCACTATCGATCGCTTGGGAGGACGCGAGCGTCCTCGTGATCAACAAGCCGGCCGGTCTCGTCGTGCATCCCGGCGCCGGCAATCCCGATGGCACGCTCCAGAATGCATTGCTGGCGCATGATCCCGCGCTCTCAGTACTGCCGCGGGCAGGCATCGTGCACCGGCTCGACAAGGATACGTCGGGCGTCCTGATCGTTGCGCGCACGGAGCTTGCACGCGATGTGCTCGTCGAGGCGTTGACGGCGCGCGGCATCCATCGCGAATACCAGGCTGTCTGCATCGGCGTCATGACAGGCGGCGGTACGGTGGATGCGCCGATCGATCGTCATCCCGTGGACCGGCTGCGCATGGCCGTGCGTTCGGACGGCCGCGAGGCCGTGACCCACTACCGCGTCATCGAACGGTTCCGCCGGCATACCTGGGTGCGCGTGATGCTGGAGACAGGTCGCACGCATCAGATCCGCCTGCATCTCGCGCACGCCGGTTTTCCATTGGTCGGCGATCCGGTCTATGGTAAGCGGCTCGTGATCCCGCAGGGCGCGACGCAGCGGCTCGACGCGACACTCCGTGCCTTCCGGCGCCAGGCGCTGCATGCGACGAAGCTCGAATTCTCCCATCCGGTGGGTAGGCAGCGCATCACGGTCGAAGCGCAGCTGCCCGCGGATTTCCTGGAGCTCGTCGCGGCGCTTCGCGAAGACACCAGAGTCGAGCGCCGATCGTGAGCGAACGGCTCGAGTTCCTGGTCCCGGAATGGCCAGCGCCGAAATCCGTGCACGCGGTCATGACGACACGCCGCGGTGGCTTCAGCACCGGCCCTTATGCATCGTTCAATCTCGCGAGTCACGTCGGTGACGATGAACGGGCGGTCGCGGAAAACCGGCGGCGCCTGCGCGATGCGCTTTCCCTTCCCAACGAGCCGCAGTGGCTCAACCAGGTGCATGGGCGAAAAGTCGCGATGCTTTCGCAGACAGTAAACGAGAGTGCGGACGCTGCGGTCGCATTCGAGCCGGGGCCGGTCGCCGCAGTGCTGACCGCCGACTGCCTGCCGGTCTTCCTGACCAGCCGCGCCGGTGATTGTGTCGGAATTGCCCATGCGGGTTGGCGCGGGCTTGTGTCGGGCGTGGTCGAGGCGACGGTTGCTGCGCTCGCGACCGACCCTTCGGAGCTGATCGCGTGGCTGGGTCCGGCTATCGGTCCGGCGGCTTTCGAGGTCGGTGGTGAAGTGCGGCGGATGTTTGTCGCGATGCAGCCGGAATCGGATGCGGATTTCCGGCCGGGCAGGGGGCAGAAATATCTCGCGGACCTGCCCGGGCTCGCGCGACGCCGACTCGTGGCCTGCGGCGTCACAGCGATCCATGGCGGCGAGCACTGCACAGTCACCGATCCAGCGCGCTTCTATTCTTATCGCCGCGACGGCCAGACCGGGCGCATGGCCGCATTGATCTGGCTGGCCTGAGGCTGCCACAGGCGGGCGTCTGGTGTAGGCTGTCGGCCCCGCAATCCGGGAAGGGGACATGTCCACGCTAACGCTGATCATGATTTTCACCGCCGCCTGCGGCGCCCTGTCCGCGCTGATTGCGGGCGCTTTCCTGCTGTTGCCGGAGGCACGTCGCAACTTGATCGTGCCGCATCTCGTCAGCTTCGCGACCGGCGCGCTGCTCGGCGCCGCATTGCTCGCATTGCTGCCACACGCGATCGAAGCCGCGGGGCCGGGCGGGACGCATGGCATCGGTATCGCGCTTGCGGTGGGTATCATCGCCTTCTTCATGCTCGAGAAAATGGTGCTGTGGCGCCATTGCCACGCCGATCCCTGCGAAGCGCATGCGCCGCAGGAACGCCACCGGGCGCGCGCCTCCGCGACGCTGATCCTGTGGGGCGATGGTTTCCACAATACGCTCGACGGCGTGCTGATCGCCGCGGCCTTCATGACCGACGTGCACCTCGGCATCGTCACTGCGATTGCAGTATTCACCCACGAGATACCGCAGGAAGTCGGGGACCTCGCAATCCTGCTACATGGCGGCATGAGCAGGCGAAGGGCGATGGTCCTGAATATCGCGGTCAGCCTCACATCGGTCGCGGGTGCTGTGCTCGCCTATTACCTGCTGGCGGGCGCGATGCAGGCGTTGCCCTATGCGCTTGCGATCGCAGCCGCGAGTTTCCTGTATGTCGCGGTCGCCGACCTGATTCCCGGCCTGCATCGCCGCGTGGATGCGCGCACCTCCGTGCAGCAGGTCCTGTTGATTGCGCTCGGCATCCTGGTAATCGCGGTTTCGCACGAATTCGCGCATTGATTTATTGATTTTGAGACCTTTTGGCCTCATGGACGGTGCAGGCTAAAAGACGGAGTCCAGCCATGCGTCCGGACCGCCTGACATCGAAATTCCAGCTGGCGCTGGCAGATGCCCAATCGCTGGCGGTCGGGCGTGATCACCAGTTCATCGAACCCGTTCACCTGATGCTGGCGCTCCTCGACCAGCAGGGCGGTACCGTGCGCCCGCTGCTCGACAAGGCAGGCGTCAATGTGAGTCTGCTGCGTTCGCGGCTGCAGCAGCAGCTCGACCGCATCGCAAGCGTCGAAGGCACGCAAGGCGACGTGCAGGCATCGAATGACCTGGGCCGCCTCCTGAATGTGACCGACAAGCTCGCGCAGAAGCGCGGTGACCAGTACATTTCGAGCGAACTGGCTGTGCTCGCCGCCGTCGAGGACCGCGGTGCGCTCGGTACGATCCTGAAGGCCAGTGGCGCGGTCAAGGGCGCCATCGACAAGGCGATCACGGAGCTGCGCGGCGGGGAGAAGATCGAGGACCCGAATGCCGAGGAGCAGCGCGGCGCGCTCGAAAAATTCACGCTGGACCTGACCGAGCGTGCCGAGGCCGGCAAGCTCGACCCGGTCATTGGTCGTGACGACGAGATCCGCCGCACAATCCAGGTGCTGCAGCGGCGCACCAAGAACAATCCGGTACTGATCGGCGAGCCCGGTGTCGGCAAGACCGCAATCGTCGAAGGTCTCGCGCAACGCATCGTCAATGGCGAGGTGCCCGAGGGGCTCAAGAACAAACGCATCCTCGCGCTCGACATGGGCGCTCTGATTGCGGGCACGAAATTCCGCGGCGAATTCGAGGAACGCCTGAAGGGCGTGCTCAACGATCTCGCGAAGCAGGAAGGTCAGGTGATCCTTTTCATCGACGAGCTGCACACCATGGTCGGCGCTGGCAAGGCCGAGGGCTCGATGGATGCCGGCAACATGCTGAAGCCGGCGCTCGCGCGCGGTGAATTGCATTGCGTCGGCGCGACCACGCTCGACGAATACCGCAAGTACGTCGAGAAAGACGCCGCACTCGAGCGCCGCTTCCAGAAGGTGCTGGTCGGCGAACCCACGGTCGAGGACACGATCGCGATCCTGCGCGGGCTCAAGGAGCGTTACGAGGTCCATCACAAGGTGGACATCACTGACCCCGCGATCGTCGCCGCTGCGACGCTCTCGCACCGCTACATCAGTGACCGCCAGCTGCCGGACAAAGCGATCGACCTCATGGACGAGGCGGCTTCCCGCATCCGCATGGAGATCGATTCAAAGCCCGAAGCGATGGACCGGCTGGAGCGGCGCATCATCCAGCTGAAAATCGAGCGCGAGGCGCTCCACAAGGAGGATGACGAGGGCTCGCGCAAGCGCCTCGAGCAGCTCGAGGCCTCGTTGAAGTCGCTGGAGAGGGAATTCGCGGACCTCGAGGAGATCTGGAAGGCCGAGAAGGCCGCAATGCAGGGCGCTGCGCACATCAAGGAGGAACTCGAGCGCGCGAAGATGGAGCTCGAGGCCGCGCGCCGCGCCGGCGACC
Source organism: Gammaproteobacteria bacterium (assembly GCA_009692245.1). Classification (GTDB taxonomy): domain Bacteria; phylum Pseudomonadota; class Gammaproteobacteria; order Steroidobacterales; family Steroidobacteraceae; genus SCUD01. The sequence goes on from SHZN01000010.1 coordinate 11,870, forward strand.
TGGCGCGCATGGCGGAGTTGCAGCACGGGCGCATTCCCGAGCTCGACCAGCGCCTGGTCGCGGCGCACGACGCCGAGACGAAGCAGCCGCAGCTACTGCGCAACAAGGTGGGTGAGGAGGAGATCGCCGAAGTGGTCTCCAAGTGGACCGGCATCCCGGTCTCCAAGATGCTGGAAGGCGAGCGCGAAAAACTCCTGAAGATGGAGGAGGCGCTTGCCAAGCGCGTCGTAGGCCAACAAGAGGCAGTGCGTACGGTAGCAGACGCGATCCGTCGCTCGCGCGCGGGCCTCGCGGATCCGAACCGGCCGAATGGTTCCTTCCTGTTCCTCGGACCGACCGGCGTCGGCAAGACCGAGCTCTGCAAGGCGCTCGCCGAATTCCTGTTCGACACCGAAGAAGCCATGGTGCGCATCGACATGTCGGAGTTCATGGAGAAGCACTCCGTGGCGCGGCTGATCGGCGCGCCGCCGGGCTATGTCGGCTACGAGGAGGGCGGCTACCTGACCGAGGCGGTCCGGCGCCGTCCCTATGCCGTGATCCTGCTCGACGAGGTCGAGAAAGCGCATACCGACGTATTCAATGTGCTGCTGCAGGTGCTCGACGACGGCCGGCTGACCGACGGCCAGGGTCGCACCGTGGATTTCCGCAACAGCGTCATCATAATGACCTCGAATCTCGGCTCGCAGGTCATCCAGGAGCTCGCGGGCGAGGCCAACTACGAGCGCATGAAGGCAGCCGTGCTCGAAATCGTCGGCCAGCATTTCAGGCCCGAGTTCATAAACCGCGTCGACGACATCGTCGTATTCCATCCGCTCGGCCGGGAGCACATCCGCCGGATCGTCGAGATCCAGGCCATCTACTTGCGCAAGAGACTGGCCGATCGGGACCTCAACCTCGAACTCGACACGGCGGCACTCGACCTGCTGGGCACGGCCGGATTCGACCCGGTCTATGGCGCACGACCATTGAAGCGCGCAATCCAGCACCAGCTTGAGAACCCGCTGGCACAACGGATCCTGGCGGGCACATTCGGCCCGGGCGACACCATCAAGGTATCGGTGCAGTCCGGCGAGCTGGTTATGCGAAAATAGGCGGTATGCCATTTTATGAATATCAATGCTCGTCTTGCGGACATCGCCACGAGGAGTTGCAGAAAATCTCCGACGGGCCGCTGCGCAAGTGCCCTACTTGCGGTCGCAACACGCTGAAGCGCCTAGTCTCGGCGCCCTCTTTCCGGCTGAAGGGCGGCGGCTGGTACGAAACCGACTTCAAGGGTGCCGAAGCCACCAAGCGAAATATTGCAGGCGACAAGGAACCGGTCACCGACAAGCCTGCCGAAACGAAGACGCCCGCAACAGCGACGGATTCGGCAGCCAAGTCTGGCGATGCCGCGAAGGCGACACCACCGGCGGATAAGCCGAAGCCCACGGACACGAAGCCTCTGCCTACACGCAAAACCACGACGCGCCGGAAGGCGCGCAAGTAAACTTGCCGGCCCATGCGCACACATTATTGCGGTGAAATCGGCGAATCCCTGATCGGCCGGACTATCGAGGTTGCCGGCTGGGTGCACCGTCGTCGCGATCACGGTGGCGTGATCTTCGTGGACCTGCGCGATCGCTCGGGGCTCCTGCAGATCGTTTTCGATCCTGACATGGCCGAGGCTTTCGCACAGGCCGAGCGCTTGGGCCGCGAATTCGTCGTCCAGGTGTTCGGCAAGGTTCGCGCGCGCCCTGCCGGCACGGCCAATCCGCATCTGCCGTCTGGTCAGGTCGAATTGCTGGCGCAGAAACTTGTCGTACTGAACCCCTCGGCGACACCGCCATTCGCGCTCGACGAGGACGTCAACGAGGAACTCAGGCTCAAACATCGCTACGTGGACCTGCGCCGCGACGTGATGCAGGAACGGCTGCGCCGCCGCCATGCGATCACGCGCGCGATGCGCGAATTCCTCGACGGCCACGAGTTCGTGGACATCGAGACGCCGATGCTGACCAAGGCGACACCCGAGGGCGCGCGCGACTACCTGGTGCCCTCGCGCACGCATCCGGGCCAGTTCTTCGCGCTGCCGCAGTCGCCGCAGATCTTCAAGCAGCTGCTGATGGTCAGCGGCTTTGATCGCTACTACCAGATCGTGCGCTGCTTCCGCGACGAAGACCTGCGCGCCGACCGCCAGCCCGAGTTCACGCAGCTCGACATCGAGACCTCGTTCCTGACGCAGGACCAGATCATGGCGCTGATCGAGGGCCTGGTCCGCCACGTCTTCTCGCGGGTGCTGAAGGCCCAGCTGCCAGACCCCTTCCCGCGCATGACCTACGCGGAAGCGATGCGCCGCTACGCATCCGACAAGCCCGACCTGCGCGTGCCGCTCGAGCTCGTGGACGTCGCGGATTTGGTGCGCGACAGCGAGTTCAAGGTGTTCGCGGGTCCTGCTGCGGATTCGGGCGGACGCGTCGCGGCGCTCTGCGTGCCGCGCGGCGGCGAACTGACGCGCAAGCAGATCGACGAGTACACGGCGTTCGTCGGCCGCCACGGCGCGCGCGGACTCGCCTATATCAAGGTCAACGACGCGGGCAAGGGCCGCAATGGCCTGCAGTCGCCGATCCTGAAGTTCCTGTCCGATGCGGCGATCGCCGGCATTCTCGGGCGCACGAAGGCTGCGACCGGTGACCTCATTTTCTTCGGCTCCGACAAGGCTAAAGTCGTCAATGACGCGCTGGGCGCGCTCAGGCTGCTACTCGGACGCGACCTGGGCCTGGTCGAGACCGAATGGCGTCCGCTGTGGGTCGTGGATTTCCCGATGTTCGAATGGGATGACGACGCGAAGCGCTGGATGGCCGTGCATCACCCGTTCACGGCGCCTGTCGATCCCGATCCGGCCGCGCTCGCCGCCGATCCTGGCGATGCCGTTGCGCGCGCTTACGACCTGGTGTTGAACGGCTCCGAGGTCGGCGGCGGCTCGATCCGTATCCATCGCCAGGACATGCAGAGCGCGGTGTTTGGGCTGCTGGGCATTTCCCCCGAGAAGGCGCAGCAGAAATTCGGCTTCCTGCTCGAAGCACTCACTTATGGCGCGCCGCCGCACGGCGGCATCGCCTTCGGGCTCGACCGGCTCGCGATGCTGATGTCGGGCACCGACAACATCCGCGACGTCATCGCCTTCCCGAAGACGCAGTCGGCCTGGTGCCCGCTGACCGACGCACCATCCGAGGTCGATGACTCACAACTCGCCGAGTTGCACATCCGGGTCAAGCTGCCGGTGCAGCCGCCCGGCTGAGCGCTGACTACGTCCGCCACGCCTGTCGTCGTCGTGCACGGCCTGTGGATGAACGGGCTGGAATCCCTTGTATTGCGCAATCGCCTGGCGCAGGCCGGATTCGAACCTTCCGTTTTCCGTTACCCCTCAACCCAGGCGGATATCGGCGAGGCCGCCGCAGCACTTGCCATTCATTTGCACGGATTTGGCGCTGGGCCCGTGCATCTCGTGGGCCACAGTCTCGGTGGCCTCGTGATCCTCGAAGCATTCGCGGCACGGGGCGAATTGCCGCAGGGCCGCATCGTGTTGCTGGCATCGCCGGTGCAGGGCTCGCGCGCCGCGCGCGCGGTCGCTGCTTGGTCATTGGGGCCGCATCTGCTGGGGCGCCTCGCCGCCCTCGAACTCACGCGGCGCGAGCCGCGCACCTGGCACGGGGAGCGCGAACTCGGCATCATCGCCGGGTCGCGATCCGCCGGCATGGGGCGCTTGTTCGCAGATCTGCCGGCGCCGAATGACGGAACGGTCAGCGTGGACGAGACGCGGCTCGCCGGCGCCAGCGAGCACATTGTCCATGACGTCAGTCACACCGGCATGCTGATGTCCGCTGCGGTCGCGGAATCGTTGGTAAAATTCCTGGGCTCTGGTTCTTTCGGGAGAAGTTGAGACGCCAAATGCGCCGCTGCGCGGACTGAAACGCCTCAATCCTCCGGCGTCAGGCCGGACCGCAGTTCATAGAGTGCCTGCAGGGCTTCCCTCGGCGTCAGACGGTCGGGATCCATGGCCTTCAATTTGCCGATGATTTCGGCGCTCTGATCCGGTGCGGCAAGCGGCAGCGCCGCCTGCGCGGCCAGCGGCGCATCGCGCCGGTGCTGGCGCTCGATCTTCTCCAGATAGGCCTTGGCGCTTGCGATCACTTCGCGCGGCACGCCGGCTTTCTGTGCCACCTGCAGCCCGTAGCTGCGGCTCGCGGGCCCGGGCCGCACGGCGTGAAGGAACACGATGTCGTCCTTGTGCTCGGTCGCATCGAGATGCACGTTGTCCACCTCGGGCAATTCGTCGGCGATCTCGGTCAGCTCGAAGTAATGCGTCGCGAACAGAGTGAATGCGCGCAGGCGACGCGCGATGTGGCTCGCGCAGGCGAATGCAAGCGATAGTCCGTCATAGGTGCTGGTGCCGCGGCCGATCTCGTCCATCAGCACGAGACTCTGCTCGGTGGCGGCATTCAGGATCACTGCGGCCTCGGTCATCTCGACCATGAAGGTCGAGCGCCCGCCCGCGAGATCGTCGGAGGCGCCGATGCGCGTGAAGATCCGGTCGAATGGGCCGATCACAGCTTTGTCCGCTGGCACGAAACTTCCGATCGAGGCGAGCACCAGGATCAGAGCCGCCTGGCGCATGTAGGTGGACTTGCCACCCATGTTCGGGCCCGTGATCACGAGCATGCGCCGGCCATCGCGCAACTCGAGGTCATTGGGTACGAAAGGCTCCTCGAGCACGCGCTCGACGACGGGATGGCGGCCGCCCTCGATGTGCAAGCCCGGTTCACCCGTGAGTTCGGGCTGCACGTAGGACAGGGTCACGGCGCGCTCGGCGAGATTCGCGATCACATCGACGATTGCGAGCGCCGCGGCCAGCCGCTTGAGACTCGCAAGTGCAATTGTCAGCTCGTCAAGCAACGCATCGTAGAGCTCGCGCTCGCGCGCGAGTGCGCGGTCGCGGGCGCCCAGCATGCGGTCCTCGAACTGTTTTAGCTCCGGTGTCGTGTAGCGCTCGGCGTTCTTGATGGTCTGGCGGCGATGGTAGTCGGGGGGCGCGCGCCCACCCTGGCTGCGCGGCAGCTCGATGTAATAGCCGTGCACGCGGTTGTAGCCGAGTCGCAGCTGCGAAATCCCCGTGCGGCGGCGTTCGTGCTCCTCGAGTTCGAACAGGTGCCGATCCGTGCCGGTCGCAATGGCCCGTTGATCGTCGAGTTCGATGTCGTAACCCGCCGCGAACACATCCCCATCGCGTAGCAGCGGTGGCGGTGAATCCACGATTGCGTGGGTGAGGAGTGCATGCAATTCCGGCCGGGCGGCGAGATCTGTGCCGATTTCCGTAAGCAGCGGAGAGGCAAGCCCGGCGAGTGTCTCGTGAATGGCCGGCAGCAGGCCGAGCGCCGCGCGCAACATCGCCAGATCGCGCGGTCGTGCCGATCGAAGTGCGATCCTTGAGAGTACGCGCTCGACATCGCCGATCCCGCGCAAGCACTCGTGCAGGGTTGCCGCGTGGCCGGATTCGATCAGCGCGGAAATGGCCTGGTAGCGGCGCCGCAGTTCCGCGTGATCGCGCAGCGGCCGCTGGATCCAGCGCCGCAACTGGCGCGCGCCCATCGCGGTTGCCGTGTGGTCGATGACGCCCGCGAGCGTGTGCTCGTCGCGGCCTGCGAGGCTACGGTCGAGTTCGAGATTTCGCCGCGTGGCCGGGTCCATCGCGAGCGCCTCGTCGCGCGATTCTCGCAGCAACCCCGTAAGGTGCGGCAGCGCACCGCGCTGCGTATCGCGTACGTATTGAAGGAGTGCGCCGGCCGCCCCGACCGCAAGCCCGAGGTCTTGCACGCCGAAACCCGCGAGATCCCGCGTGCCGAATTGCTGATTCAGCGCGCGTCGCGCGGAATCCTGCTCGAAGTGCCAGGGTGGCCGTTCGACGACGCGTGCCCGCAGTGCCGAGGCCAGCCGTCCGGCCGTCCCCTCCGCCAACAGTAGCTCGGCGGGTCGCAGCCGCTCCAGTTCCGAGAGCAGGGATTCAGTACCGAAGCCTTCGAGCACGCTGTAGCGGCCCGCGCTCAGGTCGAGCCAGGCGATGCCGAAGGCTTCGCCATCCACCGCAATGGCCGCAAGCAGGGTCTCGCGATTCGCGTCCAGCAGCGCATCATCGGTCACCGTACCCGGGGTCACGATGCGCACGACTGCGCGCTCGACCGGTCCCTTGTTCTTTCCGACTTCGCCGACCTGCTCGCAGATCGCGACCGGCTCGCCTAGTTTCACGAGCCTTCCAAGATAGGTATCGAGCTTGTCCACCGGCACGCCGGCCATCGGGATGGCTTTGCCTGCCGATTCGCCGCGCTGGGTCAGCATGATGTCGAGGAGCTTTGAGGCGCGACGCGCATCCTCATAGAAAAGCTCGTAGAAATCGCCCATCCGATACAGCAGCAGCACATCCGGATGCTCTGCCTTGATGCGCAGGTACTGCTGCATCATCGGCGTATGACCGGCGAGCCCTGCGAACAGGGGCTCGGTGACGGGTGGGCGCTCTGAGGCCTTCATTTGAGGCATTATGACGATCCGGAGGAATGACGACACATGGGCATCGGCTATCAATTCGACCAGGGTGTAGCAACCCTGACATTCGACCGTCCCGACAAGAAAAATGCGATCACGGGCGAGATGTACGAGGCGATCGTCAGGCATCTCCGGGAGGCATCGGCCGACAAGGCCGTGCGCGCTTTGCTGTTCACGGGCGCAGGGTCCTCCTTCACGGCAGGCAATGACCTTAAGGACTTCGCCGACCCGAAATTCGCGCGACCGGACTCGCCGGTCCTTTCCTTCATGCAAGCGCTTGCGACTTTCGACAAGCCAGTCGTTGCAGCCGTCAATGGCATGGCGGTCGGCATTGGCGTCACGATGCTGCTGCATTGCGACCTTGTCTATGTCGCGGAGGGCGCGACATTCTCGATGCCCTTCGTGAATCTGGGCTTGGTGCCCGAGTTCGGCTCGACCTTGTTGCTGCCGATGGCGGCCGGCCGGGTCTCTGCGGCAGAAAAGCTGCTGCTGGGCAAGCCCTTCAGTGCCGCCGAAGCGCTCGCCATGGGCATCGTGAATGCCGTATTGGCCCCTGGGGATCTGCTTAATCACGCACAGACGGCGGCGCGGTCCTGCAATGCTCTGCCTCCGGGCGCGGTGCGGGACACCAAGAAGCTGTTGCGGCAGGCGCAGGCGATTCTGGTGCAGGAAGCCATACTGCGCGCGGCCGGGATGTTTGGTTCGCTGCTTGCGGGCCCCGAGGCGCGCGAGGCCATCGCCGCCATCCGCGAAAAACGCCCACCCGATTTTTCCAGGACCGGCTGACAATGCCTGCACCCGGCGATTCCGTGCTCTACCAGCTCGCGACACGCGTGGGCCATCACTTGCGCAAGGCTGGCGCGCTGGTCGTGACGGTGGAATCCTGCACCGGCGGCTTCCTGGCCAAGTGCCTGACCGATCTGTCCGGGAGTTCCGATTATTTCGACCGCGGCTGGGTGACTTATTCCAATGCTGCGAAGGCGAAACTCCTGGGCGTCAGCCCTTCCTTGCTCGAACGGCATGGTGCGGTCAGCGAACCGGCGGCGCTCGCGATGGCGCGCGGCGCGCTGAAGGCCGCGGGCGCGACCGTTGCGGTCGCGGTCACCGGCATCGCGGGCCCGGCCGGGGCGACCGAGGGTAAGCCCGTCGGCACGGTCTGGATCGCCTGGGCCCGGCGTCACCGCGGCCGCGTGCGTGTCAGGGCACAACATCACCGTTTCACAGGCGATCGCGATGCCGTGCGTCGCCGCACCGTCGCGGCGGCGCTTTCGGGGCTGCTGCGCCCATGAGCACACCACTGGATCTTCGCGAGCATTCAAGGCGCCTGTTTTTCGCATACTGGCCCGATGCGAAGACGCGCCAGATGCTGGTCGCAGCGACCGGGAAGGCCGTTGCCTCCATCGATGGCCAGCCGGTCGCTGCCTCAAAACTCCATGTGACGCTGGCCTTTCTCGGCCGGGTGTCGGGCTCGCGGATACCGGAAATCATCCGGATCGGCGCGCGGGGCGATTACAAGCCGGCCAAGCTCAAATTCGACCGCCTGGAATACTGGCCAAGGCCAAAAGTCGTCGCGGCGCTCGCGGACGCGGTCCCGGAAGCGGGCCAGACCCTGGTCAACACCCTGTGGGAGCGCCTGCTGCTGCTCGGCATCGAGCACGAGGAACGGCCCTGGCGGCCGCATTTCACGCTGGTGCGCCGGGTGCGCCGGCCACCGCCAAAGCTCAGCATTCCGGCCGTCATCTGGCCCTGTGAGCGCCTGGCGCTGGTCGAATCCGTGTCCGGCCCGGACGGCCTGCACTACACGCCGCTCGCCGAATGGCCGCTGTGCAAGTAGGGTCGAGGGTGGGTCGCGGCCTGAGCCACCCTGCGCCGTAAGCTCTCCCCGAAACGGCAATTTGGGTCCAACGCGGAATTAATTCTGCAAACGCCGAAGGCCGGATCTTTGTGAAATAATCATCCACCTCCAGAGGGGCGTCGCGATATGGAAGAAAACCGCAAGAAGGCTCTCGCCGCAGCGCTGAGCCAGATCGACAAGCAGTTCGGCAAGGGCTCGGTGATGCTCCTCGGCGAGCACCCGGCCAACAACGACATCGAGGTCGTATCGACCGGATCGCTGGGCCTCGACGTTGCGCTCGGCGTCGGCGGCGTGCCGCGCGGCCGCGTGATAGAGATTTACGGGCCGGAAGCTTCCGGCAAGACGACGCTGGCACTTTCGATCATCGCCCAGACGCAGAAATTGGGCGGCGTTGCCGCATTCGTGGACGCCGAGCACGCGCTCGATCCCGTCTACGCCGGGAAACTCGGTGTCAACATCAAGGAATTGCTGATTTCGCAGCCGGATACCGGCGAACAGGCGCTCGAGATCACTGACATGCTGGTGCGTTCGGGGGCCGTGGACATCGTCGTGATCGACTCGGTCGCGGCGCTGACGCCAAAGGCCGAAATCGAGGGCGAGATGGGCGAGATGCAGATCGGGCTGCAGGCCCGGTTGATGTCGCAGGCACTGCGCAAGCTCACCGGCAACATCAAGCGCTCCAACACCATCGTGCTATTCATCAACCAGATCCGCATGAAGATCGGCGTGATGTTCGGCAACCCCGAGACCACGACCGGCGGTAATGCGCTCAAGTTCTACGCGTCGCTCAGGCTCGACATCCGCCGCATCGGCGCGCTGAAGAATGGCGAAGAAGTCATCGGTAACCAGACCCGCGTCAAGGTCGTCAAGAACAAGGTCTCGCCGCCATTCCGCGAGGCGGAGTTCGAGATCCTCTACGGCCATGGCATCTCGCGCGAAGGCGAGTTGATCGACATGGGCGCGCTGCACGGCCTGATCGAGAAGTCCGGCTCCTGGTACGCCTACAACGGCGAACGCATCGGCCAGGGCAAGGACAATGCCCGCGTCTACCTGCAGCAGCATCCGGAAGTCGCAACGGCGATCGATACGGCGCTGCGGACCCGGTTGTTACCGGTGCGCCGCCCGGTGGCGGTTGTGAGTGAGGCGGCGGAAGCCTGATCCAGCCGCCGCGGCGGCCACGGACGATCAGCAGGCTGCCCGGCTCGCGGCACTCAAGCTGCTGAACCGGCGTGACTACGGCGCCCGGGAACTCGCGGTGCGCCTCGCCGAACGGGGCTTTGCGGCTGCGACCGCACAGACGATCGTCGATTGCCTGGTCCAGGAAAAGCTCCTGGACGACTCCCGATTTGCCGGGCATTTCGTCGCGTATCATGCCAATCGCGGCCAGGGGCCCGTGCGCATTGCGCACAAACTCCGCGAGGCCGGCGTCGCTGCGGAGCTGATTTCGGCTTCGGTTGACGCGGGCTCGGCCGACTGGCGGCGGCGTTGCGCCGCGGTCCGGCGCAAGCGCTTCGGCGCACGCGAACCCGTAAGCTGGGCCGAACGCGGAAAGCAGGCGCGCTTCCTGACGCAGCGCGGCTTCAGTTCGGACCAGGTGCGCGCGGCGATCGGCAGGGATCTGGACGGGGAATGATGGCGGCGAAACGAAAACAATCCATGCCGAGCGCGGAACTGCGCAGCGCCTTCCTGGAATTTTTCCGGGAACGCGGCCACGCGGTCGTGCCTTCGAGCCCGCTCGTGCCCGGCAATGATCCGACGCTTCTCTTCACCAATGCCGGCATGGTGCAGTTCAAGGACGTCTTCCTCGGCAAGGACCAGCGCAGCTACAAGCGCGCAGTGAGCTCGCAGCGTTGCGTGCGCGCCGGCGGCAAGCACAACGACCTCGAGAATGTCGGTTACACCGCGCGCCATCACACTTTCTTCGAGATGCTGGGAAATTTCAGCTTCGGCGACTACTTCAAGCGCGAGGCGATCGAATTCGCCTGGGATTTCGTCACCGGCACGCTTGCGATCCCAGCGGAAAAACTCTGGGTCACCGTCTACAAGGATGACCCTCAGGCCGCCGATATCTGGCTGAATAAAATCGGCGTCGATCCGAAGCGCTTCACGCGCATGGACGAAGAGTCCAATTTCTGGGCCATGGGAGATTCAGGGCCGTGTGGACCCTGTTCTGAAATTTTCTACGACCACGGAAAAGACATCAAAGGCGGCCCGCCGGGTTCAAAGAACGAGGACGGTGATCGCTACGTCGAGATCTGGAATCTCGTGTTCATGCAGTACGAGCGTAGTGCAGACGGAAAGATGACACCGCTGCCGAGACCCTCGGTGGACACCGGCATGGGCCTCGAACGCACGGCCGCGGTGATGCAGGGCGTGCACTCGAATTACGATATCGACCTGTTCCAGGGCCTGATCGCGGCAGCGGCCGAAGCTACGCACCAGAAAAAGAAGACCAGTCCTTCGCTGCGCGTGATCGCCGATCACATCCGCGCCTGTAGCTTCCTGATCGTGGACGGCGTGATCCCCGGCAATGAGGGCAGGGGCTACGTGCTGCGCCGCATCATCCGCCGTGCCATCCGCCACGGCTACAAGCTCGGGCAGGAAAAGCCCTTCTTCCACCAGCTCGTACCCGCGCTCGCGAAGGAAATGGGCGAGGGGTTCCCGGAACTGGTGAAGGGCGCCGACCATGCCAGGCGCGTATTGCGTCAAGAAGAAGAGCGCTTCGCCGAGACGCTCGAAAACGGCATGGAGCTGCTTGAGGGCGCAATCAAGAGGATGAAGGGCAAGACCATCGCCGGTGAAACCGTCTTCAAGCTCTACGATACCTTCGGATTCCCCGTGGACGTCACTGCCGACATCGCGCGCGAGCGAAAGCTATCGATCGACCAGGCGGGTTTTGAGAAAGCAATGGAGAGCCAGCGTGAACGTGGCCGCGCCGCGAGTCGCTTCGGCGTGGATTTGCTCGGCGCCGACACGCTCAATGCCGAAAGCAGCTTCTGCGGTTATGACTCACTCGTGGGTGAGGGCAAGGTCACCGCCATCCTGAAGGCCGGCGCCGAGGTGAAGTCCGCTGCCGCCGGCGACGAAGTCCAGGTCGTCCTCGACCGCACTTCTTTCTATGCGGAGTCGGGCGGGCAGGTCGGCGATATCGGCGTGCTCGAGAATGCGAAAACGCGATTCAAAGTGACCGACACGAAGAAACTGGGCGATGCCCACCTGCACATCGGCCGCCTCGAAACGGGCTCGCTCGCCATCGGTGACAAGCTCACGGCAAAAGTGGATGCCGCTACCCGACAGGCGACGGTGCTGAATCATTCCGCGACGCATCTCCTGCATGCGGCACTGCGGAAAGTGCTCGGCACGCATGTGCTGCAGAAAGGATCGCTGGTCGCGCCTGATCGCATGCGCTTCGACTTCTCGCACACGCAGGCCGTGACGCCGCGGGAACTTGAGAGCATCGAGGACCTGGTCAATTCCGAGATCCGCAGGAATTCCGCCGCCGACATCCGGGAGCTGCCCTATGACGCGGCGATCAAGGCGGGCGCGATGGCGCTGTTCGGCGAGAAATACGGCGACGTTGTGCGCGTGCTGCGCTTCGGGGACTTCTCGACCGAGCTATGCGGCGGCACCCATGTCGCGCGCACGGGCGACATCGGCCTGTTTCGGATCACATCGGAGGGCGGCATCGCCTCGGGCGTCCGCCGCATCGAGGCGGTGACGGGCGAGGGCGCGCTCGAGTCGGTCAAGACCACGGAATCATTGCTCAGGCTTGCTGCGGCAGCCCTTCGCAGTACTCCGGTTGAAGTTGAGGATAAGGTGAACCAGCTGCTCGAGCGCCAGAAGAAGCTCGAGCGCGAACTCGCGACTGTGAAGTCGAAATTGACCTCGGGCCACCGCGGAGACCTGGCCGAAAGCGCGGTCCAGGTCCGGGGCGTGCAAGTGGTCGCAACGGCGATCGATGGCGCGGACGCGCAGTCGCTGCGTGAAGCGGTGGACTCGCTGAAAGGCCGGCTCGGGTCGGCCGTAATCGTGCTCGCGACCGTGACCGAAGACGGAAAGGTGTCGCTGGTTGCGGGCGTCACGCCGGATCTCACGGCCACCATCAAGGCCGGGGACCTGGTCGGCAGCATTGCTGCCATGGTCGGCGGCCGCGGCGGCGGGCGGCCAGATTTCGCGCAGGCCGGCGGCAGCGATCCTTCCAGACTGGTCGAGGCGCTGGCAGCCGTGCGGGGACTGGTCGAAAAGAAACTCGCAGGAACTTGAGTCCGTGGCTATCGTCAGACTCTTGTTGTGATCGTCTACGCCCTGCCTGCCGCAATATTCCTGCTCAGTACGCAGGCCGTTGAAGAACCCGCTACGCCCCTCCAACTGCAGGAATTGACCGTCACCGCGGCCGAGCCGCGCTACGTGGCGCCGACCCGGCGTGATCGCATCGGGCGCATCTGGGCGCCAGTCCTGATCAACGGCCAGGGGCCATTCCGCCTGGTTCTGGATACCGGCGCAACCAGTTCCGCGGTGACCGCGAAAGTCGCGGAGACGCTCGGCATGACCCTGGATTATCCGGGCACGATTACGCTTCAAGGCGCAACGGGCAGCGTGAAAGTGCCCGCGATTCCGGTCAAATCAATGGAAGTCGGCGAACTGCTGATGGAGCCCCAGCACCTGCCGGTCATTCCTGACGCGCTAGGTGGCGCTGAATGGATTCTCGGCACCGAAGGTCTCGGCGACAAGCGCATCACCATCGAATTCCGCCATGACCGCATCACGATCATGCGTTCGCGCAATGAAAAGGCCGGGCCGGGCTTTGTCACGATCCCGGTGAAATTCTTGCGCGGGCGCTTGCTGATCGTGGATGCCTGGCTGGGGGGCGTGCGTACCATGGCGATCATCGACACTGGCGGCCAGTCGACACTCGGCAATCTGGCGCTTCGCGATGCGCTCGCCAGGCGCCGCTCGGCGCTATCGTCCGTGCCTGACGAGGTTATCGGCGCGACACTCGACATTGAGATCGGGGATCGCGTTTCGACACCGTCGATCGCGATGGGCGACATCTTGGTCAGGAATTCCGCGATGACTTTCGCCGATTTCTCGATCTTCAAGCACTGGAAGATGACCGAAAAACCGGCAATGCTGGTCGGCATGGATGTGCTGGGCCTGATCGACACGCTAATCATCGATTATCGCTGGCGCGAGCTGCAGATCCGCCTGCACGGCACCTAGGCGGCCGGAGTTCCCGGTTGAATCAGGCTGCGCGCGGCTGAGTGGCGGCGATGGTTTTTTGGTCGGGCCGGCGACGATTGACGACCATGCGCTCGTGCAGCTCGCAGATCGTGCTGCTGGCCTTGGTACAGAACACGCCGGGCAGCAGGGCGTGCACGAAGCACATGAGTCCGCCACCAATCATGCGAAACCCAAAGCTCGTGGCGTTCGCAAAGTGCCGGAAATAGGTCTCGTTGACGCTTGCGGGATGCTCGGTGAAGAGCTTGTTCCAGATCGACATCAGGCTCGCCACCGCTGGCAGAAGTACGGGTATCCTATACCCCATAGTGGCGAAAATATTCCTAATTATCTCCGTTATGTAGACTGGTATTGGGATATTTTGCTAATCTTCAGCCGATGGTGAAGCTGGACGACCTGGACCGGAAAATCCTTGCGCTGCTGCAGGGCGATGCCTCGCAGCCGATCCAGCAGATCGCCGACCAGGTTGGGCTCTCGGTCAACCCCTGCTGGCGCCGCATCCAGCGCATGGAAGCGGACGGCATCATCCGTGGCCGGGTCGCGCTGGTGGATCCGGAAAAGGTCGGACTCACGCTCACCATTTTTGTACGCGTGAAAACCCGCGAACACACCGCCGCCTGGGCAGAGAAACTCGCCGAGGTCATTGCGTCCATGGACGAAATCTCCGAATGCCACCGCATCGGAGGCGACGTGGACTATCTCCTGAAGGTGACCGTGCCCGACATCGCGGGCTATGACCGCGTCTACAGGGAGTTGATCGCGCGCGTGCCGAACCTGACAGATGTCAGCGCGCTGTTTTCGATGGAACGCCTGAAGAACTCGACGCGCCTGTTGATTCCCACATGAGCCTGATTGTTCAAAAGTACGGTGGCAGTTCGGTCGGCTCGGTCGCGCGCATCCACGCGGTTGCGGAGCAAATTGCGAAGCTCGCAGGGCAGGGTAACCAAGTCGCAGTCGTCGTCTCCGCGATGGGCGACACGACCGACCGGCTCGTCGAACTTGCGCGCGAAATCGCGCCCGATCCTGATTTGCGTGAAATGGATGCGCTCCTCGCGACCGGAGAAATGGTCTCGACCGCACTGCTCGCGATGGCGCTTCGGCGTCTCGGACTCAAGGCGCGCTCCTGGAACGCCATGCAATTGCCGATCGAAACCACATCCCACGCGGGGCGCGCGCGCATTGCACGCATTGACGCCAGGCAACTCAAGCAGGACCTCGAATCCGGCATCGTGCCGATCGTCGCCGGATTCCAGGGCCGCGCCGCGAATGGGGATCTCACGACCATTGGCCGCGGCGGCTCCGATACAACTGCGGTCGCACTTGCCGTCGTCCTCGAGGCCGACGAATGCCAGATCCTCACGGATGTCGATGGCGTCTACACGACCGATCCGCGCATGGTGCCAGAGGCGAGGCGCCTTGACCGCGTCAGCTTTGAGGAAATGCTCGAACTTGCCGGGCAGGGCTCGCGCGTGCTGCATTTGAGATGCGTCGAATTCGCCGCACGCTACGGTATGAAGCTGCGCGTGCTATCCAGTGTTGAACCCGGGTCCGGAACGCTCATCTGCCAGGAGGATCGCAAAGTGGAAGCTCCCGTCGTTTCCGGCATCGCCTTCAACCGCGACGAAGCCGCCATCACCGTCGCCCGTGTCCCGCACCATCCCGGAGTCGCCCACGCGATCCTGAAGCCCATCTCGCGCGCCGCGATCGACGTGGACATGATCGTGGTGAATGCACCGCGCGAGGAGCGGGTGGATTTCAGCTACACCGTCCACCGCGACGATTATGAGAAAGCCCTCGAACTGACCCGATCGGCGACGGCCGATTACCCTGGCGCCACTGTCGAGGGCGACGACCGAGTGGCGAAGTTGTCGGTGGTCGGTTCCGGCATGAGGACCCACGCCGGCGTCGCGACGCAGCTTTTCGAGACCCTCGCGATGGAGTCCATCAACGTCCGGCTGGTCTCGACCTCCGAGATCAAGATCAGCGTTCTCGTTTCCGAGAAGGACCTCGAACGCGCCGTGCGCGCACTGCACCGTGCTTACGGACTCGAACGCGCTCCAAGCTCCTGATTTGACATAACATATTTCCATCCAGTCCCTTTGCTATCATTTTTGCCACATTTGGGGGATAACGCAGGGAAGCTGGGAGTACAAAAAGCATGCTCATCCTGACGCGTCGCGTGGGAGAAGCACTGATGATCGGCGACAACGTCACCGTCACCGTGCTCGACATCAAGGGCAACCAGGTCCGTATCGGCGTACTGGCACCCAAGGAAATCGGCGTCCACCGCGAGGAAATCTACGAGCGCATCCGCCACGAAAAAGGCGACGCGGCGAACAGCGAACCCAGCACTGTCGCAACCGCCTGATGAGCTCCGGTTTCTCGACCTTTACCAGGCCCCGGCCCGGCCAGTATCATCGGCGCCCCTGCCCGAGACAGGGAGGGGCGATCAGGAGAGATGGCCGAGTGGTCGAAGGCGCGCCCCTGCTAAGGGCGTATGGGCCAAAAGCCCATCGAGGGTTCGAATCCCTCTCTCTCCGCCACTTATCATTTGCATGACAGCTCAGGCTGTCTCGGAATACCGGAAATTCCCTTGAATCCCCGGGTGTTCCGAGCGCAGAGCGTTTCGTATCGTTTCGGGGTTGGCCTGACCTGAAATTCCTGGTCCAGTTTCTGATCATGTAAATTCATCATGAACAGGAGACTGGGACATGGCGCAGAGAAAATACTCCTCCGAGGAGATCATCCACAAGCTGCGCGAGGCGGATGTGCTGCTCGGCCAGGGCAAG
>SHZN01000130.1 GCA_009692245.1 Gammaproteobacteria bacterium
CCTCATAAAGCGCGGTCGCTTCCTGAGAAAGCGTGTGCACGCCCCGGTGCACATTCGCGTGGTGCGCCCTGGCATAGCCGGCCACCGCGTCGATGACAGCGGCAGGCTGCTGCGCCGATGCGGCGTTGTCGAGATAAGCCAGCGGGCGGCCATTGACGAGGCGTATCAGGATCGGGAAGTCCGCGCGCACGCGCCCGACATCGAAGGCGCCACGCATGTCGCGTACGGCTGCCATCAGCGGAAGCTCCGGATCACGTCGCGGTCCGGCAGCCGGCCGACCACCAGTTCCTCGATCGTACGGCGCAGTTCCGGCAGCGGCACGCCAGTGATCACGTCCTCGCAGAATGCGAATGTCAGCAGGCTCTGCGCTACGGCCGGGTCGAGTCCGCGCGCCAGTAGATAGAACAGTTGTGCGGGATCCAGCGTCCCGATGGTCGCGCCGTGGCGGCACTTCACGTCGTCGGTGTGGATCTCAAGTTGTGGCCGTGCATTGATTTCGGCGAGTGGCGTCAGCAGCAGGTTGCGGCTCGACTGGCTGGCATCCGCGCCGCGGGCCGCCGGGTGCACGATGATGCGGCCATTGAATGCGCCGCGGCCGCGCTCCGAGGCGATGCCGCGAAAATTCTGGCTCGTCCGCGTCGCCGCGCCATGATGCGCGATCTGCGTGTACAGGTCCGCCTGGCGTTCACCATCCACCATGAAGAGACCCGCGAGCCTGCACTGCGCACGGCTGCCGGCCAGCGAGAGATTCAGGTTCGATCGCAGCAGGCGGCCACCCAGCGCGAAGAAGTGCTGGCTGTAGCTGCTGTCCGCCTGCTGCTCGACGAACCAGGTTTCCAGCTGCGCGGACTGGGTACCCGCCTGGTGCAGGCGAATGTGCTCCACCGTCGCACCGGCGGCAATCTGCATCTCAGCCGCGAGATTGGAGAATGCTGGTGCGTCTCCGAGGGCGACAAAATGCTCGACGAGCCGCAGCTTGGCGCCGGCGCCGACTTCGATCACGACGCGCGCGTGGCTCGTACCCGGCAGCGACCCTGAAGAGACGTGCAGCATATAAAGGGGTTCCGGCGGCGCCGCGCTGGCATCCACGCGAATGACCACGCCCCCGGCGGCAAACGCGTCGGCCAGCAGCGCATAGCGGTCATCAGCGTCATCCCCGGGCTCGCGCAGCAAGCGCATCGCGCACGCGGGATCGGTCGAAAGCAGCGTTGCCAGGTCTTGCACAGCGACACCGGCGCCGGCGTCCGCGTCCGACAACAGCGGCTCAAAATGGCCATCGACCAGCACCAGACGCGGCGCGGCGGCGAGCGGCAGCAGGCATGGCGCAAGTCGATCGGCGGTCAGAGTCACGCGCGGGGCGGGATCGAATGCGCGCTCCGCGATCTTGGCGTGATCGAGGTATTTCCAGTTTTCGTTGCGGCGATCCGGCAGGCCGTGACCCAGGACCCTTGCGAGTGCGAGTTCCCGGCGCCGGGCCCATGCCGCACCGCCCGCGAGCTGTGCTGTCTGGCCGGCATGGCTCGCCGCGATCCTCTGCATGACGGTCTCCGCGCTCATGCGGCGGTCGGCCCGAAGCGCAGCCAGTCGTAGCCGCGGCGCTCGAGTTCGAGCGCGAGTTCCCGGCCGCCGCTCCTGACGATGCGACCACCCGCCAACACGTGGACCTGGTCGGGGACGACGTAATCCAGCAGGCGCTGGTAATGCGTAACCATCACGATGGCGCGGTTCGGCGAGCGCAGCGCGTTAACGCCATCCGCAACGACCTTCAGCGCATCGATGTCGAGGCCTGAGTCCGTTTCATCGAGCAGCGCGAGCGTCGGTTCCAGCAGGCTCATCTGCAGGATCTCGTTGCGCTTCTTCTCGCCACCCGAGAAGCCCTCGTTGACACCGCGATTCAGCAGGCTCTCGTCCATCTGCATCTGCCGGATCTTCGCGCGCACCAGATTCAGGAACTCGAAGGCGTCCAGTTCCGGCTCGCCGCGATGTTTGCGCAGCGCATTCAGCGAGGCCTTCAGCAGGTAGACATTGTTCACGCCGGGAATCTCGACCGGGTACTGGAATGCGAGGAAGAGGCCTTGCCGGGCGCGCTCTTCGGCAGGCATCGCCAGCAGGTCGCGGCCGAGGTAAGTCGCCGTGCCGGAAATCACTTCCAGACCGGGGCGACCGGCCAGCACGCCGGTCAGCGTGCTCTTGCCGGAGCCATTCGGGCCCATGATCGCGCACACTGCACCGGCGTCGACGTCGAGCGTCACGCCGTCAAGTATCAGGTGCTCACCCGCGCGCACCCGCAGATCACGCACGCTCAGGATCATCATCCGACGGCTCCTTCGAGACTGACGGCCAGCAGGTTCTGCGCCTCGACGGCGAACTCCATCGGCAGTTCCCTGAAGACCTGCTTGCAGAAACCATTGACGATCATGTTGACGGCATCCTCGGCCGTGATGCCGCGCTGCAGGCAGTAGAACAGCTGGTCGTCCGAGATCTTCGAGGTCGATGCCTCGTGCTCGACGACCGCAGTCGGATTCCTGACCTCGATGTAGGGAAACGTATGCGCTCCGCAAGTCTCGCTCATCAGCAGCGAATCGCATTGCGTGTAATTCCGCGCGCCTTCGGCGCCCGGCAGGATCTTCACGAGGCCGCGATACGCGTTCTGCCCATGCCCGGCGGAAATGCCCTTTGAAACGATGGTCGACCGCGTATTGCGGCCCATGTGGATCATCTTGGTGCCGGTATCGGCCTGCTGGTAGTGATTGGCGAGCGCGACCGAGTAGAACTCGCCGACCGAACCGTCGCCACGCAGGATGCAGCTCGGGTATTTCCAGGTGATCGCCGACCCGGTCTCGACCTGGGTCCAGGAGATTTTCGAGTTGCGACCGCGGCAGTCGCCGCGCTTGGTCACGAAGTTGTAGATTCCGCCAACACCATTTTCGTCGCCGGGATACCAGTTCTGCACCGTCGAATACTTGATCTGCGCGTCGTCTTGCGCGATCAGCTCGACGACCGCAGCGTGCAGCTGGTTCTCGTCCCTCATCGGCGCCGTGCAGCCCTCGAGATAACTGACATGCGAACCCTCGTCCGCGATGATCAGCGTGCGCTCGAACTGGCCGGTCTTTGCTGCGTTTATACGGAAATAAGTGGACAGTTCCATCGGGCAGCGCACGCCTTTCGGCACATAGACGAATGAGCCGTCCGTGAATACGGCCGAGTTGAGGGCCGCGTAGAAATTGTCGCTGACCGGAACGACCGTCCCGAGATAGCGTTCGATCAGCGCCGGGTGATTCTGGACCGCCTCCGAGAACGGGCAGAACACCACGCCGGCCTCGGCAAGGCGCTCCTTGAATGTGGTGGCGACCGAGACGCTGTCGAAGACTGCGTCGACCGCAACACCCGCGAGCCGCGCGCGCTCATGCAGCGGAATGCCGAGCTTGTCGTAGGTCTCGAGCAGTTTCGGGTCGACCTCGTCCAGCGACTTCGGCCCGTCGGTCCGCTGCTTCGGTGCCGAATAATACGAAATCCCCTGGAAGTCGATCGGCGGGTAATGAACGTGGGCCCAGGCCGGCACTGTCATCTTGAGCCAGCGCCGGTAGGCCTTGAGGCGCCAGTCGAGCATGAAGGCCGGTTCGCCCTTCTTCGTCGAGATCACCCGGATCACGTCCTCGCTGAGACCGGGCGGGACGGTGTCGCTCGCGATGTCGGTCACGAAGCCGTGCCGGTATTTGCGGCCGACCAATGATTCCAGTTCCTGCTGATTGCTTGTCATGCCGGTGCCCGGGAGATTCAGCCGCGCACCAGGGGCCGCCAATCGGTGCGCGTCGCGGGACGGCGCAGTTCGGGTGTCGGGAACTCGCCGTCACTGCTCACGAGGTCGGTCAGGCTGATGCTGATCAGCGCGCGGCGAATCGCCTGGCTGACACCCTGCCAGCCATGGCCGACGGTGCAAGTTGTCTCGATGCCGCACATGCCGCTGCCACTCGCGCATTCGGTCAGTGCCACGGGACCTTCGACCGCATCGATGATGTCGGCGGCACTGATGCCGGTGGCAGGACGCGCCAGCTGGTAGCCGCCGCGCGCTCCGCGCACGGACTTCACCAGCCCGGCGTGCTGAAGTTCCTTCAGCAACTTGCTGACGGTCGGCAGCCCGATGTGCGTGCGTTCGGCAATGTCGGCGGCGCTCGCAAGACTGCCTCCACCGAGGCTCGCCAGGATCACGGTCGCGTAATCGGTCAGTCGGCTGATGCGCATCATTGGCTTGCTCCACGGTCCGCAGGTATACAGTACGATTTTAGTACTATTATGCCGGCAAGGGTAGGGGGGCGTGGCGCTCTGCTATCCTGCTGCGCTCCCCGCCTGAGGACCCGGATTCATGGAAAAAGTGGCACTGGAATCGAACGCAGCCGCGATGGTGGCGCCCGGCAAGGGCATCCTGGCGGCGGATGAATCGTCGGGAACGATCAAGCAGCGATTCGACAAGATCAAACTCGAATCGACCTCCGAATCAAGGCGCGCCTATCGTGACCTGCTGTTCACGGCGCCCGGTGCCGAAAAGTACATCTCGGGCGTGATCCTCTTCGACGAGACACTTCGGCAGAAGTCGTCGAATGGCAGGCCATTCCCGGAATTGCTCGCGTCGCGCGGCATCCTGCCCGGCATCAAGGTAGACGCCGGTGCGAAGCCACTGGCCGGATTCCCAGGCGAGACCATCACCGAAGGGCTGGATGGACTGCGCGAGCGTCTTGCGGAATACCGGGGCCTTGGGGCGCGCTTTGCGAAATGGCGGGCAGTCATCGACATCGGTGCCGGGATCCCGACCCGTCACGCCATTGCAGCCAACGCAGAGGCCCTTGCGCGTTACGCGGCGCTCTGCCAGGAAGCCGCCATCGTCCCGATCGTCGAGCCCGAGGTGCTGATGGACGGCGACCACAGCATCGAGCACTGCGAGGAAATCACCGACGCGTCGCTGATGGCCGTGTTCGATGCGCTGTTCATGCAGCGCGTGCATCTTGAGGGCATCGTGCTGAAGCCGAAT
>SHZN01000131.1 GCA_009692245.1 Gammaproteobacteria bacterium
AAGCCCGCGCGCACATGCTGATCGCATCTTCCATGGGCGCGACCGCATTCCAGAAGGGCCTCGGCGCGATGCACAGCCTGAGTCATCCCTGTGGCGCCAATCTCGACACGCACCACGGACTCACCAATGCCGTCGTGATGCCCTATGTGCTCGCCTGGAACCGGCGCGCTATCGAGCCACGGATGGGTCGGCTCGCCGCATGGCTCGGCCTCAAGCGGCAAAGTTACGACGGATTCCTCGACTGGATTTTGGAATTGCGCGCGACCATCGGCATCCCGCCGACACTCGCGGGTCTCGGGGTGCGCGAGGAACATGCGAAGGAATTCGCGCCGCAGGCCTTCGCCGATCCCTCGACCGGCGGCAATCCGCTGCCGATGACCGTCGGGGATTTCGAGAAGCTCTACCTCAACTGCATCCGCGGTTAGACGCGGTGTGCGCGCGGGTCGTCACCTCAGATGCCCGCCCCGTGCTCGAAGCCTGATTGCAGTGGCGCGGCCTGCGATACGCGCGAGTTCGCCGGCACGCTGTGCGTCAGCCAGACATTGCCGCCGATCACGCTGCCGCGGCCGATGGTGACGCGGCCGAGCACCGTCGCGCTCGCGTAGATGGTCACGTCATCCTCGATGATGGGATGGCGCGGCAGGCCCTTCACCAGGCGGCCCTCGGCGTCCACCGGGAAACTCTTGGCGCCGAGCGTGACGCCCTGGTAGAGCGTCACGCGGTTGCCGACGATCGCGGTCTCGCCGATCACGATGCCGGTGCCATGGTCGATGAAGAATTCGCGGCCGATGGTCGCGCCCGGATGGATGTCGATGCCGGTTCGGTGGTGCGCGTTCTCGGCGATCAGGCGCGGTAGCAGCGGCACCTCGAGGTGGTAGAGGATGTTCGCGATCCGATGCCGCGTCACCGCGAAGATGCCGGGGAACGCATACAGCGCCTCGATCGGGTGGCGGCAGGAGGGATCGCCGCGCCAGGCCGCGCGCGCGTCCTCGAACACGCGCTCGCGCAGCCGCGGCGTCTGTGCCAGCAACTCGCGGGCGAGGCGAAGGGCCCTGGCGTCGAGCGCTTTCGTGTCCTGCGCGGCCTCTTCGCCGAGTCGCGCGGGAAACTCTAGGGCCAGGCTGATCTGCGCGGCGAGCACGCCCTCGATTTCATCCAGTTCGCGCTCGATGCGTCGTTCCGGACTCTCGTCATCCGTCGCGTGCAGCGTTTCCGCGATCAGCAGCTGGTGCAGCCGGTCCATGGACGAGAGCACGGCAGTACGATCGGGCCAGGTGCCCATGCGCAGCACCTGGAAATCCGCCGCGTCGCCCGGCACGGTCAGCGCCTTGGCAAGCGCGGCATGAACGCCAGCGGCGGCGGATTCAGGCGAGTGGGACGATGCGCGGCCCACTGGGGGGTGCCTCTTCATAGAGCCAAGTCGAAAGATAGCGTTCGCCGAAGCTCGGGATGATTACGACGATCAACTTGTCGCGATTTTCCTCGCGCGCCGCGATCTTGAGGGCGGCAACCAGTGCGGCGCCCGAGCTGATGCCGACGAGAATTCCTTCTTCGCGCCCGAGCCGGCGCGCGTAGTCGCCGGCCTCCTCATTGGTCACCTGGATGATCTCGTCGATGATCTTGGTGTTCAGGATCTCGGGAATGAAGCCGGCACCGATACCTTGGATCTTGTGCGGGCCGGGCTGGCCGCCGGACAGGACCGGACTTGCCGCCGGCTCGACCGCGACCGTGCGGAATGAGGGCCTGCGCGCCTTGATGACTTCGCCGACTCCGGTGATGGTGCCGCCGGTGCCGATGCCCGAGACCAGGAAATCCACCTTGCCGTCTGTGTCATTCCAGATTTCCTCCGCCGTCGTGCGGCGATGAATCTCGGGATTGGCGGGATTCGTGAACTGGCCAACCAGCACGAAGCGCTTCGGGTCGCTTGCGACAATTTCGGCTGCGCGCGCCATCGCGCCCTTCATGCCCTTGGCACCCTCCGTCAGCACCAGTTCCGCGCCGAAGGCCTGCAGCATGCGGCGGCGCTCCATGCTCATCGTCTCCGGCATCGTCAGCACCAGCTTGTAGCCCTTGGCAGCGGCGACGAACGCGAGCCCAATGCCGGTATTGCCGCTGGTCGGTTCGACCAGTACGGTATCGGGCCCGATGCGACCCTGCTTTTCCAGCGCTTCGATCATGCTGACGCCGATACGATCCTTGACGCTCGCGCAAGGATTGAAAAATTCGAGTTTCAGGACGATGCGGCCGGGCAGGTCGCGGCCGATCTTGTTGAGCCGCACCAGCGGTGTGCGGCCGATGGTCTGCAGGATGTTGTCGAAAATTTGCGCCATGGATGTCCCCGTTGTCCGTATCCCAGCCTAGGCGTGGTCGGGCCCAGCCGGTAAATGATCAATGACCCTCTGCTGATAGCGGCCGGTTATCGTTATCGAGCAGGCTACTGGAAAAGGGGAGGGGCCCCGGGCCCGGCTGGGCAACGGGAACCCCACCCAACATGGAAATCCTGTTTCGCCTGCGGCTCAACGTACCGCGTAGCTTTCCATCCGGAGGCCGGTGCCGCCGTGCGAGACATGGGCGACGACCGCCTGGCGACGGTGGATCTTGGTCACCACACCCAGGTTGATCGCGAAAGCCAGTTCGACAATCGATCCCTTGGCGAGCCCGAGATTCCGGGTCTCGACGAACACGCCATTGGCGCTGAGATTCCAGGCCTTGCAAAGCGCACCCCGCCGTCCGGGCACGATCAGATAGACCGTGGCACGAGCACGATGCCGCGTATGCAGACGGCGCTCCATCTCCTGTTCCCCGCCTTTGTTCTACTGCCTGGAGTGGCCTTCGGACCAAGTATGCCGCCCCGCGCCGGGGGAGGAAAGCGTTAGCGTGACGCATGTTTTTGCAGTGCAATAACATGCAGGTCAACGGAGGCCCGTAGCGGCTGATCCGATACCATGCCGAGCCATGAATGCAGATCCGGAGGCCATGTCAAGGCTGTCGTTGGCCGACATCCGCGCAGCGCGCGTTCTGCTTGGCGATTGTGTAGTGACGACACCGGTCCAGCAGCTGTCCGGCCCCTCCGTGGAAGCCGCATTCGCGCCCGGCACGCGCGCGTTCCTGAAACTCGAACTGTTCCAGCGCACCGGCAGCTTCAAGGCGCGCGGCGCGCTGCTGAATGTCCTCGCGCTGACCGAGGCCGAACGCGCGCGCGGCATCTGCGCGATCAGCGCCGGCAATCACGCGATCGCGGCGGCCTACGCGGCGCATGCGGTGGGCGTGAGCGCGAAGGTCGTGATGACGCAGAGCGCGAACCCGTTCCGGATCGCGCAATGCCGACTGTACGACGCTGAGGTCGAACTGGCGCCCGATGTCCATGCGGGTTTCCGCCGCGTGAAGGAAATCCAGGAGAAGGAATCGCGCGCCTTCATCCATCCTTATGAAGGCCTGCGCGTCTCGCTCGGCACCGGCACGCTGGGAGTCGAATTCATGGAGCAGGTGCCGGATCTCGACGCGGTTGTCGTGCCGATTGGCGGCGGCGGGTTGGCATCCGGCGTCTCGACAGCGGTCAAGCTGATACGGCCCGATTGCGAGGTTTTCGGCGTCGAGCCCTTCGGCGCCGACTCGATGTACCGCAGTTTCGCGGCCGGAAAACCGGCTTCGATCGACAAGGTTGCGACCATTGCCGACAGCCTCGGCGCGCCGTTCGCGACGCCCATGTCCTTTGCGCTGTGCCGCGCGCATATCGATGAGCTGGTGCGCGTCACAGACGAGGAATTGATTGCTGCGATGCGCTTCCTGCTGGAACATGCGCGTCTCGCGGTCGAGCCCGCGGGCGCCGCGGCGACGGCGGCGCTCCTGGGGCCGCTTCGCGACCGGCTGGCCGGGCGCCGGGTCGGACTGATCGTCTGCGGCGCAAATATCGACGCCGCGGGATTCGCGCGCCTCGTCGGGAGCTGAACGTGGCCGGACCGTCGCTGGTCGCCGTGATCTTCGCCTGGCTGCACCTGCTGGCGGTCGGCCTGGCGGCGGGGCTGCTGCTTTCGGAGTTCTGGCTTTGCCGGCGCATCCCGGATCGTGTCCAGGTCCGGCTGCTGGGAACGGTGGACCTGGGCTATTACCTGGCGCTGATCGGCAGCCTCGCCACAGGGCTAGCGAGGGTGCTCTACTTCGGCCAGGACACGGCCTATTACCTCGCTAACCGGTTGTTCTGGCTCAAGATTGCACTTTTCCTCGTCATCGGACTGACCGCGTTCGTCCCGACCCTGCAATTCATCCGCTGGAACCGCGAGGCCCGGACCGCCCCGGCCTTCGCGCCGCTGACCCGCGAACTGGAGCGTGTCAGGACGAGCCTGGCGCTGCAGATGGCGCTGATGCTGCTCCTGCCGCTGCTGTCGATTCTGGTCGCGCGCGGCTACGGACTGCCGATGCTCCATCTTTAAGGCCGGATCAGGCACTTAGCTGTCTTTTTTGCGTTGACACAACGGCCGTCCGGGCCGAAAATACGCGGCTCATTTTTGGGAGGGGTACCCAAGCGGCCAACGGGGGCAGACTGTAAATCTGCTGGCTTATGCCTTCGTAGGTTCGAATCCTACCCCCTCCACCAGTTGATGAAATCAACCAGGTGGCTTGGCCATTGGCGACCCACGAAACCTGCGTGTTCGCGGCGTGAAGGAATGCGGGTGTAGTTCAATGGTAGAACCTCAGCCTTCCAAGCTGATGGCGTGGGTTCGATTCCCACCACCCGCTCCAGTCGGGTGGTCCAGGGCCCACGTAGCTCAGTCGGTAGAGCACGTCCTTGGTAAGGACGAGGTCACCGGTTCGATTCCGGTCGTGGGCTCCATAACGATAGAGAAGACAGAGGTGAGTCGTGGCTAAGGAAAAATTTATTCGATCGAAGCCGCATGTGAATGTTGGGACGATTGGTCATGTGGACCATGGGAAGACGACGTTGACGGCGGCGTTGACCAAGGTGATGGCGGAGAAGCACGGCGGCGAGTTCACGGCCTACGACCAGATT
>SHZN01000132.1 GCA_009692245.1 Gammaproteobacteria bacterium
TGTGCGGCGAACAGGTCGCGAACCTGTGTTTCAGTCGCCGAAAAAGGCAAGTTTCCAACGTAGATCTTCATGACTCAAGCTCTCACTTTTCATTAACAATGGGCTGCGATCCGCCATCAAAACGATGGGCGGTAGCGGCCATGCACTACACGGCAGGAAACACGGTCGGGATCGTCTCGCGGGCGTGGGCCTTGCTAGGGCGAACCTTCGAACAGCTCCTGTCACCTGATCGCTGGATGTAGACGATGCACCGGGGCGCTTGCAAGCGCTTGAAAATGCAGGGTGAACAGGCTGCGATCGGCGCGGAGGATAACACGGTGGCCGAATCGGCACCATTGCCGCCCCGGCAGGGTAAGAGGCCAAAACCACCGCCCCGCCGATTTCGCTAATCAATCCAGACGCTTGCGGAACCGGGTAACCGCCAGGGAGAACATCAGGACCAGAAATATGACCAGTTTCAGGAGCGGGACATGCATGTCGGCAAGCGTCGCTCCACGCAGCGTGATCCCGCGAATGATCTCGTTGCAATGGGTCAGCGGGAGCACCTGGGCGATGGCCTGAGCGAAGGCCGGCATGCCCTCGAACGGAAACATGAAACCCGACAGCAGGATGGAGGGCAGCATCGTCACGAAGGCCATCTGGAAGGCCTGAAACTGGGTCAGCGCAATGGTCGAGATGAAGAGACCGAGGGACAGCGACGCGGCGATGAAGACGAGCGCCCCGAGGTAAAGATCAACAAAACTGCCGGCCATTGGCACGCCGAACAGGACCCGCCCCACGCCGAGGATCAGCGTCGTCTGGATCAGGCCGATGATCACGTACGGCAGCAGCTTGCCGGCCAGCAACTGGCCGCGCGTGACCGGGGTCGTGATCAGGAGCTCCAGATTGCCGCGTTCGCGTTCACGAACGCTTGCGCCCGAAGTAAATATGACCATGGTCATCGTCAGGATCGTGCCGATCAGCGCGGGCACGATCTGCACCGCTGTGCGGCGGGCCGGGTTGTACTCGGTGCGGATCTCAAAGCGGCGCACCCCTGTCGCGCTGGTGCCAGCGCGTTTCAGTAGCGGCATCGAACCGAGCCCCTGTGCGATTTTCTCGAGCGCCGGCTGGCTGCCGTCCACCAACAGCTGCACCGCGGGCCGGTTGCCTTCGAAGAGGCGTCGCTCAAGATCCGGGGCAATGACGATGCCGACCCTGGCATTTCCGCGTTGCATCAATTCGCGCAGCTCCCGTTCGCTGCCGGCCTCGCGCACCACGCGCAGCACCTGGGTCGCCTGCAGGTCGCCGACCAGTTGCCGCGACAACGAAGTGCGCGACTGATCCAGCATCGCGGCATCCACGTCGCGCACGTCAAAGTTGATTGCGTAACCGAACAGCAGCATCTGCAGGACCGGGACGCCGATGATCATCCCGAAGGTGACCCGGTCGCGCGCCAGTTGCCGGGCCTCCTTGGCCGAAATCGCGAGCAGGCGCTCGAGCCAGATCATGCGGCGCGCTCCACGTCGGGCCGGCGCAACTGCGTGGCGGCGACGAACACGTCTTCGAGCGTCGCGCCGACGCGTTCGACGCGCGCATCCGCGCACTGGCCTGCGAGCGATGCACGCAGTTCACGCTCGGGATCCGCCGAGTCACGATGCATCAGCACATGCAGGCGGTTGCCAAGTTGCGCCACGCTCCTGATCGCCGGCACCGTGACGAGCACGCGCCGTACCGCCGTGAGATCCGCGCATTCAATCTCGATCACCGTCGCGTCGATATCGCGCGCAAGCTGCTTGGGCTCGCCTTCGGCCGCGATGCGGCCGTGGTCGAGAATCGCGAGCCGATGGCAGCGCTCAGCCTCGTCCATGTAGTGGGTCGAAACCAGGATCGTCGTGCCGGCTGCCACGAGGGCAAACAGGTTCTCCCAGCAGTCACGGCGATTCTGCGGGTCGACGGCGCTGGTCGGCTCGTCGAGCAGCAACAACTGCGGTTCTTGAAGTGTCGCCGCGGCAAGCGCAAGACGCTGCCGCTCTCCGCCGGAGAGCGTCCCGGCGCGCTGATTTGCGTGTGAAGCGAGATCGTAACTGCGGATCCGGTCCTTCATGCGCGCGCGCCGCGTCGCGCCGTCGAGCCCATAGATGCGGCACATGAAATCCAGATTTTCGGTGACCGTCAGGTCGTCCCACAACGAGAAGCGCTGGGTCATGTAGCCGATCTTGCGACGCACGGTCTCGACCTCGCGCGGCACTTCGTGGCCGAGCACGTTGACCGTGCCGCCGCTGGGCACGAGCAGGCCGCACAGCATGCGGATGGTGGTCGACTTGCCGGAACCGTTGGGGCCGAGGAATCCGTAGATCTGCGCCCGCGGCACATCGAGGTCGATGCCATCCACCGCGGTGACTGCACCGAAGCGGCGCGTCAGCCCGCGCGCGGAAATCGCAACCGTCACGGCTGGTCCTGAGTTTCCTGCATCGTCACTTCGACCGGCATGCCGGTCGGAAGGCTCGCGGCCTCGGGTTCCGTCAGCACGACCTCCGCGAGGAACGACAGCCGGCTGCGGTCGCGTTCGTTGAGCGCGTAATAAGGCGTGAAGGCCGCCTCCGAGGAAACAAAACGAATCTCGCCGCGCCAATCGCGATCCGTTCCGTCAATGCGGACCATTGCTGGACTGCCCGCCTTCACCGACGCGCGCATCGGTTCCGGGATGAAGACCCGCGCATAAGGCTGCCCCGCCGCGAGCAGTACAGCGACGGGCGCACCGCGCGGCGGGCGCTCGCCAAGTTCATACGGCAAGGCGTCGACGATACCGGCACGCGGCGCACGAATGGTGTGCCGCGCAAGGCCCAGTTCGAGTTCCGCGACCTGCGCGCGCGCCGGCAAGTGCTGCGGTTGCCTGCTCTACGACTTCAGTGCGCGTGCCGTGCTCAAGTTCCGCAAGCCGCGCCGAAGCAGCGCGTTCATCGGAGGCCGTGCCCTCGCGCAGGGCGCGCTGGTGGTCGAGCGCGCTTGCCTGCAGCATGCCGTCGGCAACCAGCTTATCGATGCGTTTGAACTCCCTGGCCTCGGCGGCGGCACGGCCAGCGGCGCCTTCGGCGAGTGCGCGCGCCGCGCGCACTTGTTCGCGGCGCGCCCCGGCGATCAGTTCAGCCTGGCGCCGCTCCGCCTGGATCATTGCAGCGCGCGCCTGTGCAAGGCGCGCCTCGACCGCCGCCGGATCGAGTCGCAGCAGCAACTGGCCCTCGGTCACGGCATCGCCTTCACGAATCGCGACCTCGATGATGGGCTCCTGCGCCTCGGCGACCAGCTCGACCCGGTCGCGTTCCAGGGTGCCGAGCAGTGCAGCGCGATCGCCGCCGCAGGCGGCAATTGCGAGTGCCGCGATCACAACCAGTGCCTGGCTCCCATTCATCATGGATAATAGTAACCATGCGCATCCCATTAGTCATTGCACTGTGGGCCTGCCTCGCAATGGCGCAACCAGCGGGGGCCACCGACGGCGACCAGCCGATGATTTCGATCGCCATACACGGGGGCGCCGGCGTGATCAGCCGCGCCCAGATGACTGCGGAGAACGAGCGCACCTACCGCGCAGACCTCGAGCGCGCTCTGGACGCAGGCTATGCGGTACTCGAAGGCGGCGGAAGCAGCCTGGACGCTACGGTTGCGGCGATGCGCATCCTCGAGGACTCCCCCCTGTTCAATGCCGGTCTGGGCGCCGTGTTCAATCACGACGGCATCAACGAACTGGACGCCGCCATCATGGACGGCGCAACCCGGAAAGCCGGCGCGGTGGCCGGGGTGCGCCACATCAAGAATCCGATCGAGCTCGCGCGCATGGTCATGGACCGGAGCCCGCACGTGCTGCTGACCGGTGAGGGCGCCGAGGAATTCGCGCTGGAACAGGGCGTCAAGCTGGTGCCGGGTAGCTACTTCTACACCGAGCGGCGATGGAAGCAGCTCGAGGAGGCCCAGCGCGAAGACAAGCTCGCGTCGGCCGACGAGGACATCGGCTTCTTCAGCACCGTCGGCGCGGTCGCGCGCGATCGCCAGGGTAACCTGGCCGCCGCGACCTCGACCGGCGGCATGACCAACAAGCGCTGGGGACGGATCGGCGATTCGCCGATCATCGGCGCCGGCACCTATGCCGACAACACTTCCTGCGCGGTCTCGGCCACCGGCAGCGGCGAGTACTTCATGCGTGCGGTCGTCGCGCACGAGATCTGCGCGCGCGTGCGGCTCACCGGCGTCAGCGCGGCCGATGCGGCGAAGGACGTCGTGCACAAGATGCTGGTGGAGATCGGCGGGGACGGCGGCGTCATCGTCGTCGACAAGAATGGCGAGCTGACGATGGACTTCAACACCGAAGGCATGTTCAGGGCAGCGCGCGACTCGCGCGGCCGGCGCGAGATCGCGATCTACTGACTCTTCTTCGGCGCGCCCGGCTCGGTGGCCTCGTCGGCATGACGCCGGAAATAGCCGGTCTTCATGTGCTCGTATTCTTCCTGCAGCAGGTGCATCCGGTTGCGCCCGCCATCCTTGGCGGCGTAAAGCGCCTGGTCGGCCAGTTGCAGCAGCCCAGCACTGCTGCGTCTTGCCACCGGCTGGACGCAGGCGACCCCCACACTGATGGTCAGCACCGTCGCGGCGCTGGAATCCTGGTGCGGAATGCCGAGTCCGCGGACCGCCTCAAGCAATTGCTCCGCGACCTCGACGGCGTGAGCCTGCGTTGTGTCATGCAGCACGATCGCGAATTCCTCGCCACCGTAACGCGCGACGAGGTCGAATGGCCGGCGCGCGAATTGAGCGAGGGCTGCAGCGACCGCCTTCATCGCGTCGTCGCCGGCCTGGTGGCCGTATCGATCGTTGAAGCCCTTGAAGTGATCAAGGTCAACGAGCAGTAGCGTGACCGGGCGGTGCTCGCGCACGCCGTGCTGCCAGACATGGGCGAGATGCTCGTCGAACCGGCGTCGGTTGTAGATGCCGGTCAAGCCGTCACGTTGCGCTGCTTCGTCCAGCATTTTTGATTCG
>SHZN01000011.1 GCA_009692245.1 Gammaproteobacteria bacterium
CGTCGTACCGGCTGCGGGCGCGCTCCAGGGCGTTGCCCTGTGAATAATGTTCGAAGGACTGCGCATAGTCGCCGGCGTCCTCATACGCTTTCCCCAGCGCGAAATGGAAATGGAGGCGGTTTACGTCATCGAGCGCTGCATTGGCGATTTGTTGCTGCATCGCCGACAGGTCGGCTTCCTGGAAGCGAAAAGTCTTGAGATTGGCCAGGCTCCAGTAAGCTTCGCCAAAAGCCGGGTCACGGTCGATGCTGCGGCGATAGGCGGCGATGGACTCGTCCTGGCGGCCTTCCGTTTTCAGCACGTGGCCGTAGCTGAGCCAGACCTTGGCATTGGCCGGGTACTCCTCCAGGATTTCCGCGTAGATCCGGCTCGACCGATCGTACTCGCCGATCCTGCTGAGGATCACGGCGAAAAGATTGCGATAGCCCGGGTTGCGCGCATCGGTGGCCAGCAGGCGCTCGACTTCGACCCTGGCTTCGGAGGTCTTGTTGATTCGATGCAGCAGCACGGCGTAGTTGTAGCGCGCGGCCGTAAACGTCGGCGCGAGCTCCAGGCAGCGCAGCAGCAGCTTTTCGGCGTCCTGGTCCTGACCGCAACGCACGGCGACCTCGGCCAGCATGCGGATTGCTGGCACGTCGGTGGGCGTCTGTTGCAGATGCGTTTTCAACAGCCGCTCGGCCTGCGGAATGTCATTCCTGAGCATCGCGACCGCAGCCTGTTGCAACAGTGGATTTCGCGTCGAGCACTGGATGTGGCGGGCGTAGGCTGCATCGGCGCCTTCGGAATCGCCAATGGCAAACAGGTGATCGGCGAGAACCCGCCAGGCCTCGGTATGTTCGGGTTTCAGCTCCACCGTCCTGCGCAGGGCCTGGATCGCCTCGTCACCGCGACCAGCGGCGGCAAGCGCCAGGCCGTGCTCAAAGTGTGCGGCAGCCCACTTGCCCTGCGCCCGCGCCAACGGCTCGAGCAACGTGAGTGCCGCTGCGGAATCGCCCGCGCGGCGGCGGGCGCTGGCCAGCAGCAGCACGGCAGGCGGGTGGTTCGGGAACGCCTTCAGGATCTCCTGCGCCTGTTCGGCGGCGAGCGCCGGGTCGACATCGAGCAACCGCGCGGCATGCGCCATCGCGACGTCAAGCGTCCCTGCCGGTTCGGAAGTCGCACTCATGCGAAGGCTTTCCCTTGCGCCGCACGCAATGCGCGCCCCAGGCGTCCGATGCCGTCGTGGATATCCGGTACCTTGTAATGCGCAAAGCTCAGGCGCAGATGATTTTTCAGGCCGCCGGCCGTGGAACAGGCGGTACCGGACAGGAAACCGGTGCCTGTCGCGCGTGCCGCTGCCTGCAGGCCTTCGGCATCGGTGTCGGCCGGCAGCTTGAGCCAGAAGAAATAACCGCCCTGCGGTTTTTGCCAGGTCGCGATGCCGTCGAGATGGGTGTGCAGCGCCGTATCCATCGCCTCCGCCCGCGCCGCGTAACTCGAGCGCAGGTGCGCGACGAAGGGCGCCAGTTCACCATTTTCAATCAGTTGGCGAACCACATGCGAAGTGAAGTGGTTGAAGTTGCCGCCACTCACTAGCACGCCGCTGGCCGTGAGGATGCCCATCAGCTCCGCGTTGGTCTGGATCCAGCCGAGCCGCAGGCCGGGCGCAAGGATTTTCGAGAACGACCCGAGCGAAAGCACATTGCCATGCCCGGCCATTGTTCCGAATGACGCCGGCGGTGGAGTTCCATGGTGCAGTAACTGGTAGACCTCGTCGGCCGCGATGATGAAACCGTGCTTGCGGCTGAGTGCAACCAAGCGCTCGCGCCGCTCCCGGCTCAGCGTTTGTCCGGTCGGATTGTTGTAAGCCGGAATCGTGTACAGGAGTTTCGGGCGGTGCTCGGCAAGCTTCCGTTCGCACTGCTCCATGTCCATGCCGTTTCCGTCCAGCGGTATGTCAACGATTTTCAGTCCGTGGTCGCGGAAGATCTGGAACGAATAGGGATAGCTGGGTTCTTCGACGAATACCGTATCGCCGGGTCGTGTGAAGCGACTGCAGACGAAGTCCAGTGCCTGCGAGATTCCGGCCGTCAGCATCAGCGATTGTGTGCTGCCGGGGCTGCCGCCTTTTTCGCTCAGGAACGCCGCGAGCGCCGCGCGGAAGCGCGGATCGCCCTGGCGCTCTCCGTAGTTCAATTCGAGCGGCTGGGCGCTCGCAAAAAAACGTTCGCTGGCGCCGCGCAGCAACGCCAATGGCAAGAGGTCGGCAGAGGGCTGTCCGACACTGAAATTGATCGTGCCCTGTTCCGGCGCGCCATCAAATGTTACCGCCATGCTCACGTCGCGCACTCCGTCGGCGAAACCAGTCGAAACACCTGATCGGGGCGGCCTTCGAGGAACGCCCGGATATTCTGTGCCGAAATACGCTGCAGATCGGCCAGCGCCGACTCTGAATAGAATGCCACGTGCGGCGTTAGCAGCACATCGTCGCGGCCGGCGAGCGGATGATTCAGCAGGTCCGGCGAATCCTGTGTCAGCACATCGAGTGCCGCGCCCGCTACCTGATTATTCTCGAGCGCCTCCACGAGATCGGATTCGATGATCAGTCCGCCGCGCGCAACATTCAGCAGCAGCGGCTTGCGCCGCATCCGGGCAAATGCGGCGCGGTTCAGCAGGCCGCGATTGCTGGCGTCGAGATTGCAGTGCAGGCTGATGATATCCGCCTGTGCCAACAGTTCTTCGAAGCCGGCCAGGTGGGCGCCATGGCGGTTTGCCGTCTCTGCATCGACCAGCGGATCGCACACGAGGACGCGCAGGCCAAAGCCGAGCGCGCGGCGACAAACCGCTCGCCCGATGCGGCCAAATCCGACCAGGCCCAGGGTTTGGCCGCTAAGACGCTGCACGCCGTGGATTTCATTCCAGCGCCAGCTGCGGTCGGTCTGCACCTGGCGGTGATACGCGAGCAGCTGCCGGTTGAGTGCAAGCAGCAGCGCCAGCGCATGGTCTGCGACTTCGTCGGTGCAGTATTCCCCGATACAGCTCACGCGGATGCCCCGCTCCGCCGCGGCCTGGACATCCACGCAATCCCAGCCGGTTGCCGCCACCGAAATGATGCGGCAGTGTTCCAGTGCTTGCAGCACGGCCCGGTTGAACGGGACATAGTCCGTCAGGATGGCGTCGGCATCGCGGCAGGCGGCGATCAAGGCGCCCTGATCGCCCAGGTATGTGAAGGTTTCGATGCGCGCGGTCGCGGGCAGATGCTGCCGTTCGATTGACAGGTCACGGCCTGCCGCCTCGGGCATCTCGGCAAATACGATGGTCGCCGGTGACGCGCTCAGGCGGCCACCTTCGCAACGCGACGCGAGCGGGCAACCGTCAAGAGCAGCAACAGGGTTGCGGAAACCAGCAAGCCCGGCCACAGCGGATCGATGGTGAACAGGGCGCCCATTCCGGCGTCGGCCGCGATGCGCCAGCCAATCACGGTTGCAAGCGACACGCTGCTGCTCCAGAACGCGGCGCCCGCAGGCACACGGTCCCAATAAATGGCCGCAATCGTCGGCAGGAACAGCGCCGCGGAGTTGATCGTGAACCCGAGCTGCAGGATGTCGATGATGTCGTGCATCTTCCACGCCATCAGCATCGCGAGCAGGCCTGCGCCGAGGGATGCCAGTGTGCCGAGTTTCAGCATGGCGGTGGGAGCGATGTCCGGCTGGATGTAACGCTGGTGAATATCGCGCGCGTAGTTCGCCGATGCGGTGAGGACGCAGATGGAGGCGACCGACATGATGGCCGACAGGATGCCGATCACTATCAGGCCCTTCAGGCCGACGGGAAAGGACTCCAGCACGAAGGTGGCGAGGATGCCGCCGCTGACTGCGTGGTCCGGGTACAGCACCGCGCAGGCCAGGCCCAGCCATGCCACAGCAAGCGCGATCGGCAGGACCAGGAATATGGCGAGGCAAGCACCATTGCGCGCGGCTGCTGCATCACGCGCGGCAAAGCTGCGGGAAAAGCTGTCCATGGCCACGAAAAAGCTGAGCACCATCGAGACCACGAGCGCCGCAATCTTGTCCCAGCCCTGGGCGCCGAGGTCGTAATAAGAGGCGGGCAGCGCGGCGTGCATATCGGCCCAGCTGCCAGCCTGGGAGATCGCGACCGGAACACCGACCGCCACGATCCCGAGCAGCACCAGTGCGACCTGTACCCGGTCCGTATATGTCACGGCCAGGTATCCACCGAGGGCGGTGTAGAGGATCACGATGGCTCCGGACAACAGCAGCGAGGTGCCGTAATCCCAGCCGAGCAGTACTTGCAGGATCGCGGCCGAAGCAGCGAACTGGCCGGCCGTATACGCCGTGTACGCCAGGACGGTCGTGATGGTGGCGACCACCCGGGTGCGGCTGTCGTAGTGCTGCTCGATGAAATCCGGGTAGGTCAGGTGCTGGTGGCGGTCGCCGAGCTGCTTCACGCGCCTGGCCATGGTCAGGCCGAACAGCAGCAAGCCAATCGCCTCTGCCAGGATGTACCAGACACCGGTCACGCCGAATTCGTACACCCGTGCCGACGTGCCGACCACAGCGGCTCCGCCAACCCAGGCCGCAACCCACAAGCACGCGATCGTGAAAGGGCCAACGCGCCGACCCGCCACAAAATAATCCTCGACGTTTTGCTTGCGGCGCTGCGCGTAAAAACCGAGCCCCACCATCAGCGCGAGGTAGACAAACAGAATGCTGGTATCAATGGCGCCCATGTCAAAATCCCCCGACATCGAGGTTAGGTGGGATGAACGTTTCGCGCAATGCGCCAGCGGCTTATTTACCGATGCAGAAACCCGCAAAAATGGCGCCCAACAGGGCCTCGCTCGTGACTTCTCCGGTGATCTCACCGAGCGCCCGCTGGGCAAGGCGTAGTTCCTCGGCAACCAGCTCGAAAGCCGCCCGCTCAGCAAGCCGCGCAGCGGCGGATTGCACGAGCCGCTCTGCGCGCGCGAGCGCGTCGAGATGCCTTCGCCTTGCCG
The DNA here is from genome assembly GCA_009692245.1 of Gammaproteobacteria bacterium. Classification (GTDB taxonomy): domain Bacteria; phylum Pseudomonadota; class Gammaproteobacteria; order Steroidobacterales; family Steroidobacteraceae; genus SCUD01. The sequence goes on from SHZN01000011.1 coordinate 4,997, forward strand.
AAAACACGCCGGCGTCCCCCGCACGATAACCGGCGGCGGCCTTCAGGCGTTCACGAAGCGCCGGCAGCCCCGCCCCAGTCAGCGCAGAGATCGCGATGCCCGTATGGCCCGCCGGCGACGCGGCGATGTCGATCTTGTTCCACACCGCGACAACCGGCGGATCGTTCGCCAGTGCTTCGAGTTCGCCCCGCAGCGGGCCCGCACCCGAATCGATCACATAGAGCACGAGATCTGCGCGGCGCATCTCCGCACGGGCGCGGCGGATGCCCTCCTCCTCGATGACATCCGGGCGGTCGCGCAGGCCCGCTGTGTCGATCACATGAATCGGCAGGCCGTCGATCTCGATGCGTTCACGCAGCAGATCGCGCGTCGTGCCGGGAATGCCCGTTACGATCGCCGCGTCATGGCCTGCGAGCGCATTGAGGAGGCTCGACTTGCCCGCATTCGGCCGCCCCGCGATCACGACTGTGAGCCCTTCCGACAGCGCGCGGCCCTGATTCGCGGCCCGGCCGATGCGTTCGAAGCTTTCGGCGATACCGGAGAGCCGGCCGCGCACGGCGAGGCTATCCAGGAATTCCACATCCTCGTCCGGAAAGTCGATCGCGGCCTCAACGAAGGCGCGCAGTTCCATGATCTGCGTGGTCAGGGACGCAATCTCGCGCGAGAATTCGCCGGCGAGTGAACCGAGCGCCGCGCGCGCCGCCTCTGCGGAACCGGCGCCGATCAAGTCCGCGATGGCCTCGGCCTGCGCGAGATCGATCTTGTCGTTCAGGAAAGCCCGCTCGCTGAATTCTCCCGGCCGCGCCGGCCGCGCGCCGAGTTCAGTAACGCGGCGGATGATCAGGTCCATCACGACGGGGCCGCCGTGCCCGTGCAACTCCAGCACGTCTTCGCCCGTGAATGATCGCGGCGCCGGGAAAAAAAGCGCGAGGCCAGTATCGATTGCGCGACCATCGGCATCCGCAAACACGGCGGTGTCCGCGTGCCTCGGCTGCGGTACATGGCCCAGCATCGATTCAGCGATCGCGCGTGTTCCGGGACCGGAGATCCGCACGATCCCGATGCCGCCGCGCCCGGGCGGGGTGGCCGCTGCAACGATGGTGTCGCTGTCGTCGCTCATCGGCAGCGAGTATGCCCGCGCTAGCCGCTCCGCCGCTTCTTGTCCTCGGCTTCGACCACGCGATTGATCTTCCATTGCTGGGCAATGGACAGGAGCGTATTCGTCAGCCAGTACAATACGAGGCCGGACGGGAACCACATGAACATCCCCGTCATCACGACGGGCATGAACGCGAAGATCTTGGCCTGCACCGGATCCGGCGGCGTCGGGTTCAGCTTGAACTGCCCGAACATCGCGGCACCCATCAGGATCGGCAGGATGAAGAACGGGTCGCGCGCCGAAAGATCCTGGATCCAGCCCATGAACGGTGCCTGGCGCATCTCGACGCTTTCCAGCAGCACCCAGTAAAACGAGAGGAAGAACGGGATCTGCACGACCACCGGCAGGCAACCCGCGACCGGATTGATCTTCTCGCGCTTGTAGAGTTCCATCATCGCGCGCGCCTGGCCTTCGCGATCGTCCTTGTAGCGCTCCTGCACGGCCTTGAGCCGCGGCGCGACCGTGCGCATCTTCGCCATCGAACGGCCGCTCGTTTCCGACAGCTTGTAGAACACCAGCTTGATCAGGAACGTGACGATGATGATGGTCCAGCCCCAATTGCCGATCACCCCGTGGACCTTGGACAGGATCCAAAACAGTGGCTGCGCAAGGATCGTCAGCTTGCCGTAGTCCGCCGACCGCCTGAGCTCCGGCCCGGTTGCCTGTAATTGCTCCTGCAGCTTCGGACCGACGAAGAGTTTCTCGGTCAGCTCGAGGCTACCGCCCGACGCCACGCTCTGCGTGGGACCAACCACGCGCAGCAGGAAGTCGCGATCCTTGACGCGCAGTTCATATTGGTAGGGCTGTCCCGCCGCCGGGACGATCGCAGCGACGAAGTGGTGCTGCAGCGCGGCGACCCAGCCGCCCGCGATCGACCGCGAGAGCGCCTGGTCTTCTTCGTCTTCGATGTCGAGCTTCTGGTAGGTCTCGCCGTCATAGATCGCCGGACCACGGAAGGCGTAGCTTTCCACGTTCCACATCGAGCGCTCGACTTCCTCCCAGTGGCGCAGGATCTGTGCATAGGAGGCGAGCCTTACGGTCGCCTCGCCTGCATTCGCGACACGGTACTGGATATCCACGGCATAGCTGCCGCGATGCAATACAAACGTCTTCGTCACCGAAAGACCGGCGCCATCCGACCAGGAAAGTGGCACGCGTAACTCGTCCGCGCCTTCGGCCAAGCGGTATTCGCTGGCAGTGACGCTGAATTCCGCCTTGTGGTTTGGCTCGGCGCGCCCGGGCTCGCCGCTCGTCAGGCCCGACTGGAACAAGAACTGGGAGTCTTTCGAGTCGTTGTTGAACAACCGCACCGGCGTGGTCGGGTCGTCCTTCTGGCGCGGATATTTCAGCAGGTCCGCACGGATAAATTCGCCCCCCACTAGATTCAGGTCGAGGTCCAGTACGTCCGTGATGACATGGATCTTCGCCACACCCGGCGCCGCTGTTTCGGCAGGTGCCGCTTCCGGCGTAGTTGCCGCCGGTGTTTCGCCCGCCATGCTTGGCAGCTCATCGGAAAGCGCACCGCCCGCGGGTATTGCGCCCGCCGCGCTGCCCGCAATAGCGGGCGCGCCCGCCGTCACCGCGGCGGGGACCGTCTGGGGTGCAGCGGCATCCTTCATCCAGGCATCGACATTGAGCCACAGGACAAGGAGCAGCCCGACCCACACGAAAATGCGCTGCTGTTCCATCAGCCGCGCACCAATGGCACCGGGTCATAACCATCGCCGCCCCAGGGGTGGCAACGACAAACGCGCCTGACCGACAACCAGCCGCCGCGCGCGGCGCCGTGCTTTTCGATGGCTTCCAGTGCATAGGCAGAACAGCTGGGGTGGTAGCGGCAGTTCGTGCCGAGCATCGGGCTGATCAGCCAGCGGTAAAGTCGTATCGGCAGTTGCAGCAGCGTTTTCATCGTGCGGGCCGGATTCCCTGCCAAAGACGTGCGAGGCTCGCGAAAATCTGTGCGTTGCTTGCGCCGCGCACACCCGATCTCGCAATGACGAAAATATCCACGGCTGGCAACTCCTGCCGGCGCAAACGGAAAGACTCGCGGATCAGGCGCCGCACACGATTGCGCGTGACGGCCGCGCCCACCGAGCGCACGCCAACGGCCATGCCGATCCGCGCACTGTCGTGGCCGTTCTCGATCCATTGGACCGAGAAAAGCGAATCGGCCTGCCGGTGCTGGCTCTTGCGCGCGCGCTCGAATTCGGCGGCGGTGGAGAGCTTCTGGCCGGCCCGCAGACCCGCGCGACCTGACGTAAGTCCACTCGTCAGCGGAGTTCGGTGACAGCCAGGCGCTTGCGGCCCTTGGCGCGGCGGCGTTTCAGGACCCGGCGGCCCGTCTTGGTCGCCATGCGGGCGCGGAACCCGTGGGTGCGCCTGCGTTTGATCTTGCTTGGCTGGTAGGTGCGCTTCATGACTATCGGTCCCAAACCTTTGAAAAATAAAGACCTGCCGATGCAGGCAAAGGGCGGCAAGGTTACGGAGCGCCGCCGCCGCTGTCAACCGATGGGGCCTGTGGATAACTCTGGCGCGTCCCTGATTGCGGTTATAGACTCGGGCGCCTAAGAGGAGTTGCTCGTGCACGGCTCGCTTTGGCACCACTGTCTGCGCCAACTGGAAAACGAGGTGCCGGAGCAGCAGTTCAACACCTGGGTGCGCCCGCTGCAGGCTATCGAGCGCGATGGCTCGCTCGTGCTGCTGGCACCCAACCGTTTCGTCGTCTCCTGGATCGAGCAGAATCTCTACAGCCGCATCGAGCAGCTGATCGGCGCGGCGAGTAATGGCGCCGAAACCTGCGTCGTGCTCGAGGTCGGCTCGCGCCGCGAGGATGCGCCGCCCGCCCCGGAAGTCGCGGCGCCGCTTGTTCGCCGGCGCGAAGCACAGGTCGTCGGCAGCCGTTTTAACCCGGATTTCACATTCGCGAGCTTTGTCGCAGGCAAGAGCAACCAGCTCGCTCGCGCGGCTGCCGTGCAGGTCGGCGAAAACCCCGGCAAGGCCTATAACCCGCTTTTTATCTACGGCGGCGTCGGTCTCGGCAAGACCCACCTGATGCATGCGGCCGGAAATCTCATGCGCCTGCGCAACCCGGCCGCGCGCATCGCTTACGTGCACAGCGAGCGCTTTGTCAGCGATATGGTCCGCGCGCTGCAGCACAACACCATCGCGGAATTCAAGCAGGCCTACCGCACGCTCGACGGGCTCCTGATCGACGATATCCAGTTCTTCGCCGGCAAGGACCGCTCCCAGGAAGAGTTTTTCCACACGTTTAATGCACTGCTGGAAGGCCAGCAACAGATCATCCTGACCTGCGACCGTTACCCCAAAGAGGTCGCTGGCCTCGAGGAGAGGCTGAAATCCCGCATGGGTTGGGGCCTGACGGTGGCCATCGAGCCGCCGGAGCTCGAAACCTGCGTCGCGATCCTGATCGGCAAGGCGCAGGCCGGCGGCGACACGCTGCCCGAAGAGGTCGCCTTCTTCATCGCCAAGCGGATCCGCTCCAATGTCCGCGAACTGGAGGGGGCGCTGCGCCGGGTGCTCGCAACCGCGCGCTTCACGGGCCGGCCGATTACGCTGGAATTCGCCCGCGAAGCGCTCAAGGACCTGCTGGCCCTGCAGGAGCGGCTCGTCACGATCGAGAACATCCAGAAAACCGTCGCCGAGTATTACAAGATCCGGATGGCGGACCTGCTTTCGAAGCGCCGCAGCCGCTCGATCGCGCGGCCGCGCCAGGTCGCTATGGCGCTGGCCCGGGAATTGACTAATCACAGCCTTCCGGAGATCGGCGACGCTTTTGGCGGGCGCGATCACACGACCGTGATGCACGCCTGTGATCGGGTCAAGAGCCTGCGCGAGAGCGAGCGGCGCACGGGTGAGGATTATCTGAACCTGTTGAGAATCCTGACCGGTTGATGTGGATAATGTGTGGGGTTGCTCCGGACGCTTTTTGCTCCACAATCGATCCACAGGAGAGACAGAGAAAGACCGCAGGCAACACATGTGCTTGTGCTTCCTGCAAGCCGTTGCGGTACGTCGATTTTCAGGTGTTTTCCACCGAAAATACACTGCTCTATTACTACTACAGTCATAAAGAATCATTAATTCAAATCAGGTGCACAGATGAAATTCAGTGCTGAACGGGAACACCTGCTGGGCGCGCTTCAGTCCGTCATCGGTGTTGTCGAGCGCCGGCAGACAATGCCGATACTCGCGAATCTGCTGTTGTCCGCGAAACAGGGGAAGCTCTCAATCACGGCAACCGATCTCGAAGTTGAGCTCGTGGCGCAGGCCGAGATCAAATCAGGCGCCGATGGGCAGATCACGATTCCTGGACGCAAGTTCCTGGATATTTGCCGCTCGCTGCCAGACGGGGTGACCCTGACCATTTCCCAGGAAGGGGACAAAGTAACGGTTCGCGGTGGCCGCAGCCGCTTTGTGCTTGCTACCCTCCCTGCCGCTGATTTTCCTGTCATCGATGAGCTTGCTCTACAGCAAACACTGGAGCTCGGCCAGGCGGATCTGAAGCGCTTGCTGGACAAGACCCACTTTTCAATGGCCCAACAGGATGTGCGCTATTACTTAAATGGAATGTTGCTCGAAACGGATGGGAAAATGCTGCGAACGGTCGCGACTGACGGCCATCGTCTGGCTTTGTGCGAAATGGACCTGCCGTCCAAGGCGCCGGCCCAGCAGGTCATAGTTCCGCGCAAAGGCGTCCTGGAATTGCAGCGGTTGCTGGGCACCGAAGGCAACGTCTCGATTACGATCGGGACTAATCACGTTCGCGCCCAGATCGGCGACGTTCGGTTCACATCGAAGCTTATTGACGGCAGATTCCCGGAATATAGCCGGGTTATTCCGGCGGCGCCGACGAAAGCGGTCGTTGCCGATCGGGAAATGCTGCGCGCGGCCCTGCACCGGACTTCAATCCTGGCCAACGAGAAATATCGCGGCATTCGGCTGGCACTCAAAAAGAACTCGCTGACGCTGCAAGCGCACAACCCGGAACAGGAAGAGGCCGAGGAACAGGTAGAGGTGAACTACAAGGGCGACGAGCTGGAGGTGGGGTTCAACGTGACTTACCTGCTCGAAGCGCTGGCGGCCGTCGACGGGGCTGAAGTCGAGATCGGCGTGACTGACGGTAATTCCAGCTGCCTGGTGCGCGCGCCGGGCACCAGCAGCGCCCGCTACGTCGTCATGCCGATGAGACTGTAAGGGGCGCAATGCCCCTCAGCTGGTTTCGCGCCGAACAATTTCGATGCTTGGCGTCCGTCGAGCTGGAGCTGGATCCGGCCGCCAATATTTTTATCGGGCCGAATGCTTCTGGCAAGACCAGCCTGCTCGAGGCCGCTTTTTTCCTGGGCCGCGGCCGTTCCTTTCGCAGCCGCCGGCGGGATTCACTGATCCGCCACGGCCAGGATGCATTCGTCCTGACGGGCCGCAGCAGCGGCGGTGTGGCGCCGGTCATGCTGGGTGTTCGGGCGCGCCGCAACGGAACGGATTGGCAGGCTGGCGGCGCGCCGGCCAGCGGCGTTGCGGCACTTGCGGAGCAATTTCCGGCACAGGTCATCGACCCCGAAATTCACAAGCTGCTGGAAGAGGGCCCGGGCCGCCGGCGCCGATTTCTTGACTGGGGGGTGTTCCACGTGGAACCAGCCTTCCTGACGACTTGGCGGCGGTATCACCTCGCGCTCAGGCAGAGGAACGCCGCGCTCAAGCAGGGCCGGGCCGATAGCGATCTCGCAGCCTGGGAACAGGAGCTCGGCGCCAGCGGCGAGGAGCTGGTTCGGCAACGCGAGGCCTATCTGGCGCGACTGCGGGACCCGCTGCGGACGATTGGCGAGGCCCTGCTAGGCAGTCCGATCACGCTGGTACATAGCCGGGGCTGGGACGAAAACAAGCCGCTACTGGAGGCGCTCGGAGCCGACAGGGGGCGGGACCAGCGCTATGGCGCGACCCAATCGGGGCCCCACCGTGGAGACGCAGCGGTCGAGGTCGGTGGGCTGGCGGCCAAGGACCACGTATCACGAGGCCAGCAAAAACTGGTTGCCGCCGGCCTGATGTTGGCGCAGCTGCAAATCCAGGAGGAAGAGCGCCCGGGGCGTTCGGCGCTCCTGCTCGATGACCCGGCTGCGGAGCTCGACGGCGAGAACCTCGCGCGACTCATGTCAGCAGTACGCGCGGTTCCAGCCCAGCTATGGGTTACCTCGCTGCGCAGCGATATTCGGGGGCTGCCGGAGCGTGGCCGAATGTTCCACGTGGAACAGGGCACCATTCGGCCGGACTGAGCGGGCGGTGTTCCACGTGGAACGGGCAGCCAAAACTATTTTGCAGCGCAGTAAGACCCTGGTGGCAGGCGCAGAAAAGCCCATGATTTCCACATAATCATCCACAGGCAGCGGCCTGGCGCGCGAGACCCGCCCGAGCCATGCCAAGCAACTGAAAAACAAAGCAAAAACAACGATTTTCGTGCTAGAATTTCCAGATTATGCAGCCAGGCCCCCAGGCGTCCGCCGACGACAACTACGACTCCAGTAAAATCAAGGTGTTAAGAGGCCTCGAGGCCGTCCGCAAGCGGCCCGGGATGTACATCGGCGACACGGACGATGGCACTGGCCTCCACCACATGGTTTTCGAGGTCGTGGATAACTCCATCGACGAGGCCCTGGCGGGCTACTGCGATCGCATCGTCGTGACGATTCACGCCGACGAATCGGTGACGGTGCAGGACAACGGCCGCGGCATCCCGACGGATATCCACAGCGAAGAAGGCCGCTCCGCAGCCGAGGTCATCATGACCGTGCTGCACGCGGGCGGAAAATTCGACGACAACTCCTACAAGGTTGCCGGCGGATTGCATGGTGTCGGGGTTTCCGTCGTCAACGCGCTCTCTGGCGCGCTGACATTGACGATCGCGCGCGATGGCAAGCTTCACCGCCAGCAGTATCGCCTCGGCGAGCCGCAGGGCCCGCTCACTGTTGTCGGATCAAGCGCGGAGCGCGGCACCACGGTGCGCTTCAAGCCGAGCAACACGATTTTCACGAATACCACGTTCTCCTACGACTGGCTGGCGAAGCGCCTGCGCGAACTGTCGTTCCTGAATTCCGGCGTGCGCATCGAACTCATCGACGAGCGCGAGGACAAGAGCGACGTGTTCGAGCACCAGGGCGGCGTCAGCGCCTTCGTGCAATACCTGAATCGCAGTCGCACGGCCATCCATCCGAATATCTTCTATTTCCACGGCCAGGAAGGCCCGATTTCGGTCGAGGTCGCTGCGCAGTGGAACGATTCCTACCAGGAAGCGATGTACTGCTACACGAACAATATCCCGCAGAAGGACGGCGGCGCGCACCTCGCGGGCTTCCGCGCGGCGCTGACGCGCAAGATCAACGATTTCATCGAGAAAGAAGGCCGTGCCAAGCGTGAGAACGTTTCGCCGACCGGCGACGACGCGCGCGAAGGCATGACCGCGATCCTCTCGATCAAGATGCCGGACCCGAAGTTCTCGTCCCAGACCAAGGACAAACTCGTTTCATCCGAGGTCAAGGGCGCAGTCGAATCCGTGGTCGCGGAAAAGCTCGGCGAATTCCTGCTCGAGCACCCGGCGGATGCGAAGGGCATCTGCATGAAGATCATCGACGCGGCGCGTGCACGCGAAGCGGCGCGCAAGGCGCGCGAGATGACGCGGCGCAAAGGCGCGCTGGACGGCTCCGGCCTGCCGGGCAAGCTCGCCGATTGCCAGGAGAAGGATCCGGGGAAGTCCGAAATCTTCCTCGTCGAGGGCGAATCCGCCGGCGGCTCGGCGAAGCAGGGCCGGGACCGGCGCACACAGGCGGTGCTGCCGTTGAAGGGCAAGATCCTGAATGTCGAGAAGGCGCGCTTCGACAAGATGCTGTCATCGCAGGAAGTGGTCACGCTGATCTGCGCGCTCGGTACCGGTATCGGTCATGACGACTTCGATATCGAAAAACTGCGCTATCACCGCATAGTGATCATGACGGATGCGGATGTTGACGGCAGCCATATCCGCACGTTGTTGCTGACATTTTTCTACCGGCAGATGCCCGAACTGATCGCGCGCGGCCACATCTACATCGCACAGCCGCCGCTGTTCAAGATCAAGCGCGGCAAGCAGGAGCTTTACGTCAAGGACGAGGTCGAGCTTGACCAGTTGCTGCTGACAAGCGCACTGGACGGCGCGGCGCTGCATGTAAATCCAGAGGCCCCGCCCCTGGCAGGCTCGGGACTCGAAATGCTGGCCAGGCAGTACATGGACGTCAGGGCCATCATCGGCCGCTGGTCGCGGCGCTATGATCGGCGCCTGCTCGAGCAGCTGCTCACGATGCGCCCGGTCGGCGAGCAGCAGTTCGCGGACGCGGCCTGGCTCGAGGGCTGGGCGAAAGAACTCGAGGCGCGCCTCAATTCGGATGGCAGCCTGGTTCACAGCTATCAGCTCTCGGTGCGCCGGAACGAGGAGGGCGCACCGCTACGCGTCGACGTCGCGCGCTCCGAGCACGGCGTGACAGCGGAGAAACACCTGCAGCGGGAATTCTTCGAATCCGCCGAATACGCACGGATCGCCGAGCTTGGCGCGACGCTCAGCGATTTCATCGGCGCGGGTGCCAGTGTGACGCGCGGCAGCGAGCGGCTGGAGATCTCCGCCTTCCCCGAGGCGATGAGCTGGCTGCTGGAACAGGCGCGCAAGGGCCAGACGATCCAGCGTTACAAGGGCCTCGGGGAGATGAATCCGGGGCAACTCTGGGAAACGACGATCAACCCCGAGGTCCGTCGCCTGCTGCAGGTGCGCGTCGAGGATGCGGTGGCGGCAGACGATATCTTCACGACGCTGATGGGGGACGCGGTCGAACCGCGCCGCGAATTCATCGAGAAGAACGCGCTCTACGTCGTCAATCTGGACGTCTAAGGGGAGGGGGCGCGAAACAGCGCCGGCCGACGGTAATCAGTCGACCTGATGGGCTGTCAGGAACATCGATTTTTCAAGCGCAATGAAGAAGTCCTGGTACGGCTTTGGATCCTCAACCGCCTGGTCCATGTATTGCGCGTTCGCGCGAACCAGTAATTGGGTTGTGCCGCGTGGCCGAACGGTGACGGTGATCCTCAACTGGTAACCGGAAAGCTTTGTTGCGCTGACGGTGCCGAGGTCCAGGTCGGCCTTGTCCACGACGAAACTCAGGTCCTGGAGCGTTGAAATGACGGTGCGCAGCGTCGTTTCCTTGTTCGTCGTGTCAAAAGCGCGCTGCTGAAAGCTGCGCAGCGCGACTGCGCTCTGACTCGTTTCCATGACGGCCTTGGTGGACGGAGCGCAACCCGGGGTTAGCGCCGCAAGAGCGACCAGCAGGACTGAGCAGCCGGCGCTTTTCATATTTGCTGAACCTCGAGGAATACGCTCTTCGACAGCTTCTCGAAGAACTCCTGGTAGATCGCGGGTTCCTCGATGGACTCGATGCGCGTCACCTGACCCTGCGTGTCTCGCACAACTCGCTGGATCGTGATTCGCAGGAGGTGACTGTCGGTCAGTGCCGCGCCGTCAGCCGCGACCGCAGGGCGTGTCACCAGGGAAACGCGGATTTTCTGGGTCTTGTCGACTGCATGATAGGCCCCAAGCAGCGCCAGCAGGACGGCGCCCGTGATTTGCGACCCGGTGATGGCCGACCGATCCTTGGATGCGACGATGACGCCGAGCCTGGTTTCGCTTTCGTCGATATTGAAACCCAGATCCTGCAGTACCCCTGCCGCGGCGCTGAGCAATTCCTTTTCGCCGATACCCTCAATACGACGCGTCTGAAGCTGGCGGCGCTCCAGGGAGTCTGGCGACAGGACTAACGCGTCCTTGGGAATGGTTGCGCAGCCGCCCATAGCCAGCAGGCAACCCGCGATCACCGCTCCCGCCAATCCATGCTCGCGCATCCTGGGCAAGGGCCGTTTGCGCGCCCTAGAAGGTGGACGTGTGGTACGCGAAATCACGCACCTTCTTGTCGTTGTCGAACTTGATGATGACTGTGAGCGTCTTCTGGGACGTAGAAGACGCGCCGGCACCGCGGTTCGCGCTGCCGCCGACACCGCCAGCGACGCTGCCCCCGCCGCCCAATATCAGGGTTGACAGGCCGCCACTGCTCGACGAGTAGGCGACATCGGTGGAAATCTTGTCGTAAATCCAGACTTCGCGGCGCTCTTCGTCGGTGCTCACGATGTTGGGCGCGCCAAGTACGGCCGCAACTTCCGCACCGGACATCCCCACGCGGATCTCCTTCTGAACGGTACCCACCGTGAGTTCATCACCCGCCGGTTTCTCAACTTCGGCGCGATGTTGCGAGGCCGTCATGCAGCCTGAAAGAGCGAGCAGGAAGACTGACGCGGCCGATGCGGCAAGTGATGCGATATTCATTGCGAGAACCCCCGGGAGCGGCAGATCCACTGGGCTGACGGGTGCTGGCCGTCGAATCGCCGCGGGACTATGGACAGACAGACGATCAGGATACGCCGGCAAGTGATGGAATGCGCATTGCCCTAAGGTGAGCCTGGCACGGTCGAAATTCTGGCCATCGCACCCTCGATCCATGCGTGAACCTCCGCATTGAGCTCTCGTGGGTCACGGCCGGTGGTCTCTATCGGCGGGCCGATCACGACCCGGATCAGACCCGGTTTTTTCAGCAGCCCGCGGCGCGGCCAGAAGTCGCCGGCGTTGTGCGCAATGGGGATCAGCTTCGCTCCGGTCTGGGATGCCAAGAGCGCCCCCGACATGCCGTACTTGCGTTTCTCGCCGGGACCGACGCGCGTGCCCTCCGGAAAGATCATGACCCAGACGCCAGCCGCCAGGCGCGCCCGGCCCTGGTCCAGGATCTGGTTGACGGCGCGGTGACCAGAGCCACGGTCGATCGCGATTCCGCGCATCAACCAGGTCGCGGAGCCGACCAGCGGAATCCACAGGATCTCGCGTTTGTAAACCCAGGCTGACGGCGGAAGGATGACCATCTGGGCCATGGTTTCCCAGGCTGTGGTGTGCTTCCACATCGTGATATGCGCGCCTTCGCGCGGGAGGTTTTCGCGGCCCTCGACGACCCAGTCGAGGCCGCAGAAAATTTTCGCGAGCCACATGCTGGAACCCGCCCAGCCGCGCGCGAAGGGGTACAGCAGGCGAAATGGCAGCCAGCCGACGAGCGTGATCAACGTGCCCCAGGCAAACGATTCAGCGAACAAAAGCATCGTGTAAACGAGGGACGCGAGCCACTGAAGGGGGGCAATCCGGCGCCAGCTTGCGGTTCTGCTGGGTCGTCCCGGGGAATTGTCTTTGAATGCCATCAGTTGAAAGGAATATGGATGTGTATAAACATCCGTAAATAGCTGCTTTTCAGCCGGGCAGGCGCGATAAATTGGCGGTGTGCTGGAACAATCGCTGCAAGGCTGCGAGCAGCGCCAGGCGATTTGCGCGGACGGCGGGATCATCCGCCATGACCATTACGCGGTCGAAGAATGTATCCACGACCGGCCGCAGCGTGGCGAGCCGGTGCATCGCATCGCCATAGCGCCGCCCCGCAATCGTGCCCTCGATTTCGACGCGCAGTTCGTCGAGCGCGGCGGCAAGCTGCCGCTCAGCCGGATCGGTCAACAGGCGTGGATCCACACGCAACCCCGCCTGCTCGCCGGACTTCTTCAGGATGTTCCCGATGCGCTTGTTGGCGGCGGTCAGGCTCGCCGCCTCGGGCAGCGCGAGGAAGGCGACCAGCGCGCGCAGGCGATCATCGAAATCGAGCGGCGACACCGGGCGCAGGTCGAGCACGGCGTCGAACATCTCAGTCGTGATGCCGGCTGTACCTTCCAGATACCAGGCGCGCAGCCGCTCCATCATGAACCCGTAAACCTCGTCCACGATGTTGTCCACGACCGGCGGCGATTTGCCGTCCGTCAGGCGCATCGTGTCGGCGCGCACCGAATCGAGCACCGCAATGATCAGCTCGCGCAGGTCCATGCCGACGCGCTTCTCGATCAGGATGCGGAGCAGCCCGAGCGCGGCTCGGCGAAGGCCAAACGGGTCCTTGGCGCCGGTCGGTTTCTGGCCGATCGCGAAGATGCCGACAATGGTGTCAAGCCGGTCGGCGACCGCGAGCGCGAGGCCCGCGCCCGTCGCGGGGAGCGCATCGCCGGCAAAGCGCGGCAGGTACTGCTCGGCAATGGCGGCGGCGACTTCGGCGGGCTCGCCGTCATGGGTCGCGTAGTAACGGCCCATGACGCCCTGCAATTCCGGGAATTCCCCGACCATCGCGGTCAGCAGGTCGCACTTGGCGAGTTCGGCGGACCGCTGCGCTGCAGCCACGTCCGTACCAGCCAGGCCCGCGATTTGGGCGGCAAACGCCGTAATCCGGGCGGTCTTGTCGGAAAGCGAGCCGAGGCGTGCCTGGAAAGTCACGGCCTTCAGGGATTCGCGGCGCGAAGCGAGCGTCTGCTTCCGGTCGGCGGCGTAGAAGAACGCGGCATCCGCGAGGCGCGGGCGGACCACGCGCTCGTTGCCCGCCCGCACCTGGGCGGGGTCGCGGCTTTCGAGGTTGGCGACGGCGACGAATAGCGGCAGCAGCGTGCCTGCGGGCGAACGCGCGGGAAAGCAACGCTGGTGATCCTGCAATGTGGCGATCAGCACCTCGGGCGGCAAGTCGAGAAAGCGGGCGTCGAATGTGCCCGTAATAGGCACCGGCCATTCGCAGAGCGCCGTCACCTCGTCAAGGACGGACGGATCGATCATTGCCTCGCCACCAGCCGCCTGGGCTGCGGCAATCACACCGGTGCGAATGCGCTCGCGACGGGTGGCGAAGTCCACCAGTACGAAACCGCGTTTTTGCAGGGTCGCGACATAGCCCCCGGGCGCGCGCAGCACGATCGGCTTGGGCGCGTGGAAACGGTGGCCGCGGGTCGTGCGCCCGGCCCGCTTGCCCAGCAACTCGCAATCGACGACGTCGTTGCCATGCAGCATGACGAGCCAATGCACCGGGCGGACAAACTGGACCTCGCCCGCGCCCCAGCGCATGCGCCGCGCGATCGGCAGCCCGTCCAGCGCCCGCTGCACGATGCCGGGCAATAGCTGTGCCGACGGTGCGCCCGCGCGCGTGACGGAACAGAACAGGAATTCGCCCTTCGGCTCAGTCACGCGCGTGAGCGCGGCGACCGTGACGCCGCAGGATTCCGCGAAGGCCAGCGCCGCGCGTGTCGGTTGTCCATTCGCATCGAAGGCTGCCAAGACCGGCGGCCCGCGCCGCTCCAGTTTCTGCTCGCCCTGGGTATCGGCCAGGCGGCGCACGAATACCGCGAGGCGCCGCGGTGTTGCATAGGCCTCTGCCTTGCCGTGCGCCAGGCCGGTGGCATTGAGGCCCGAAATCACGCCGTCCCGGAATGATTCCGTGAGCGCCCACAGGCTTTTTGGCGGCAATTCCTCGGTGCCGATCTCGACCAGGAAATCCCGGCGCGTCACTTGGCGGCCTCGCGCAGCATCGGGAAGCCGAGCGCCTCGCGGCTCGCGTGGTAGGCCGCGGCCACGGCGCGCGCGAGCGCCCGGACCCGCAGGATGTAGCGTTGCCGTTCGGTAACCGAGATCGACTTGCGCGCGTCCAGCAGGTTGAAGGCGTGCGAGGCCTTCAGCACCTGTTCGTAGGCCGGCAGCGGTAGGCTCGCCTCGAGCAGTTTCCCGCAGGCCTGCTCACGGCGCTCGAACTCGGCGAATAGCGCGGCTGTGTCGGCGTGCTCGAAGTTGTAGGCCGATTGCTCGACCTCGTTCTGGTGAAAGACGTCGCCGTAAGTCACGCGCCCCGCCGCGCTATCGGTCCAGACGAGGTCGTAGACGCTTTCGACGCCCTGCAGATACATCGCGAGGCGTTCGAGGCCATAGGTGATCTCGCCGGTGACTGGACGACAGTCGAGCCCGCCCGCCTGCTGGAAGTAGGTGAACTGGGTGACTTCCATGCCATTCAGCCAGACTTCCCAGCCGAGGCCCCAGGCGCCCAGCGTCGGAGATTCCCAGTTGTCCTCGACGAAGCGGATGTCGTGGACCCGCGCGTCGATACCGAGCGCGGCGAGCGAGCCCAAGTAGCGCTCGATGATGTCGTCGGGCGACGGCTTCATGACGACCTGGAACTGGTAGTAGTGCTGCAACCGGAACGGGTTGTCGCCGTAACGCCCATCGGTCGGCCTGCGGCTCGGCTGCACGTAGGCGGCATTCCAGGGCTCGGGGCCCAGCGCGCGCAGGAAGGTCGCGGTGTGGAATGTCCCAGCGCCCACTTCCATGTCGTAGGGCTGCAGCATCACGCAGCCTTCGCCTGCCCAGTAGCGCTGCAGCGCCAGGATCAGGTCCTGAAAATTGCGCGGAGGCTGTGCTTTCGGTGTTTTCGGCATTCGATCGCGGTGCTGTAAAAGGCCGCCAAGTATAGCGGCGACCCGATCAGCCCGCGGCGGTCCGGGTGGCCCTGGCTGCGAGCAGGGGCCCGATTTCGGCGTCGGTCAGGTCACGCCAGCGCCCGCAGGCAAGCGTGCCCAGGTGGATGTGCATGATGCGCAAGCGCTGAAGGCGCTGCACGCGAAACCCCAGTGCCGAGCACATGCGGCGGATCTGCCGGTTGAGCCCCTGCGTCAGCACGACGCGAAATGTGTCGCGACTGGTTTGCGTCACGGTGCAGGATTTCGTCTTCTCACCGCCGATTTTCACGCCCCCGGCCATCATTGCGAGAAATGTCGCCGTGACCGGGCGCTCGACCTGCACGAGATACTCCTTTTCGTGATGATGTTCGACGCGCAGGATTTTGTTGACGAGGTCGCCGTTGTTGGTCAGCAGGATCAGGCCCTCGGAATCCTTGTCGAGCCGGCCGATCGGAAATATCCGCTCGCGGTGCCCGATAAAATCCACGATGTTGTCCGCCACGTGGCGCTCGGTCGTGCAGGTGATGCCGCGCGGCTTGTTGAGCAAGAGGTAGACGTCCTTGCGGCCAGCCGCAAGCGGTTGGCCGTCCAGCAGTACGACATCGTCCCCGGTCACTTGCGTGCCGAGCGCGGCCGGCTTTCCGTTGACTGTCACGCGACCCGCGCTGATCCAGGCATCGGCCTCGCGCCGCGAACAGGCGCCGGTCCCGCTGATGAACTTGTTAAGACGCATTGGCCGGCGATTGTGGCGATGGCCCGCCGGCGGTGGGAAGATTTCGGGTCGCACCGCAATGGTGCTGGACCGCTACCAGGCGCACTATTATCGTGCATAATGATGTTTAGGCACGACTCGGTGTAATTATAACTTATTGATAATACTTGTTTTATGTATCATTCGCAGTCTGGCACGCGATTTGCACTGTGAAGGGGATCGCGAGCACAAGCCGCAAGATTTCCGGAGATGAGCATGACCCCTGCTGACGTCGTAAACCTGATCAAGGAAAAAGAGGCGAGCTATTGCGACCTGCGCTTCACGGACACGCGGGGCAAGGAACAGCACATCACGATCCCGACGCGTCTGGTCGACGAGGATTTTTTCGTCGACGGCAAGATGTTCGACGGTTCGTCGATCGCCGGTTGGAAGGGCATCAACGAGTCGGACATGATCCTGATGCCGGATCCAACGACTGCGATCATCGATCCGTTCTTCGAAGAGACCACGCTGCTGCTGCGCTGCGACGTGGTCGAGCCGATGACGATGCAGGGCTACAACCGCGATCCGCGCTCACTCGCGCGGCGCGCCGAGGTCTATCTCAAGTCCACCGGCATCGCCGACACGGCGCTGTTCGGGCCGGAAAACGAGTTCTTCATCTTCGACAGCGCGCGCTGGACCAACGAGATCAACGGCTGCAGCTACCACATCGATTCGGTGCAGGGCGCCTGGAATTCGGGCGCAAGTTTAGACGGCGCCAACATGGGTCATCGCCCCGGCGTGAAGGGCGGCTACTTCCCGGTGCCGCCGGTCGATCGCTTCCAGGACCTGCGCACCGCGATGTGCCAGGCCTGCGAGGAACTCGGACTCAAGGTCGAGGTGCATCACCACGAGGTCGGTACCGGCGGCCAGGGCGAGATCAACGTTTCCGCCAACACGCTGATGAAGAAGGGCGACGAGGTCCAGCTGCTGAAATACGCGCTCTGGAATGTCGCGCATGGCTACGGCAAGACACTGACCTTCATGCCGAAGCCGCTGGTCGGCGACAACGGCAGCGGCATGCACGTGCACCAGTCGCTGCAGAAGGACGGCAAGCCGCTGTTTGCGGGCGATCGCTATGCGGGGCTGTCCGACATCGCGCTGTATTACATCGGCGGCATCATCAAGCACGCGCGCGCAATCAACGCGTTCACGAATCCCGGTACCAACAGCTACAAGCGCCTGGTGCCTGGTTTCGAGGCGCCGGTCATGCTCGCTTATTCGGCGCGCAACCGTTCGGCATCGATCCGCATCCCCTGGGTGCCGAACCCGAAGGGCCGGCGCATCGAGGTGCGGTTCCCGGATTCGACGGCGAATCCGTACTTTGCATTTGCGTCGATGATGATGGCGGGACTCGACGGCATCCAGAACAAGATCCATCCGGGCGAGGCCTCGGACAAGGATCTGTACGACCTGCCGCCCGAGGAGGCGAAGAACATCCCGGAGGTCTGCCACTCGCTGGACATGGCGCTCGAGCATCTCGACCGCGACCGCGAATTCCTGAAGCGGGGCGGCGTGTTTTCGGATGATTTGATCGACGCCTACATCGGACTCAAGCAGGCGGAAGTCACGCGTTTCCGGATGTCGACGCATCCTGTCGAGTTCGACATGTATTACAGCCTCTGAGGCATGAAGCCCCGGCGGCAGGGACGGCGTTCACAGAATGCCGCCGCGGTTTTGTCAGGCCGACAGAGTCCTGGCTATGCTGTGCCAATGCGCATAGCCCTGATTCTCGCCGGATTGATGTTGTCCCTAGCGGCCGAGCCCCAGGAGATCTACCGATGGGTGGACAGGGATGGAGTCGTCCATTACGCGGACCAGCCCGGCGCGCCCGATGCCGAGCGGGTGCCGGTCGCGAACGCCAACGAATACGAGGCGCCGCCGCAGGAGTACGGGGCGGGCGAGACATACAGCCGGCCGCCGGCCCCGCTTCCCTACACGTCCCTGACCATCACGCAGCCGGCGCCGGATCAGGTGTTCTTCGGGGCAGATGTGAATGTCATTGTCGCCGCAGAACTCGGCGGCACGCTGCAGTCCGATCACACGCTCGTGTTCTTCCTGGATGGCAAACGCATGCCTTCGGAGGGCGGCGCATCGGTGGAGATCACGAGCCTGGAGCGCGGCACGCATTTCCTGCGCGCGACGGTGCTCGACCAGAATGGCGCCCCGCTGCTGTCGAGCGAGCAGATCACGTTCAACGTGCACCAGCCTTCGATCAACTCGCCGCAGAGCCCGCAGGCTCCGCCGCCGCCCAAGCCCAAGCCCAAGCCGAAGCCCAAGCCAGCCAACTGATCCGCAGTCCGCCGCTGCGGGTGGAGTCACGCCATGGCGCGTGAATCCCCGGCGGGTCCCAGCGATCTTGATTCCAGCGCATTGCTCGACATGCTGGCGACGGCGATCATTGTCATTGACGCTGGCGGTCTCGTCTGCTTTCTCAATTCTGCGGCCGGCGACCTGCTGGCGATCGGCACCAGCGCGGCGCGTGGCCGGCGACTTGCATCGCTGCTCGTCGACGGCGCGCAGATTGCGTCGCTGATCCTGCGAAGCCGCACGAGCGGTGAGCCGCTCGCGATGCGCGGCTTCGAGCTTGCGCCCGCGGCGCGAAGCGATGCGAATTATCAGGTGGACATTACTCTCACACCACTTGCCGGCGCCGTGCCGGACGCAGGTTTCTTACTCGTCGAAATTGCAGACACCACGCAGCCGAGCCGCATCACGCGCGACACCGCACTCCTTGCCCAGCAGGGAGGCAGCCGCGTGATGGCGCGACAACTGGCCCACGAGATCAAGAATCCGCTCGGCGGATTGCGCGGCGCTGCGCAGTTGCTGGAGCGCGAGTTGCCGAATGACGAACTGAAGGAATACACGCGCGTCATCATCGGTGAGGCAGATCGGTTATGTGCGCTGGTCGACAGCCTGCTCGGCCCCGCGCGGCCGATCCGGCGCGAGCCAGTCAATGTCCATGAACTGATCGATCACGTTTACCGGCTGGCGCGCGCGGAAGCGCCTGCCGGGGTTGCGATCGAGCGGGACTACGATCCAAGCCTGCCATTGCTTGCACTCGATCGTGACCTGATGGTGCAGGCGATGCTGAATCTGGCGCGAAATGCGGTGCAGGCGCTGGGCGAGCGCGGCGTACTGACGATGCGCAGCCGGGCGCTGACGCACGCGACCATCGGTGCCGAAAGGCACCGCGTGGTGGCTTCACTGCAATTCGAGGACAACGGCCCGGGGGTACCCACGGAACTGGGCGAGACGATTTTCTATCCGCTGGTGACGGCGCGCGCGGGCGGCACAGGGCTCGGCCTTGCCGTCGCGCAGGACATCGCGATACGCCACGGCGGAATCATCGAATTCGACAGTCGGCCGGGACGCACCGTGTTCTCGCTGCTGCTGCCGATGGAGGAGAGTCATGAGCAAGCCGCTTGATGTCTGGCTGGTGGACGATGACGCGTCGATCCGCTGGGTCCTTGAACGCGCACTGCGCCAGGGTGGCCTGTTGCCGCGCTCTTTCGAACAGGCGGATGGCGCGATCGCGGCACTCGCGCAGGGCCTGCCCGACGTCCTGATCACCGACATCCGCATGCCGGGCACCGGCGGGCTTCAGTTGCTGGAGCGCGTGCGGCGCGACCATCCCGGGCTACCGGTCATCGTGATGACGGCACATTCGGATCTCGACAGCGCAGTGGCGGCCTATCAGGGCGGCGCGTTCGAGTACCTGCCGAAGCCATTCGACATCGACGAGGCGGTGGCGCTGGTGCGCCGCGCGGCGACGCAGGGCGCTGTCGGGCGCGGCGCCGGAATTTCGCCCGCCGCGATCCCGGGCATCCTCGGTCATGCGCCAGCGATGCAGGATGTGTTTCGCGCGATCGGCCGGCTGTCGCGCTCGAGCCTCTCGGTGCTTGTCACCGGCGAGTCCGGCACCGGTAAAGAGCTGGTTGCACGCGCCCTGCATCGTCACAGCCCGCGTGCCGCGGGACCGTTCATCGCGCTCAACACTTCGGCCATCGCTTCCGAACTGCTGGAGTCCGAATTGTTCGGGCACGAGAAGGGCGCATTCACGGGCGCGGACACGCAGCGCCGCGGCCGCTTCGAGCAGGCGGATGCGGGCACGTTGTTCCTGGATGAGATCGGCGACATGTCCACGGCGCTGCAGACGCGGCTCTTGCGCGTGCTCGCCGAAGGCGAGTTCTACCGGGTCGGTGGCAGCGTGCCGATACGCGTGGACGTGCGTGTAATCGCGGCGACACACCAGGATCTCGACGCACGGGTCCGCAAGGGATTGTTCCGCGAGGACCTGCTGCACCGGCTCAATGTGATCCGCATCCGCGTGCCGACCCTGCGGGAACGGCGCGGCGACATCCCGGAACTGCTGGTGCATTATCTTGCGGTGGCCGCGCGCGAACTCGGGGGCGAGCCAAAGACGCTGACACGCGATGCTGAACGCTGCCTGGTCGCCTTCGACTGGCCGGGCAATGTGCGCCAGCTCGTGAATGCCGCACGAAGACTGACAGTGACCGCCCCCGGACGCGAGATCCGCACGGAAGACATTCCAGCCGATCTCGGCGGTGAGGGCGCGGTGGCACCGGCGCTCGACAGCTGGAGCCGCGAACTGGAGGCTTGGGCAACACGGCAACTATCGGCAGGCGGCGCACCGCTGCTCGAAGTGGCGGGGCCGGAATTCGAACGCACGCTTGCGCGCGTCGCGCTCTCGAGCGTCCAGGGGCGCCGTCAGGAAGCCGCGAAGCTGATCGGCTGGGGGCGCAATACGCTGACGCGAAAGCTGCGGGAACTCGGCATTGGCGACGGCTGAACGCCCGCTAGCCGCAATTCCCCGCAGGGCCCGCGATCAGCGAGCCGATTAATTCAGCGACTAATCTCATCTTCGCAGCGCGCAGGTAATTCGCAATGCCCGCGTTGATCTTCGGGCACAGCAGCGGATCGTAGAAGAGGCCGGTGCCGACCCCAACTGTGGTCGCGCCGGCGATCAGGAACTCGAGCGCGTCATTGGCGCTTTCAATGCCGCCCTGGCCAATGATCGGCACGCGATGTGGCTTTGCGACTTCGTAGACCTGGCGCACTTTTAAAAGCGCGATCGGCTTTATCGCCGGTCCCGACACACCACCCTGCACATTGCCGATGATGGGCCGGCGCGTCTTCAGGTCCACCGCCATGCCCGAGATCGTATTGATGACCGCGAGCCCATCGCTGCCCGCCTCGATGCACAGGCGCGCGTTCTCGCGGATGTCAGTCTGGTTGGGCGAGAGCTTTGTGATCAGCGGTTTCTTCGTGACCTTGCGGCAAGCCGCCACGACCTTCGCGCTCATCTCGGGGTAATTGCCGAACTGCACGCCGCCTTCCCTGACATTCGGGCAGGAGATGTTGATCTCCATTGCGTCGATCGGAGAATCGTCGAAACGCCGCGTGACCTCGACGTATTCGTCGATGGTCGAGCCGCAGACATTGGCGAAGAAGCGCGTCTCGCCGAAGTCGAGCGTCGGCAGGATGTTCTGCACGACATGGTCCACGCCGGGGTTCTGGAGGCCGATCGCATTGATCATGCCCATCGGGGTCTCGGTGACGCGATGCAGGGGGTTGCCGAGCCGCGGCTTCAGTGTCGTGCCTTTCAGGACGATCGCGCCGACCTCTCGGTTCGAAAATCCCTCGACGCGCGTGTATTCCTCGCCGAAGCCGACACAGCCCGATAGCAATACGATTGGCGATACGAGCCTGAGTCCGCAAAACTCGAGGGCGAGCGAGGGATCCGTGGGGGAGGCGATGGCGGCCACGGCGCGATTATAGTGGAGGGGTTCCAGGAACCCCGCATCTGCGGCCAGGCCCGATGTTCCACCTGATCCTGTTCAAGCCGGAAATCCCGCCCAATACCGGTAACATCATCCGGCTGTGCGCAAACACCGGGACGACGCTGCACCTCGTGCGACCGCTCGGCTTCTCCCTGGACGACGCCCAGCTGCGGCGCGCCGGACTCGACTATCACGACCTTGCTCGGGTGCGTGAGCACCCCAACCTGGCCGCCTGCCTGCAACAATTGGATACCGCGCGCGTGTTTCCGGTCGAAACGGAGGGCGGCAAGCGCCACACCGACCAACGCTATCAGGCCGGTGACGCTTTCCTCTTTGGCCGCGAGACCAGCGGGCTTCCGGGCGAGGTGCTCTCGATATTCGCCGCCGGCCAGGTGATCCGGTTACCAATGATCCCCGGCAACCGCAGCCTCAATCTCTCGAACGCCGCGGCGGTCGTCATCTACGAGGCC
>SHZN01000012.1 GCA_009692245.1 Gammaproteobacteria bacterium
AGTCTGGCACCCATGCCGAACTGCTCGCAGCCGGCAGCGTCTATACGGCGCTGCACCGGATCCAGTTCAACGTATAGGCATCTTCGTGATGCAGAAATGGCTGCTGAAGACCTGGTATGGCGATGACTCGCGTGGCTGGTGGCTGCAACCCCTTGCCTTGCTGTTTGCAGCGGTTGCCGGACTACGACGGTCCGCATACCGGACTGGAGTGTTTGGGAAATACCGCTCGCGGCGACCCGTGGTCGTCGTCGGCAACCTGAGCGTTGGTGGCACGGGCAAGACTCCGATTGTCATCTGGCTCGCGAGGGAGCTTGCGGCGCGTGGACTGCGCGTCGGCATTGCGAGCCGCGGTTATCGCGGTGACGGCGTACCGGCCAGGCTGGTCAGCGATGCCGATGATGCAGCAGCGGCCGGCGACGAGGCCCTCATGCTCCACCGGCGCCTGCGGTCGCCGGTGGCGATCGCTTCCCGTCGGGCCGATGCGGTACGTTTGCTGGAACCGATTTGCGACCTGATCCTGTGTGACGATGGCCTGCAGCACTATTCGCTCGAACGGGACCTGGAAATCGCGGTCGTCGACGGGATACGGGGGCTTGGCAATGGGCGCCTGCTGCCGGCTGGGCCGCTGCGTGAGCCGCGCACCCGGCTCAGTGAAGTCGATGCGGTGGTCGTGAATGGCCCCGGGTTTTCGTGGCCGGGCGCCATATCGATGAATCTTGTGCCTGCTGCTGTCGTTGCGCTGCAAGGCGGCGAGCGCCTGCCGCTGGCGGCCTTTGCCGGCCGGAGAGTCCGCGCGATTGCGGCAATCGGCAATCCAGACCGGTTCTTTGCGATGTTGCGCGTGCATGGCTTGAGTCTGGACGAGCATCCGCTGCCCGATCATGCGGCGGTACCCCCGGCGACAATCGCCAATGACGGCGTACAAGCTGTGCTGATGACCGAGAAAGATGCCGTAAAATGCCCGCACGGCGACCTGCAGCATGCCTGGTACGTCGAGGTCGACGCGCGCATTGAAGGACCGGCGGCAACTGCGCTGTTGAACCGCATCATGGATCTGGCACGAGCCTGAAACCTGGGAGCGTGAAACGGTGGATGACAAGTTGGTCGATATCCTGGCCTGCCCGGTCTGCAAGGGTCCGTTGCAGTGGATTCGCGAATCACGCGAGCTTCTGTGCCGGGCCGACCGACTTGCATACCCGATGCGCGATGACATTCCAGTCATGCTGCCGGACGAGGCGCGCCGCCTGTCGATGGACGATCCCGCGCTCGCGGGGCGATGAATGTTTCGAGTTGTGATTCCTGCCCGATTTGCGTCGACGCGTCTGCCTGGCAAGGTACTCGCGCCGGTGGGAGGCAGGCCGATGATCGAACACGTGCATCGGCTCGCAGTGCGATCCGGCGCCCACGAGGTCGTCGTTGCAACCGATGACGAGCGTGTCCGCGCAGCCTGCTCCGCATTCGGCGCCGAAGTTGAGTTGACATCCCCGGATCACCCCTCAGGCACGGATCGCATCGCCGAGATTGCGCGGCGCCGGCACTGGGATGACGATTCCGTCGTGGTCAACGTGCAGGCGGATGAGCCATTGTTGCCGCCGACGCTGATCGACCAGGCTGCGGGCTTGCTCGCGAGCGATCCGGGTGCGGATATCGCGACGCTGTGCACCCCGATCACCGTGATCGATGAATATCTCGATCCGAATGTCGTCAAGGTCGTCATGAGCGCCGACGGGCGCGCCCTGTATTTCAGCCGCGCGCCGATTCCATGGAATCGTGACGGTGCGCCGGCAGGTCTTGCCAGCCAGAAGGATTGGCGGGGATCCTGGCGGCACATCGGAATCTATGCCTATCGACTTGTTGTCTTGCAACGACTTGCCGCATCGGCACCGACGACGCTCGAGCAGATCGAACGGCTCGAGCAACTGCGTGCGTTGCAGTCGGGCCTTGCGATCGCGGTGGCCGTAGCAGACGCGGTGCCTGGGCCGGGCGTGGATACCGCCGACGACCTGGCGCAGGTCGAGCGACTGATGGCCGCCGCCCAGCGCACATGAGCATTGCAGGTGCCGGCGTAGAGCCCTTCTACGCAGTCGAGATCAACCGGCTGGCGAATGAGCGGTCACGCCGCGGGCTGCCGGTCATACACATGGAAGGCGGGCAGCCATCGGCCGGCGCGCCGCGGGCGGCGATCGAAGCGGGCCATTGCGCACTCGCCGGGGCAGAGCAAGGCTACTGGGAAAGCGGCGCGCTGAAGGAGCGAATTGCAGCGATCTATGGCGAGCGCTATCGCCTCGCACCCGGGCCCTCGCAGGTCATCCTGAGCATGGGCGCGTCGGGAGCCCTGGTCCTTGCGCTCGCCTTGCTGTTCGAGCGGGGCTCGCGCGTTGCGCTCCCGCGACCCGGCTACCCGGCACACCGCAATGTGCTGCGTGCCATGGGGCTCGTTCCACAGGAACTCGATTGTGGACCAGAGACTCGGTTCCAGCCGACTGCAGCCATGATTACCGTGCTCGATCCGCCGCCGGCCGGGCTGATCCTGACGAGTCCATCGAATCCGATGGGGACGATGCTCGAGCGCGGCGAACTCCAGGCGCTGGCAGCAGTCTGCAGGGCGCGAGGGATCCGGATCATCTCCGACGAAACCTATCACGGCATCACATGCGGGCGGCGCGCGCATTCGATGCACGAATTCGAGCCTGACTCCGTGGTGATCAACAGTTTTTCGCAATACTGGTGCATGACCGGCTGGAGACTTGGCTGGGCGCTGGTTCCCGTGGATCTCGTGGATACGATGAACCGCTACTCAGCCAACATGTTCCTGGCTCCGCCGACGCTTGCGCAGCATGTCGCGTTGGCCGCCATGGATGAGCAGGCTGAGCTAGAGGAGCATGTCGCGACCTACGCAAAGAACCTGGATCTGCTGGTTGCGGCGCTGCCAGGGCTGGGTATCATGCGCATGGCGCCGGCTGACGGCGCGTTCTACCTCTATGCCGATGTCTCGCACCTGACCAGCGATTCGCTGGCCTGGTGCCGCGAGCTACTCGAGGCAACTGGCCTTGCGCTCAATACCGGCCGCGACTTCGACTCGATTCATGGGAGCAATTTCATCCGCATGTCGTTTGCGGTATCGACACCTGAGATTCTGCAGGCGATTGACCTGCTGGGCGGATGGCTGCGTCGCCGGAGTGATTCGTGACGCGACGCATATTGTTCGTGTGTCTCGGAAATATCTGCCGCTCACCGACGGCGGAGGCGGTGTTCCGCGACCTGCTCGAGCGTGAGGCCCCGGGGCTCACCGTCGAGGCGGACTCGGCAGGTACGCACGCGTATCACATCGGTTCCGCACCGGATGCGCGCACGGTCGCCGCGGCGCTTAACCGCGGCATCGACATGAGCCAGCTACGTGCGCGCATCGTCGAGGAGGCCGACTTCGAGCGTTTCGACCTGCTGCTGGCGATGGATGAGCAGAATTACCGGCATCTGGTCCGCATGGCACCGCCAGAGCGTCGCGACCGTGTCCGCCTGTTCCTCGAGTTCGCACCGGAGCAGGGGCGGCGCGAGGTTCCGGATCCGTACTACGGTGGCGCGACCGGCTTCGAAGACGTGCTCGATCTCGTCGAGGAGGCAGCGCGCGGCCTGCTTGCCGCGCTCGCAGCCTCGGGCTGAATCATTCCTTGGGCCCGAAGTGCTGCCCCTCACCGGGTGTCGACGACCAGACCGTATAGGTCTGTGATGACCGTTGCTCAGCGCTCGGTGGCGCCGCCGACTGCTCCGGCTGCTGACTCGCCGGGGTTCCGGCCGGCACGGGCGGAGGCGATGACGACTCGGGAACGTCGTGCCAAACCCGTTGCTCGACCGGCTGCGCAGAGAATTCCTGCGGCGATTCAGGCGTCGGCGCTTCGTAGCGATCCTGCGTCGGCGGCGATGCTTCTGCAGGCCCCTGCTGATCCGGACGCGTATCACGATTGCCACCACGACCACGCCGCCTGCGGCGCCTGCGCCGGGGTTCGCTCTCCGTCATCGCCTGATCCGAATTGCCGGGTGGGGGTGTGGGTGCGGGGACGGGAGCGGCTGGCGTTGGCCGGACATCGATAGGCCTCTCCTGCGGGCGTCCGGAATCGCGGCGCTGCGATTCTTGCCGATTCCGCTCGCCGCGCTGGTCCGTTTCCTGGCCGCGGTTACGGTCGCGATTCCGGTTCCGGTCATTGTTGCGGTCGCGGTCGCTGTGGTGGCGGTGGTCGGCGCGCTGGCGATGATCACCACGATCGCGCCGCTGACCTCCGCGTCCCTCACTGCGATCGCGCGGATGACGGTTGTCGCGTGGCTCCTGGCGCCTCTGGCTATCGCCGCCTGCCTGCGGCAAAGCCTCGCGTGGCTGCTTGTCACTTCCCTTGAACAGGTTCATCAGGCGCGACCAGAAGCCGGGGCCAACAGCGTGTTTGGACGTTGCGGCGGGCGTCGGCGTCGGCGTCGGTGCCGGGGCAGCGGGCGCGATCGTCTGCACCGCTGGTGGCACCGGTGCGGGGCGCTTTTCCGCTTCCGTCTTGAAATCCATTTCCACGGCCGGCTGTCCGGCCATCAGATAGCTGGTCACTGCGTTCTCAGGCATCGTCAGCTCGTCCTCGCGCACGCGCCGGATCGAGTAGTTCGGCGTCTGCATGTTCGGGTCCGGCACCAGCACGATGTCGGTGGCGCTGCGGCTTTCGAGCTGATTCAGCCATTCCCGCTTTTCGTTGATCAGGAATGTTGCGACGTCCACTGGCATCTGCGCCACGACGCGAGTCGTGTGGTCCTTGCGCACCTCTTCGCCGATCAGGCGGAGCAGGGCGAGTGCCATCGATTCGACGCTGCGTATCGTTCCCATCCCGCTGCAGCGCGGGCACGCCAGGTGCGTCGATTCGCCCAATGACGGTCGCAGACGCTGGCGCGACATCTCCATCAGCCCGAAGCGGGAGATCCTGCCGAGCTGGATGCGCGCCCGGTCCGACCGAACGGCCTCGCGGAGGCAGTCTTCGACGGCCTGCTGGTTCTTCTTCGATTCCATGTCGATGAAGTCGATGACGATCAGGCCACCCAGGTCGCGGATTCGCAATTGTCGGGCGATCTCTTCGGCAGCCTCCAGATTGGTGTTGCAGGCCGTCGTCTCGATATCCGCGCCGCGAGTCGCGCGCGCCGAGTTGATGTCGATCGAAACCAGGGCTTCGGTGTAATCGATGACGACACTGCCACCCGCAGGCAGTGTCACCGTGTGTGAGTAGGCCGACTCGATCTGGCTCTCGATCTGGTAGCGCGTGAACAGTGGCACGTCGTCGGTGTAGAGCTTCAGCTGCCGCTGGGCATCGGCGGTCTGGAATCGCTGCACATACTCCAGCGCGCGCTGATAGGCGGCCGATTCGTCGATTAGCACCTCACCAATATCGTCGGAGAGATAATCACGCAGTGCGCGTGTGACGGCGTCGCTCTCCTGGTACACGAGGAATGGCGCGGGACGTTCGCCGGCTGCGGTGACGATCGCATCCCAGTTCGCACGCAGGGTCTCGAGGTCCCACTGCAGTTCCTCGGGAGCGCGTCCAAGACCGGCGGTCCGCACAATGGTGCCCATGCCATCCGGCAGGCGCAGCTGCTCCAGGGAGTCGCGCGTGACGTCGCGATCCTCACCCTCGATGCGCCGCGATACGCCGCCGGCGCGCGGGTTGTTCGGCATCAGCACCAGGAAGCGCCCGGCGAGGCTGATGAATGTGGTGAGTGCCGCGCCTTTGTTGCCGCGCTCGTCCTTCTCGACCTGGACCAGCAGCTCCTGGCCTTCCTGCAGGACGTCGCGAATGTCGAAGCGTGCACCCGGCGCGGGCTGGAAACGGAAGTATTCGCGCGCGACTTCCTTCAGCGGCAGGAAACCCTGACGCGACGAGCCGTACTCGACGAATGCCGCTTCGAGACTCTGTTCGACGCGCGTGACGCGCGCCTTGTAGATGTTGCCCTTCTTCTGCTCGCGCGACGGTATTTCGATGGACAGGTCGTAGAGCTTCTGGCCGTCAACCAGAGCTACGCGCAACTCCTCCTGCTGGGTTGCGTTGATGAGCATTCTTTTCATGTGCCACTTCCGAGGTACTGGGGGCCGCGCGGCTAGTGATGTCACGTATCAACACGAGGGGAAGCTTATCGATCCGCAGGCGTGGACTGCAGGCGCGCACAAGCGGGCCGCGGCGCAAAGCCGCCTGCCCGAAATCGATTGCATGCTGCGTTGAAGTCGACACGCGCGGGAACGTCACATCCGAGCGAACGGCCGGCGATGGTCTGGGTCTTCCAGACCAACTAACATGCGGCGCCAGCCCGGCGCGACACCAACGAAGATCCGGGGGTCGAGAGGGAGGGTCCGCGTACCGGTCAGCGGCCACGCTCCGCTACGCGGAACCTGCGCCGTAAGACCTGAAACTTGGATCTAAGATATCAGCAATGCTCCCGGAAAATCAATACTTTAGGAAACCTCGGTGAGTGACGATGGAGCCACGGTGGGCCGCGTACGGAAGATTCTTGCCGGGCCGGCGGGAGATGGCCAGCGGCTGGACAATTTTCTGCTGCGGGAGCTCAAGGGAGTGCCGCGCAGCCGCGTCTATCGCCTGCTGCGGCGCGGTGAAGTCCGCGTTAATGGCGGACGTGCAAAGCCCGAGTACCGGCTTACAGCAGACGATCTCGTGCGCCTTCCGCCGATCCGTGAGGCTTCAGAACAGGACGGAATCCCGGCACGCGTGCCGGATTCGCTGCAGGCCGTGGTGCGCGACGCGCTGATACATGAGGACGAACGCATCCTCGCATTCAACAAGCCCGCGGGGCTCGCGGTACATGGCGGATCCGGACTTTCATTCGGACTGATCGAAGCGCTGCGCGCTCTGCGTCCCGATGAGCCGCTGGAGCTTGCCCACCGCCTGGATCGCGATACCAGCGGCTGCCTGATCGTCGCGCGGACACGCGCTGCCTTGCGGGAACTGCACGCGCTGTTGCGCGAGGGCCAGGTCGAAAAACACTACACCGCTCTGGTGGCCGGACACTGGCAACTCGGCCGCAAGAAGATTGACGCACCGGTCCTGACGAATTCCCGCCAGGGCGGCGAGCGCATGGTGCGCGTGCATTCGGAAGGCAAGGTCGCAGTCTCGATATTCGCGCCGCGCGAGCACTACCGTGGCCTCGCATCGCTGATGGATGTCGAGATCCACACCGGACGCACACACCAGATCCGCGTGCACGCGGCATTCGCGGGTCATCCGGTCGCCGGCGACGAAAAGTACGGCCAACGCGAATTCAATTCCCGCATGCGTGAATTCGGCCTGCGGCGCATGTTCCTGCATTCGAGTGTCATTGCATTCAAGTGGCCCGGATCGAAGGCACGGGTCGCGATGACGGTCGGATTGCCCGAGGATCTCACCAGGGTCCTGACGGCATTGCCGAGGCGCGCCGGCGATCAGGGCTGATTCGCCGCCAGGGAATCGAGGCCCGCCTTTCGCAGCGCGCTCGCGACCCAGATCAATGGCAATCCGATCAACGCTGTCGGGTCGCAGCAATCGATGCCGTCGAACAATGCAACCCCGAGACCCTCGCTGCGAAAACCGCCGGCACAATCGAATGGACGGTCGAGTTGTACATAGCGTGCAATTTCGGCGTCGGTCAGCGAGCGGAATCGCACAATCGTCCGGTCAACATGGTGGCTCACGGTAGCTGGCTCGCCACGCGTGAGCACAACCGCAGTGAAGAACGTCGCTGACCTGCCGCTGCAGGCAGTGAGTTGCTTGCGACAGCGATCCGCATCACCCGGCTTTTCCAGGATCCGGCCGTCGCAGTCTGCGACCTGATCGGATCCCAGCACCCAGGCATGCGGGTGGGCTGCCGCGACGGCCTGGGCCTTCGCGAGCGCGAGTCGGAGCGCCCGCGCAGGGGGTGCTTCTCCAGCGAGCAGGTCCTCAGCGGAGCCCGGCGCCTGCACGCTGAAGGCCAGTCCGAGGCGACTGAGGAGGGCCGCGCGATAGGGTGACGTCGAGGCGAGAATCAGTGACACGGGCATGGGATCAGCGCTTTAAAAACAAGGATTTGCACGGGTAAGTCTTTTGACACCCCTACCCGGGCTGACTATGATACCGCCCCCATGGCCATGGCCACGAAGGAGCCGCTCGACGCATTGAATCTGGCCGCGGCGGCGACGGTCGTGGAGCGGGAATTCCGTCTGGCCGATTTCGCGCGACTGGTGGATCGGCTGGTGGCGCCGGATGGGGTGGCAGCAGCCCGCATCGCAATGGGCTCCGCCGGCGGCGTGCCGACCGGCGAACTTGAGGTTCGCGCGGAGGCGCTCTTGACCTGCCAGCGCTGTCTGGGACCCATGCGCCGGACATTGCAGTCCACTTCGCGGCTTGCATTCGTGGAGTGCGAGGATGCGCCGGTGCCGGCGGATCATGAGGCGATTCCCGGCGATCCCCGGCGGGTCGACCTGGCGGAACTGGTCGAGGATGAACTGCTTTTGTCGCTGCCGTTGATTCCGATTCACGGCGCCGGCGAGAAATGTACGGCGCAAGGATCGCAGGTAATGCGCGACACGGGCGCGGGGCCACCATCACAGGAAATGCGCCGGCCCTTTGCAGGATTGAAGGATTTGCTGAAACACTGAACCGGAGTTGACTTCACAATGCCCGTACAAAAAAGCCGCAAGACACCCTCCAAGCGCGGCATGCACCGTTCACACGACCGGCTCTCGAAGCCGGCGTTGTCCAAGGATCCGACGACCGGCGAGACACATCTGCGTCATCGCATCAGCCGCGACGGCTACTATCGCGGCCGCAAGGTCATCGAAACGCCTGCCGAGGAAACCGGCAAGGAATGATCCGGGTTCCGGCCGGGGCAACCGCATGCCGATCGTAAACCGATACTCGCGCGTGGCCGGCACCGGCAGCTACCTGCCGGAGAAGGTGCTGACGAATGCGGATCTCGCGAAGCTCGTCGATACGACGGACGAGTGGATCCGCACACGCACAGGCATCGAGCGACGCCACATCGTGGCGGCCGACGAAACCAGTTCTTCAATGGCCGAGCATGCGGCGCTGCGCGCGCTGAAAGCGGCTGGGCTGACGCCGGCGGATGTCGATTTCATCGTGGTCGGCACGGCGACACCGGACCTGATATTTCCGAATACGGGGACATTGCTGCAGCAACGCCTCGGCATCCACGGCTGTCCGGCCTTCTCGCTGGAGGCTGCCTGCAGCGGTTTCGTCTTTGCGCTGTCGATCGCCGACAAGTACGTCAGGCTCGGCGAGGCGAAATGTGCACTTGTGGTCGGCGTGGATTGTCTGTCGCGCCTCACCGACTGGAATGACCGCGGCACCTGCGTGCTGTTTGGCGACGGCGCAGGCGCGGTCGTGCTGACCCCGGCCGATGAGCCCGGCATCATCGGCACGCACCTGCACTCCGACGGGCGCTACAAGGACCTGCTCTATTTTCCGTACGGCGTATCGAGCGGATTCGACAAGCTGCGCAGCGGCGGAACCGCCGCCATCACGATGCTCGGCAACGAAGTCTTCAAGGTCGCTGTGCGCACGCTGTCACGGCTGGTCGACGAGACGCTCGCGAAGAATGGCATCGAGCGCAGCCAGATCGACTGGCTGATACCGCACCAGGCCAACCTGCGCATTATCCAGTCCGCCGCGGACAAGCTCGGGCTGCCGATGGAAAAAGTCGTAGTGACCGTCCAGGATCATGGCAACACGTCGGCTGCCTCCATTCCGCTCGCCCTCGACACAGCCGTCAGGGACGGGCGCGTCCATCGCGGCCAGACGCTGCTGCTCGAGACCTTTGGCGGCGGATTCACCTGGGGCTCGGCGCTCATCCGCTATTGACGCGAAACAAAGGGCTTTCGGCGCGGTCCATTCCCGCATGAACCGGTTGCGATCCATTGGGTTGAATCTGCCGATGCTGGCCGGCGCGCTGATGCTCGTCGTGCCCGTACAGCGTTCGGCTGCGGAGAGTTTTCCATTGCCGCCGCCCGGCAGCGACGTAATCGGTGAGTTGCGCATGGCCACGACCGGCCAGCACGACACGCTGCTGGACGTCGCGCGCGCCAATGGCCTCGGTTACGAGGAGATTACCAACGCAAATCCGGGCGTGGACGCCTGGCTGCCCGGCACGGGCACCACGATCGTGCTGCCGAAGCGGCGACTGCTGCCGCAGGCACCGCGTAAAGGGATCGTCATCAACCTGCCCGAGCATCGGCTCTACTGGTTTCCGCCGACGCCCGCAGGCGAACAGCGCGTCGTGTGGACTTTTCCGATCAGCATCGGCAAGATGGACTGGAATACGCCGCTCGGCGTGACGCGCATCGTCAACAAGATCAAGGACCCGACCTGGACACCGCCACCGTCGGTCCGCGAGGAGCACGCGCGCCACGGTGACGTGTTGCCGGTCATCGTGCCGGCCGGGCCGGATAATCCACTCGGCCGGTTCGCCATGCGCCTCGGGATCCCGGGCGGCGCCTACCTGATCCACGGCACGAACCGCCCGGCCGGTGTCGGCATGCAGGTCACCCATGGCTGCATGAGACTCTATCCCGAGGACATCGAGCGCCTGTTCCAGATGGTTCCGGTCAATACGCCGGTGATGATCGTCAACCAGCCCTACAAGTGGGGATGGCATGACGGAGAACTCCTGATCGAAGTGCATCCGCCGCTGCAGGAAGATGCGGTCGAGCCCCCGACGCTGACCGACCTGACGCGTCTGATCGTCGAAGCCACGAGTGCGGAGCCGCTCGCGATCGACTGGGCAATGGCGGAACTGACGTGGCGCGAAGCGCGCGGGGTGCCGGCTGCCGTTGCGGCGAGCGGACCGCGTGACACGGCCAGTGCTTTCGCCGTAGCACCCTGAAACGAAAAAGCCCCGCAGCGTCGCCGCCGCGGGGCCTCTCTTCGTCAGAGTGTCGAGTCGATTACTTCGACATCGACTTTTCGAACATACGATCCATCTTCGCGCTATTCGCGTCACAGCACTGCTGTGCAGCCTGCGCCGCAGACAGGGCCTGATTGGCCGAGTTCTGCGCCGAGGTGGCAGCCTGCTGTGCGGCGGCTGCGGCACGGCTTGCGCCGTCCGCCGCGGACTTCACGCCGTCCACATCACCGGACAGCTTGGAAACCTGTGACTTCAGCGAGTCGACTTCCGCCTGCAAGGGCTTCAGATCGGTGCAGCCCGCGCCCAGCGCGAGGACGGCAGCAGCGACGCCCACCTTCAGGATATTGATCATGAAATTATTCTCCAATTTGTTACATGGAACGTAACAACCAGCTTTCGCGGTTGCACGGTGGCCGGCGTTCCTTCCCGACCGCACGGTTGACACTGCGGATCGTAACGTATCAGCGGATTCCGTTAAAGCAAGATGTCATGTCGCCGGAAGGCGACATGGGAATCGCGGAGATCTGCGCTAGCGCTCATCGCGTGATTCTCTGCATCCGCGCGCGCAGCGACGCAGGGCGTCGGTTGCGCAGTTGAGGTGCTGAGGTCGTCACGATCATTGATGTTCGGGAGCGCACGATGCTCAGGGGCATCACGCGTTGCGACACGCTGGTGATTTTTGTGTCCGTGCCTGCATCGACGGGCGTGCCTTGACCGGCGCTTGCCTGCTGCCCCGGACTGTATATAATCACAGCTACTGGTCATTCATACAGGTGCGCCATGCTGGACCTCACGCCCCGCCAACGTCAGATCCTCGAATTCATCCAGGAGTCCATTGCCGGCCACGGAATGCCGCCAACCCGTGCGGAGATCGCCCAGGCACTGGGCTTCCGCTCCCCCAATGCCGCTGAAGAGCATCTGCGTGCGCTGCAGCGCAAGGGTGTCATTTCCCTGATCGCCGGCGCATCGCGGGGCATCGTGCTGAAGGACGCCTTGCGCGAGCAGCTCGGCCTGCCGCTCATAGGCCGGGTGGCCGCCGGCCGCCCGATCCTGGCCGAGGAGCACATCGAGGGCCGCTTCCAGATCGATCCACAGCTGTTCAGCCCGCGCCCGCATTACCTGCTGCGGGTCAGCGGCATGAGCATGCGCGATGTCGGCATCCTCGATGGCGACCTGGTCGCGGTGCACCGCTCACCCGATGTCCGTAACCGGCAGATCATCGTGGCGCGACTCGAGAACGAAGTGACGGTCAAGCGTTATCGCCAGGAAGGTTCGATCGTCTGGTTGATGCCGGAGAACCCGGAGTTCGAGCCGATCCGCGTGGACCTGCGCAAGCAGTCCCTGACGATCGAGGGAGTGGTGGTCGGCGTCCTGCGGCGTGGCCGTCCGGACACGATGCAGTGAGCGGCGCGCTCGAGGCATTGTTGCGCCATCCGGCGCTGTGGCGCGGTGGCGGTTTCACGGACGCGCCCGCAACCGTGCCGACAGGCTTTCGCCGCCTCGATGAGCGTCTGCCGAGTGGCGGCTGGCCGCTGTCAGCATTGATCGAGATCCTGGTGCCGACCGCAGGTATCGGCGAAATCCGCCTGCTGATCCCGGCGCTTCGCGCGCTGTCCACCGCGCGGCCGGATGAACCGCGCTGGATCGCCTGGCTGGGCCCGCCACACCTGCCTTATGCGCCGGCGCTCGCCGATGCCGGACTTGATCCCTCGCGCACGCTGGTCATCAAGCCACGGGCCGGGCTCGACCTGTTGTGGGCGATGGAACAGGCGCTGCGTTCCGGTGCCTGCGCTGCCGTGCTCGGCTGGGTGGGCGCGGCCGGCGATCAGGCGTTGCGCCGTCTCTCGCTCGCCGCCGGGGAGGGACAAAGCATCGGTTTCCTGTTCCGGCCGCCCTTTCATCGCAGCGAGGCCTCGCCTGCAGCACTCAGGCTCCTGCTCACGGCGCGTGATAACGGTCTCGACGTCGAGATCCTGAAGAGCCGCGGCGGCGCCCCTGCGCGCATCGACAGCCTGCCGATCCACTGAGCATCCTGTATGTCTGAAGGGCGTCCGGCAACGGCAACGCCGGCACCGGCGGAACTACGACGGGTACCGGGTCCGATAGCCTCTGGGGTCGCGCCTGCTGCGGATGCCGCCGCGCGTGAATTATGGCTGGCAGCACATTTTCCCCGCTTGTCGCTGGAAGCCCTGCTGCCGGTGACGGGCGACGCTCGCGCGCTCTGCGTCATCGAGGTGAATGCTCCGCGCCGCTGCCTGGTCGCGTGCAATGACCGTGCCGCCCGCCAGGGCATCGTCGTTGGCATGGGGCTCAATACGGCCCTCGCTCTCGTACCCGGACTCGATCTGCGCGAACGCCAACCGGCCGCGGAAGCAGCGTTGCTGGACCGCCTGGCACGTTGGGCACTGCAGTTCACACCCGTCGTCAGCATCGAGCCGCCCCAGGCGCTCCTCGCGGAAGTGCGGGGCAGTCTCGACCTGTGCGGCAGTGCCGTGGCGCTTTGCCGCCGCGCGCAGGCCGGTCTGCTAGCCGGTGGCCTGCAGGCGGGTGTGGCGCTCGCGCCGACGCCGCGTGGCGCGCTGTGGCTCGCACGCGCCGGAATCTGGATCGCGGCTGTCCGTGCCGACGCGATGCCGGGGCTCGCGGCAAGACTGCCGCTCTCCTGCCTGGAGTGGCCGGCGGATGTCATCGAAACGCTGACCGGGCTCGGCATCCGGAATGTGGCGGACCTGGTGCGTCTGCCGCGTGATGGATTCGCGCGGCGCTTCGGGCCGGCCCTGCAGGACGAACTGGACGAGGGTCTCGGGCGGCGGCGTCAGCCACGCCGCCGGCACGTAGTGCCGGAACGTTTCGACGAGCGCCTCGAGCTGCCGGTCGAAGCCGGATCCACTGCCTGCCTTGCTCCTGCCACGGAACAGCTGCTCGCAAGACTCGGCGCATTCCTGCGCGCCCGCGCATCGGGTCTTTCTGAACTGCGCATCGACCTGCTGTACCGCGAGCATCCGCCGACCCGGGTCCGGCTCGGCCTGACCCGGCCAAATGGCCACGAGGGGCATCTGCGCGAGTTGCTGCGCGAGCGGCTCGCGCAAAGCCGGTTGCCCGCGGCGGTGGTGGCGCTGCGCTTCCGCTCCGGTGTCCTACTGCCACTCTCGCTGCGCGGCGCGGGGCTATTCGAGCAGGGCAGGGCAGCCGATCCGGAGGCGACTGCGCGCCTCCTGGAACGCTTACGCGCGAGACTCGGCGAGGACGCGGTGTTCGGCGTCTGTCCCGTGCCGGAGCATCGCCCGGAGCGTGCCTGGCGCATCGCCGAACCGGGCGGCGCTACGCCATTGCCGGGGCATTGGCCCGCTTTGCGCCCGGCGCGGCCATTGTGGATGCTCGCCGAACCGCAACCGCTCGCGGGCTGGGACGGTGTACTCGTCACCGGCCCTGAGCGCATCGAATCCGGCTGGTGGGACGGTCATGACGTGCGCCGCGATTACTACGTCGCATTGACGCAAGGCGGCGTGCGGCTGTGGATTTTCTGCGAGCGGCCGCCGGGCCAGGGCTGGTTCCTGCACGGCGTATTCGGATGACGTGCTCGGCCGCCACGCGTCGGCTCACTGCGGGCTCGCGCCGCACGGGATCCGGCGGCGCGAACGAGCGGGAGTCCCGGCAGCGAAGCCCGCGCGCCGCGCAACCCTGCCGGATCCCGCGCGTGGCGACTGGGGCGTGATTTGCGATGTCGTATGCCGAGCTGCATTGCCTCAGCAACTTCACATTCCTGCGCGGCGCCTCGCACCCGGCCGAACTGGTCGGGCGCGCACGGCAACTGGGCTACGCCGCCCTCGCGCTGACGGATGAATGCTCGCTGGCAGGCATCGTGCGCGCCCATGCGGCGGCGCGTGACTGCGGTCTTCAGCTGATCATCGGTAGCGAATTCACGCTCGCAGACGGTCTCCGGCTGGTCTGTCTTGCGACCAGCAGACGGGGCTATGGCGCGCTCGCCCGGCTGATCACGCGTGCCCGCCGGGCGGCACCGAAGGGGCACTACATCCTGGGCCGTGCGGATCTGGAGGATGGGCTCGAGGATTGCCTCGTGCTGTGGTGGCCGGAACCGCAGCCGGCGGTGGAAGACGGCACCTGGCTGCATGAGCGCTGCGCCGGCCGTCTGTGGGTTGCGGTCGCACTGCCGATGGCGGGTGCCGATCGCGAACGGCTCGCCCGGCTCGAGGCGCTGGCAGGCCAGCTCGGGATACCGGCCGTTGCGAGTGGTGACGTGCACATGCATCAACGCAGGCGACGGGCCCTGCAGGACACGCTGACCGCGATCCGCCAGAAGACCAGCGTGGCGCGGGCGGGTCTCGCGCTCCATCCGAATGGCGAGCGCCTGCTGCGCCCGCTCTCGCGGCTTTCGGAACTGTACCCGCGGGCACTGCTCGACGCGACACTCGAGATCGCCGGGCGCTGCCATTTTTCGCTGGACGAAATCCGCTACGAGTACCCGGAGGAGGTCGTGCCGCAAGGTCAGCTGCCGTCTGCATACCTGCGCGAACTGGTCGGGCAGGGCGCCGCACGACGCTGGCCGGGCGGCGTACTACAGCCGGTGCGGGAACTCCTGGATCGCGAACTCGCGCTGATCTCGGAACTGGACTACGAACGCTACTTCCTGACGGTGCACGACCTCGTCGAGTTCGCGCGCGGGCGCGACATCCTGTGCCAGGGCCGCGGCTCGGCCGCCAACTCGGCGGTCTGCTATGCGCTCGGCATCACCGAGGTGGATCCCGCGCGCATGACCGTGCTGTTCGAGCGCTTCATCTCGCGCGAGCGCAATGAGCCGCCCGATATCGACGTCGATTTCGAGCATGAGCGGCGCGAGGAAGTCATCCAGTACCTATACCGCAAGTACGGGCGCGACCGCGCCGCGCTCACCGCGACGGTGATCTGCTATCACCCGAAGAGCGCCGTGCGCGACGTCGGCAAGGCACTCGGACTCGATGCACCACAGATCGACCGTCTGGCACGCGCGATGCAGTGGTGGGACGGCAACGAAGTCGCTGACCGGTGGATCCGCGATGCGGGCCTTAACCCGGCGAACCCGCTGCTCGCACGCGTGCTCGCGCTGACCCGCGAGCTGATCGGTTTCCCGCGGCACCTGTCACAACACACCGGCGGCTTCGTGATCTCGCGCGGCCCGCTCGAGGAGCTGGTGCCGATCGAGAACGCGGCAATGTCGGAGCGCACGGTCATCCAGTGGGACAAGGACGACCTCGACGAGCTCGGACTGCTGAAAGTGGACGTGCTGGGGCTCGGCATGCTGTCAGCGATCCGCAAGGCGCTCGCACTCGTTTCTGCGCGCCGCGGCCGCGATTTCCGCTTGTCCGACATACCGCCCGCAGATCCGGCCGTGTACGAGATGATCTGCCGGGCCGACACGATCGGCGTGTTCCAGATCGAATCACGCGCGCAGATGGCGATGCTGCCGCGGTTGCGGCCGCGTTGTTACTACGACCTCGTCATCGAGGTCGCGATCGTGCGGCCCGGCCCGATCCAGGGCCAGATGGTGCATCCCTATCTGCGCCGGCGAAGCGGCCAGGAACCGGTCGCATACCCGGGCCCGGAAGTGCGCGAGGTGCTTTCGCGCACGCTGGGCGTGCCGATCTTCCAGGAGCAGGTCATGCAGCTCGCGATCGTCGCGGCGGGCTTCACGCCTGGCGAAGCCGACCGGTTGCGGCGCGCGATGGCGGCATGGAAGCGCAAAGGCTCGCTCGTGCCATTCGAGCAGCGTCTCGTCGAAGGCATGCGCGCGCGCGGCTATGACGAGGGTTTCGCGCGCCAGGTGTTCCAGCCGATCCTCGGCTTCGGCGAATACGGTTTCCCGGAATCGCACGCGGCGAGCTTTGCGTTCCTGGTCTATGTCTCGGCCTGGCTCAAGCACCACGAACCGGCGGCATTCTGCTGCGCGCTGCTGAACAGCCAGCCGATGGGCTTCTATGCACCGGCGCAGCTCGTTCGCGATGCGCGCGCGCACGGCGTGCCGGTGTTCGCTGTCGATGTGAATGCGAGCGACCTCGACTCGACCCTGGAACCGGCGGCAGGCAGAGATCCAGCGCTGCGCCTGGGTCTTGACCGCGTGCGCGGCCTGTCACGGGATGGCGCGGAATGCCTGGTCGCGGCGCGCGCGGCCGGCGCGTTCCGGGATGTCGGTGAGCTGGCGCGCCGGGCGCGGCTGTCGCGGCGCGATCTGGGGGCACTTGCAGCGGCGGGTGCGCTCGCGGGCCTTGCCGGCCATCGCCACCTGGCGGCCTGGCAGGTGCTCGGGATCGAGCCGCCATTGCCGCTCCTGCCCGATGCGGAACACAACGAGGGGATCCCGCTGCTGCGCGCACCATCGGAAGGCGAAGACATCGTGGCCGATTACCGGGCAGTCGGCCTGACGCTTGGCCGTCATCCGCTGGCCTTGTTGCGGTCGCAACTGGACGCCTGCGGCTGGATGCCCGCAGCTGATGTCCTGCGCCTGGCGGATGGCGCAAGGGTCACGACCGGCGGCATCGTCCTGACACGGCAGCGGCCAGGCAGCGCGAGCGGCGTGATCTTCGTGACACTCGAGGACGAAACCGGTCATGTGAATCTGGTGGTCTGGAGCCGGATCGCCGATCGCCATCGCAAGGTATTGCTTGGGGCGCGGCTGCTCGGTGTCAGGGGCAGGCTGCAGCGCGAGGGTAACGTGCTGCATGTCGTCGTCGAACGCCTGGAGGATCGCTCGGCGCTGCTGGGCACGCTCGCCGCGCCGGCACGCAATTTCCGCTAAAAGGGCGCTACGCTAAAAGGGGACGCGCCCCTCGCAGCGGCGACGGGCCGTGGAGCGGCGTTCCTTCTTGGCATCGGACTTGTCGCCGGCACCCGACTCATCCACCGCGTAATCCTCGAAATCCGACACCAGACCCCTGGTGCGCTTCTCCTCGAGCTTGCGCTCAAGCTTGCGCCAGGCCGGCTCGCCCGCAACGCGCGCGCCCCGGCGCTGGCGCGTGTCGAAATCCCGCATCAACTTGTCGACGTCGAGGGCCTCCTCGGCGTCTTCGAGTTCGTCGGGCTCCTCGTCTTCAAACTCTTCTTTCGGTTTCTCGCTCATGCACCCAGTCCGGGACTGCCGCGCGCCGACTTATAAGGCGCCGCGGCCGCCGCTGCAAGGGGTCTCAGCTGACCAGCTGATTCAACTGGAATATCGGCAGCAAAAGTGCGATGACGATCATAAAAACGAAGATACCCATCACCAGGATCATGACGGGGCCCAGGATTCCGACCGCCGTATTGACCACGCCGTCCAGTTCACGTTCCTGATTGTCAGCCGCGCGCTGCAGCATCGACTCGAGCTGTCCGCTGGTTTCGCCACTCGCGATCAGGTGCACGAGCATCGGTGGGAACAGCTTGCTGGCTGCCAATGAGCGGGCAATCGGCGCGCCTTCGCGGACCCGGACCGCGGCATCCTGGACCGCCTGGCGCATCGGTGAATTCGTGACGACTTCGCCCGCAATGCGCAGTGCCTCCAGCACCGGCACGGCGCTGGCCGTCAGGATCGAAAATGTGCGCGCGAAACGTGCCGCGTTGTTGCCCCTCGTGATGCGCCCGACGATCGGCATGCGTAATTTCAGGAGATCGAATTTGCGTCGCGATGCCGGCGCACGCAGCCAGCGGCGAAATGCCCAGATTGCCGCGGCAACGACTGCGATCAGGAGCCACCACCAGGCGCGCAGGAAGTCGGAGGCACCTATCAGGATTCGCGTCAGGACCGGCAGCTCACGGTCTCCGGCCTCGAAGACGCGGACGACCTCAGGCACCACGTAGGCAAGCAGCACGCCGACGATCCCGAGGCAGATCACTGTCAGCAGCACCGGGTAGATCATCGCGTTGCGGATCTTCTGCTGCAGCACCTGACGGTTTTCGGTGTAGTCGGCCATGCGCTCGAGCACCGCATCAAGATGTCCGGACTGCTCACCGGCCGACACCGTGGCCCGGTAGATTTCCGGGAACACCTTCGGGAACGCACCCAGTCCCTCGGCCAGTGTCCGGCCTTCGAGCACCCGCGCACGCACTCCGGCGACCACGCTCTGCACACGCGCCTTCTCGCTCTGCTGGGAAACGGCAAGCAAGGCCTCTTCGAGGGGGATGCCGGAACGCACCAGCGTCGAGAGCTGGCGGGTCAACAAGGCGAGGTCAGTCGTGCTGACCCTGGACGCGAACGAGAATCGGAACATCCGCACAGGTTCCGAAGCGCTGACTTCATTGACCGTGACAGGCAGCAGCGCCTGGTCGCGAAGCAGCTGGCGAACCTGGCGCGCGCTGTCGCCGTCGAGCACGCCGCGGTGCTCGCGGCCGGTCGTGTCGAGTGCTGTGTATTCGTAGGCGGCCATCACTCCTCGCGGGTGACGCGCAACAGTTCCTCGAGCGAGGTGACACCGGAGAGGACCTTGGCACGGCCGTCGTCGCGAATGCCGGGTGTCAATTGCCGGGCATGTCGTTCCAGTTCATGCTCGCCGGCGCCGTCGTGGATCATTGCGCGCATCTGCTCGTCGACGATCGCGAGTTCATAAATGCCGGTGCGACCACGGTAGCCATTTCCTGAGTCGGCGCCAGGCCGGTAGATCTTTGCACTTGGGGCATCGGCCGCCGAGAGATTCAATAGCCGCGCCTCATATTCGCCGACTGGATAGCCGATCCGCGTGTCGGTATTCAGCACGCGCACCAGTCGCTGCGCGACGACTCCCAGCAGTGTTGAAGACAACAGGAAAGGCTCGACACCCATGTCGCGCAGCCGCGTGATGGCGCCGACCGCCGTATTGGTGTGCAACGTCGACAGCACGAGGTGCCCGGTCAGCGAGGCCTGCACGGCGATTTGCGCCGTTTCGGTGTCGCGGATCTCGCCGACCATCACGACATCGGGATCCTGGCGTAGGATCGCCCGCAGGCCGCGCGCGAAGGTCATCTCAACTTTGGTATTCACCTGGGTCTGGCCTATGCCATCGATGTAGTACTCGATCGGATCCTCGACCGTCATGATGTTGCGCGTACGGTCATTGATGCGCTCGAGTGCAGCATAGAGTGTCGTCGTCTTGCCGGATCCTGTCGGACCCGTCACCAGGATGATGCCGTAGGGCTTGTGGATCAGGTTGTCGACCATGCCCTGCACGGTCGGCTCCATGCCGAGCGAGCCGAGATCGAGCCGGCCTGCCTGCTTGTCGAGCAGGCGCAGCACAACGCGCTCGCCATGGCCCGACGGAATCGTCGACACGCGGACATCCACCGCGCGACCTGCAATGCGCAGGCTGATCCGACCGTCCTGCGGCAGGCGCTTTTCGGCGATGTCGAGACGCGACATCACCTTGATGCGCGATATCAGCAGTGGCGCCACCGCGCGCTTGGTCTGCAGCACCTCGCGCAACACACCATCCACGCGGAAGCGGACCACCAGGCGGTTCTCAAAGGGTTCGACATGGATGTCCGACGCGTTTTCCTTGATCGCCTGGGTCAGCACGGCATTGATCAGCCGGATAACCGGTGCGTCGTCCTCGCTCTCCATCAGGTCCGACGGCTCTGGAAGTCCCTCCGCCAGGCCCGCAAGGTCGGTTTCGTCCTCGATCCCTTCGACGATCTGGCCGGCCTCGCCGCTGCCGCCTTCGTAGGCCTTGCGCAGCAGTTCGTCGAATGCAGCCACGGCCACCTGCTCGATCACGAGCGGCATGCCGAGGAATCGGCGCAATTCCGCTATGGCGGTGGGCTGGGCGCCTTGCCGATAAACAACCTGGGCCTTGCCGTCCACGACTGCGCGCACCAGCACGCCATGCCGCTTCGCGAAAGCGAATGG
This sequence comes from Gammaproteobacteria bacterium, assembly GCA_009692245.1. GTDB lineage: Bacteria > Pseudomonadota > Gammaproteobacteria > Steroidobacterales > Steroidobacteraceae > SCUD01. The sequence goes on from SHZN01000012.1 coordinate 20,750, forward strand.
CAGGCGGCCGACAGGTGCGATCGGCCTTGGCGCAGATCCTGCGCTCACGAGCGGCCCCGGCTCACGCGCCGGGATCCTCTGGTTCGGTCGCAACATCCTGCGACGGAGGTGCCGGCGCGGTTGACGGCGCGGTTGGGCCGATCAGCGCAGGCAGCGTGGGTCGTGCCTCGCCCGGCATCAGCTTGACCTTGCCACCATTCTGCTCGAGCTGCTGATTCCGCAGATAGTTGTACTTCGCGTTCGTTTCTATCGCTGCCTGCTCGGCCGTTCGCAGCACGCGTGGGCGGATGAAGACCATCAGATTGGTCTTGGTCTTCTGGGTGTTGCGGACCTTGAACAGGTTGCCGAGTAGCGGGATCCTGCCGAGCAACGGAACACGCTGCTCGCTCTCCGTGAGCCGATCCTCGATCAGTCCGCCGAGCACGATCATGCCCCCGTCATCCACCAGCACGCGCGTCGTGATCGTGCGTTTGTTGGTGACGAGATCTCCGGCCACCGCGGTGGCCGCAACGGAAATGCCTGAGGCCTCCTGCTCGATCTTCAGCAGGATCGTGTTCTCATCCGTGATCTGCGGCGTGATCTTGAGGATGTTGCCGACTTCCTTGCGCTCGATCGTCGTGAAGGGGTTGGGGCCGTTTGTGCCGCCTGCGACCGGGGTCGTGAACGAGCCCGTCTTGTACGGCACTTCCTGGGCGACCTTGATCTGGGCCTCCTCATTGTCCAGCGTGACGACCGACGGCATCGACACGACGTTGGTATCGCCGTCATTCGACAGTGCACGCAGGATCGCCGCGAAATTGGTGCCGGTGTCCTTTCTGCGCCCGCCACCGATGGTCAGGCCACCCGGAGCGGCCGTCACGCCTGACGGATCGTCCAGGCCCTGGGCGATGTCGAAGATGCTCGTACCGGCGATCGGCGTATTGAACAGGCCCACCAGGAAATTGTCGCCGGATCCATCGACGACCCAATTGACGCCAAGATCCCGACTCGCATCCCGCGAGACTTCGACCAGCATCGACTCGATCAAGACTTGAGCCCGGCGGATGTCGAGTCGATCGATGACATCCATCAACGAGCGCATCGTCTTGGGCGGCGCCGTGATGACGAGCGCATTCGTTTCCGGATCGGCCCAGATTGTCACGGCGCGGTCCGCCGCCCCGCCGGCAGCCGCCTGGCCGGGTTGCGCGGGACCACCCGTCAGCGCCTGCTCCTTCAGCTTGGCCGCAAGTTTTTCCGCATCGGCGTAGCGCAGGTAGCGGACCTGGGTGTCGCCGCCGGTTTCAAGCGGCGTATCGAGATGCGCAATCAGCGTGCGGAAGCGCAGCCGCTGCGAAGCCTCGCCGCCGACCAGGACGCTGTTGGTGCGCTCGTCCGCGACGATGCGTGCACTGGACGAGGCATCCGCTCCCTGGGCCGCACTCAGCGAATTCACGACGCGCACGATTTCAGTAGCCGACGCATGCTCGAGACGGATCACCTCGATGTCGCCATCACCGGAGCGATCGATGCGACTGATGATCCGCATCATGCGATTCACGTTGGCGGCGCGATCCGAGATGATCAGCATGTTCGCGCTTGGGTAGGCCGCGAGATGGCCATACTGCGGAATCAAGGGCCGCAGGATCGGGACGAGTTGGGCTGCAGAGACATTGCGGACCTGTATGACCTGGGTGACGATTTGGTCAGAAGTCGCGCTGATCTGGTCCGGCAGGTCATTGGCAGGCAACTGCCGGGCGGTGGCGTCCGGCAGAATCTTGATGACCGATCCGGACGGGACGGCGACAAATCCGTGGACCTGCAGGATTGCGAGAAATGCCTCGTAGAAGGCATCCGGGCCCATCGGCGTGTTGGAAAGCATCGTGACCTGTGCGCGCACGCGCGGGTCGACGATGAAATTCTTGCCAGTCACCTGGCTGACGGCCTCGATGACTTGGCCCAGATCGGCGTCCTTGTAATTGGGCGTGATCTGCGGACTCTGCTGGGCCGCGGCAGCCAGTGGCAGCGCCAGCGCGAGTGGCAGGGCAAAGCGTAGGAATCGCGTCATTAATCGTTCCTCTGCATGCGCCGCCTCACTCACTGGATTCGTCTTCCGGCGACGGCTCTGGCTCGCTGGCGGGCTGGAGTTCCTGCACGACGGTCCCCGGATCGATTGCCAGTTGCTGTTGCTGGCCATGACGGTCGATCGTCAGCGTGACCGCAGGACCCATGCCGACGCCGCGCAGGGCTTCAAGCGCGCGATTCGGATCATCGAGTGGCGCGCCGTTGACGGCGGTCACCAGGTCGCCTGGCTGCAAGCCGAGCTTCGCAAACTGGCCGCGATTGCGGCCAGGATAAACACGGTAACCGCGCAACTGCGCTCCAGCAAATACCGGCTGCGGCCGCAGGAGTTCATTGACGGCTGACTGATCCTGCCCCATCAGTTGGCGCACGCTGTCCACGAGTGAGCCGGACTGTGAGTCGTCTGGCTGATAGGCGACCGGCGGCGCGCCCGAGCCTCCGGAAAAGCGCGGTAGTGCCAGCGATTCGCGTGTGCCATTCCGGTCGAGGATCACGCGATCCGGATATACGGCGAAAAGCCTGGCCCCGCCCGGAAGCGTGGCGCCCGTCGCGTAGACACGCGCTGCCTGGGCGCTCGCGCCGATGATTGCCCAACCCTGTTCGGGATCGAGACCCGCCAGTGTGCCGGCGAGCGCCAGATTCGCGGAAGTCGCCAGTGCCGAATTCGGGTCGCCGGAAAGGCTGGCGACTCCGAACAGATGGGCGTTGACGATGCTGCCGAGATCGACCGCCGGTACTGCCCCGGCGTCCACGGCCGGAGTCGGCATCGTTTCGGCACCGGTCGAGCCCAGCACACGCCACAGCAGGCTCGCGAGCTGTGCTGCCAGCACGATGACCAGGGCGACTGTCAGCAACGCCGGTGCGGCCGCGACGACGCTCCGCGGCAGTGCAGCTTCGGCACCGCGAAACGGAGCGACGATCCGGTCGACTAGCTGCATGTTGGCCCGTCCAGAAGCGTCCGGCCTGACAGGTGGGCCTGGGGCCCCCAGGGAAACCGCGCCATGATACGGGTAGCCGCCGCCCACCCACAAGACGAGAAACGACCAGAAATCGAAGTAGCTGCGGGCACTTGTGCGACACTTCTCATACCGGGCTCGCAATGCGTGCCGCGTCACAGAGAGCCGGCGCCGCACCCTTGTGCGGTTGCCTGGGGACCCCTATAAATGAACCGGCGGCATGGAGTGGGATTGGCAGGTGGGCGGCGACGAGGAACGTGAGAGCGGGCAGGGCGGCCAAAGCCTCGTCATCGAGGAGGCGCAACCGCAGGTCAAGAAGCCGCCGCTCTACCAGGTGGTGCTGCTGAACGACGATTACACGCCGATGGAATTCGTCGTGGACGTGCTGGAACGGATATTCGCGCTGGATCGCATGCGCGCCACGCGCATCATGCTGGAGGTGCATACCCGGGGCAAAGGAGTGTGCGGCGTATTCACTTTCGAGATCGCGGAGACCAAAGTGGCGCAAGTAATGACGTACTCTCGGCAACACCAGCACCCGCTGCTGTGCACGATGGAGGAGACCTGAGTGCTTTCGAGTGAACTCGAATTCTGCCTGAACGAGGCATTCCAGAAGGCACGCGACGCGCGCCACGAATACATGACCGTGGAGCACCTGTTGCTGTCGGTCCTGGACACACCGCGGGTGCGCGAGATCCTGAAAGCCTGTGGCGCGGATCTGACGCGACTGCAGGCGGACTTGCAAAAATTCATCGACGAGACCACGCCTGCGCTTGCCGCCGACGACGAGCGCGAGGTCCAGCCGACGCTTGGCTTCCAGCGTGTGCTGCAGCGCGCGGTGTTCCACGTTCAGTCGAGCAGCAGGAAAGAAGTCACCGTCGCTAACGTGCTGGTCGCGATTTTCAGCGAGAAGCAGTCGCACGCCGCCTATTTGCTGTCGTTGCAGGACATCGCCCGCCTCGACGTCGTCAACTACATTTCGCACGGATTGCCTTCCAGCGGTGAAAGCCGTGAGGCGACGCGCGAAGAGGGCGTTGCACCTGAGCGCGAAAGCGCCGAGGACGGCGGCGCGGCGGCGCTTGAAAAGTTCACGACGAATCTGAATGCCCATGCCAGGGCGGGTCGCGTCGATCCGCTCATCGGGCGCCAGCTCGAAGTGCAAAGGACCATCGAGATCCTCTGCCGCCGGCGCAAGAACAACCCACTCTATGTCGGTGAGGCCGGCGTCGGAAAGACCGCGATCGCCGAGGGGCTTGCACGCCTGGTGGTCGAAGGCAAGGTTCCCGAGGTGCTTGCCGATTGCACGATCTATGCGCTGGATCTCGGCGCGTTGATCGCCGGCACCAAGTATCGAGGTGATTTCGAGCAGCGGCTGAAAAGTGTCGTCACCGAGCTCAAGAAGCGGCCAGGCGCAATCCTGTTCATCGACGAAATCCACACGATAATCGGCGCTGGCGCCGCCTCTGGCGGCGCCATGGACGCGTCAAACCTGATCAAGCCGGTGCTCGCGAGCGGCGAATTGCGCTGCATCGGCTCGACCACCTACCAGGAATACCGCGGCATCTTTGAGAAGGACCACGCGCTCGCCCGGCGCTTCCAGAAAATCGATATCGTCGAGCCGACCGTTGCTGAGACGATCGAGATCCTGCGCGGACTCAAGACGCGATTCGAGGAGCATCACGGCGTCACTTATGCCGACGATGCACTCACCGCGGCAGCCGAGCTGTCGGAACGCCACATCAATGACCGGCACCTGCCGGACAAGGCGATCGACGTCGTCGACGAGGCCGGTGCATCGCTCCGGCTGAAGCCCGCGGCCGAGCGTGAAAGCACGGTAACCGTGGCCCACATCGAAGGGGTTGTTGCGCGCATTGCGCGGATACCGCCGAGGCACGTCTCGTTGTCGGACCGCGAAGTGCTGCAGAACCTGCAGCGCAATCTGAAGCTTGTGATCTTCGGCCAGGACCCGGCCATCGACTCGCTGGCCGCCGCCATCAAGATGACCCGCGCCGGACTTGGCAACGAGCGAAGGCCGGTTGGCAGCTTCCTGCTCGCCGGCCCGACCGGTGTCGGCAAGACCGAGGTCACCCGTCAGCTCGCCATCGCGCTAGGTGTCGAGTTCTTGCGCTTCGACATGTCCGAGTACATGGAGCGCCATACGGTGTCACGCCTGATCGGCGCGCCACCGGGCTATGAGGGCTTCGACCAGGGCGGCCTGCTGACTGAGGCAATTGCAAAGCACCCGCATTGCGTGCTGCTGCTCGACGAGATCGAGAAGGCGCACCCCGATGTTTTCAACCTGCTGCTGCAAGTCATGGATCACGGCACCCTGACCGACAACAACGGCCGCAAGGCGGATTTCCGCAATGTGATCATCGTGATGACGACCAATGCCGGTGCCGCGGACATGAACCGCGCGAGCATCGGCTTCACGCAGCAGGACCATGCGCCGGACGGCATGGAAGCTGTGCGCCGTATCTTCTCGCCCGAATTTCGCAACCGCCTCGACGCGGTCATCCAGTTCAACCCGCTCGATGCGCAGACGATCGAGCGCGTCGTGGACAAGCTGTTACTCGAAATCGAGGCCCAGCTCGAGCAAAAGGGCGTTGCGCTCTCGGTCGATGACGAAGCACGCCACTGGATCGCCGCCAAGGGTTACGACCCGAAAATGGGCGCTCGACCGATGGCGCGGGTGCTGCAGGAGCACGTCAAGCGCCCGTTGGCCGAAGAACTGCTGTTTGGGCGCCTTGCGGGTGGTGGCAGTGCCAGGGTGTCGCTGGGCAAGGACGGTGCGGCTCTTGCGCTTGAGTGCCGGCCGGCACACGAACCGGAACTGTTGGGCCAGGACTGAGGCCGTCAGTGCACATGGCAGTCAGCGCGCGCGATAAATGATGCGACCCTTGGTGAGGTCGTAGGGCGTCAGCTCGACCGTGACTTTGTCGCCCGTCAAAATCCGTATGTAGTGTTTCCGCATCTTGCCCGAGATGTGGGCGGTCACGATGTGGTCATTCTGCAGCTTCACGCGGAATGTCGTGTTGGGCATGGTCTCGACGACCTCACCCTCCATCTGGATTGCTTCTTCTTTT
>SHZN01000013.1 GCA_009692245.1 Gammaproteobacteria bacterium
GTCGACGATCGTGAACTTCCAATCGAGTTCGGGACGCTCGCTGACGCTGGCGACCTTCTCGCCGACCCGCTGCACGTATTCCTGCAGTTCGAGATCGTCGTGCACGCCCATGGCTTGCGTAATCTGCACGTGCAAGGCCTGAGCCTGCTTGACCTCGCGGCTCGGTTTCTTCGGCTTTTCGATCTTAGCCTGTTCGGCCTTCGTTTCTTCGGCCTCTGGCTTCTCGGTCGTGGCCGCAATGGTGGTGGTCGCGCTCGCGATGAGGAGCGCGGCAGCACAGAAGGTCAAGATCTTGCCCGGCAATTTCGGCATGGAATGCTCCCGCTCCAGCTTAGACGCGCCAGGGCAGGGAAAGTTGACCGGCAAGGCCGGTCGGCGACTTACTTCAGGCCGTATTTCTTGCGGAAGCGATCGACGCGGCCACCGGAGTCGTGCATTTTCTGCTTGCCGGTGTAGAACGGATGGCAGTTTGAGCAAACCTCGATGTCGAGGTTCGTGCCGAGCGTGGAACGCGTCTGGAACTTGTTCCCGCAGGTGCAAGTGACGGTGATTTCCGCGTATTTCGGATGAATGTCCGTCTTCATGAAGCGATCCTGGTGCGGTCCCGCGAAAAGGGTGCGCAGTCTATCAGGACTGCCTTCAGGCCAGAAGACCCCAGGGCGGGCGCCCAGGAGGCGATCTAAGTCCTCGAATCTGCGAGGGTTTTCGCTTTATCCACAAATTGTGTGGATAACTCTGTGGATGAGTGCGGCGGCGGCGGCCATCGAATCGCGGGAACGCGCTTATATGTCGAATTGCTTAAATATTGACCAGGCACTTTTCCCAAGTAAGAACAATGGCTTACCTACGTCCAGTTAAGGCACATCAGTAACAATGTGTCGAAAGTCACTCTGCGGCCCGAGCCGGGATGGCGCTGTGTACAACTCCCTGCTGCCAGTCCCCCCTTCGCCATAGGGTAGGAAGGCCGCTTGCAGGTCGTTCAGGAACCGGAATCCTAGCCCGGTTGGCCTCCAACGACCGCCGGTTTCGGCCATCAACGTCTTGGCAGCGAGTTCCGCAAGCCCGGGTTCCAGCGCATGGGCGGCGAGCCCAGTCGCGCGCTCGAAATCGGCAAGCGTGAAGCCCTCATACAGGCGCAGCGCATTCAGCATGAACTCGAACGGCATGTCTGCCGTGGGCACCAAGCGGCGGGTGTCCTCGTTGCCCACGCCTTCGACCGTGCGGCGTAGGTACTCGCGCGGCATTCGCAGCTTTTCGGTGCGGATGACCTGCCCGCCGACGGTGAGCTTGCCGTGGGCGCCCGCACCGATGCCGAGATAGTCCCCATAGCGCCAGTAATTGAGGTTGTGGCGGCAATGCCGGCCGGGATGGGCGTAAGCCGACACCTCATACTGGGCGAATCCCGCCGCGGCCAGCATCCGCTGACACTCGTTCTGCATCTCGAAGGCCTGGTCGTCATCGGGAAGCGGGGGCGGGCGGTAATAGAAGGCCGTGCCCGGCTCGAGTGTGAGCTGATAGTGGGATAAGTGCGCGGGTCCGAGCGCGATCGCCGACGACAGATCCGCGAGCGCCCCGGCCGTGGTCTGCTCCGGCAGCGCGTACATCAGGTCGAGATTGAAGTTCGTGATGGAGGCGGCGCGCAGTTCGGAAACGGCGACGCTGATCTCCTCGGGCCCATGGATGCGGCCGAGGACCTTGAGCCGCGCCGCATCGAAGGATTGTGCGCCCAGCGACACGCGATTCACGCCGGCCGCGGCGTAGCCCTCGAAGCGGCCGTGTTCGACGGTCCCCGGATTGGCTTCCATCGTGATTTCGACGTCCGCGGCAAATGGCAGGCGTGCCGTAAGACCTGTCAGCAAGCCCGCAATCGCATCCGTGCCGAACAGCGAGGGTGTGCCACCACCGAGGAACACGCTCGTGACCGTCCGGCCCGTCGCGAGGTCGAGATCGGCGTCGAGGTCGGCCAACAGGGCCGCGACGTAGGCCTCCTCGGGAATGCGCCCGGGCGCCGCATGTGAATTGAAATCACAGTACGGACACTTGCGGACGCACCAGGGCAGGTGGACGTAAATGGCGAGCGCCGTATTCATGAGCACATTCTAGGGGACGCCACGCAGGTATCATTGTCAAATGAGCAACGACAAGTACCAGCTTTCGAACCTGACGACCGGCAAGACCAGCGATCTCGAAACGCTGTCGGGCACGGTGGGACCCGATGTCATCAACATCAGCAGTCTTTGGCGCGACCACGGCGTTTTCACCTTCGACCCCGGATTCATGGCGACGGCTTCAACTGCAAGCCGGATCACCTTCATCGATGGCGACGCGGGCACGCTGCTGTATCGCGGCTACCCGATCGAGCAGCTCGCTGCGCAGAGCCATTTCCTCGAAGTTTCGTACCTGCTGCTGAAAGGCGAGCTACCGGATGCGGCCGAGCTCGATTCCTTCACGCATTCGATCACGCGGCACACGATGCTGAACGCAGCGCTGTTGCGCCTGTACGGTGGTTTCCACCATGACGCGCACCCGATGGCCATGGTCGCCGCGATCCTCGCATCGCTCGCGGCTTTCTATCACGACACGACGAACATCCACGACGACCGGCACCGCGAGATCTTCTCGCACCGGATGATCGCCAAGATCCCGACCATTGCGGCCGCCGCCTACAAACACACGGTCGGCCAGCCATTCATTTATCCGCGCAACGACCTCGACTACTGCAGCAATATGCTGCACATGTTTTTCGCCGTGCCCTGCGAGTCCTACACGGTGGACCCGCTGCACGCGAAGGCGCTCGACCTGCTGTTCATCCTGCATGCCGACCACGAGCAGAACGCCAGCACCGCGACGGTGCGGCTCGCCGGCAGCACCGGCTGCAATCCGTACGCCGCGATCTCGGCCGGCGTTTCCGCGCTCTGGGGACCGGCACACGGTGGTGCGAATGAGGCCGTGCTCGACATGCTCGAGAAGATCGGCGATGTCAGCCACGTGCCGGAGTTCCTCACCCGCGTGAAAGACAAGGCTGGCAGCGTGCGGTTGATGGGATTCGGCCACCGCGTCTACAAGAACTTCGACCCGCGCGCGACGATCATCCGCGAGATGTGCCACCAGGTGCTCGCGAAACTCGGCCAGGCCAATAACCCGCTGTTCGAGCTCGCGTTGCGGCTCGAGGAGAGTGCGCTGAAGGACGATTATTTCATCAGCCGCAAGCTCTATCCGAATATCGATTTCTACTCAGGGATCATCTACCTGGCGCTTGGGATCCCGCGCTCGATGTTCACGGTGATGTTTGCAATTGCGCGTTCAGCCGGTTGGGTGGCGCACTGGTATGAAATGATCGCCGACCCCGAGTGGAAGATCGCGCGTCCGCGCCAGCTCTACACGGGCGCGGTCAAGCGCGACTACGTGCCGGTGAAAAAGTGCTAGGCCTACGCGGCCAGCAATCCCTCGACTTCGTGCGCCGTCGCCCGGCGCATCGGCCGGCCGTCAACCGGACCGAGTGGCGCCTGGCGGATCCCGTCCAGCGGAAAGATTGTTGCGTCCACCCCATGCGGGCCGGCCGTGAATCGCACGGCAGGGTAGGCCTCGAACTCGTCACGCTGGACCTTGATCCGCCGTTCGGCGAATTCATGCGGAATGCCGTGATCCATGAGCTGCACGGCGACCAGCTCCGGCGTGTCCGCAAAGAGATGCAGCGTGATGTCGTTGTGCGCAGTCGCCGTGCCCGACAGCAGCGGGCCGACCAGGCGCGGCTCGAAGTCCGCAAGCAGGCGCATCGCCGAGAGCGCAGCACGGCGCATCTCCAGCAGTTCACTGGCGTGCGCTTCCGGCACGAACAACCGCTGGTGTTCGGCCATCGCCTCCTCGATCTCCGTGTTCTTGGGCAGCACCGCGTGGTCGGTCACGCCGAGACGCGCGGCCGCCTTGCGTTTGGCAAGCCCGTAGTCTGGCAGGCCATGTTCAATCATCAGCCGCGCAGCCTCGCGCGCGAGCGCCTGGCGCAGCATTTCGGCACGCGCAGATCGTCGCGGCATCAGAAAATCGGCTCCTCGTATTTCTTCGGCGTCGGCACGCCGGGCTGCGTGCCGCCGGTTCCGCCGTCGAAGCCGGCCGGCAGGTGCTCGGCCAGGAAGTACTCGAATATGGCTGTCGGATCATTGCCGCCGGCGAGTTCGCCGGTCTCGGGCGAAATGCGCGCTGTGACCACGCCGTCCGGCATCGGCAGGCGGTGACCGGGCCGGCCGGCGAGCGCATCGCGCATGAAGTAGATCCACATGGGCAGGGCCGTGTGCGAGCCCTCCTCGTCGGTGCCGAGCGGTCGTTCCTGGTCAAATCCGACCCATGCGGTTGCGACCAGATCGGCATTGAACCCGGAGAACCAGGTATCGCGGTTGTCATTGGTGGTTCCGGTCTTGCCGGCGATGTCGCCGCGACCAAGCGCGCGCGCGCGCTGGCCGGTGCCGCTCCTGATCACTTCCCGCATCAGGTCGGTGATGATCCAGGCGTTCCCTTCCGAGATCACGCGGGGAGCAAGCAGGTCATCCGCCAGCGTCACCGCCGCGCTACCGCCTTCGGGGTTGGGCAGGGCACAGTCGACACAGGCCTGCCGCGGCTCGGCCTGCTTCAGGACGCTGCCGTCGGACGCGTACAGGCGCTCAACGAGATAGGACGTCACCCGCGAGCCGCCATTCGCGAATACCGCAAAACCTGTCGCCATTTCAAGCGGTGTCAACTGGGCCGTGCCGAGCGCGGCGGTCAGGTCGGCGGGAATATGCTCCGCGGGCAGGCCGAAGCGCTGGACATACTCGCGCGTATACGAGATGCCCATCTGGCGCATCAGCCGGATCGTGACCAGGTTGCGCGAGCGAGCCAGCGCGTCACGCAGCCGGGTCGGGCCGTAAAAGCGGCGCGAATCATTGACCGGTCGCCAGTCTTCCTCTTCCTCGGTGCCGTCTTCGCTGGCGGGGGTTTCGTAGACGACCGGCGCATCCAGCACGATCGATGCGGGCGTGAACCCTGCCTCCAGCGCCGCGGAATAGACGAAGGGCTTGAATGACGAGCCAGGCTGCCTGCGCGCCTGGGTCACGCGGTTGAACTTGGAGGCCTGGTAATCGAAGCCGCCGGACATCGCGACGACCGCGCCGTCATGCGGATCAAGCGCGATGAATGCGCCCTGGACCTCCGGCAGCTGGGCGAGAAGGGCGTCATCACCGCCCGAAGGCAGCACGTAGATGACATCGCCGGTCGCGACGACTTCGCCCGGGTTTTTCGGCGCGTCGCTGGCTGCCTCGATAGCCTTCGGGCTCCGTGCCCAGCGCATGCCCGCCATTGGCAGCCGGTAGCGCTTGCGGTTGCGCGCGACGACGGTCGCATTCTCGCGACCGACTGCGACGACCACCGCGGGCTGCAGGCCGCCCACGACCACATAATGCTCGAGTTCAAGCGCGATCGCCGCATCGCCCGCATCCTTCGCAAGGACCAGCCGTGTAATGCGGCCGCGATAGCCGTGGCGGCGATCGTATTCGAGCACGGCGCTGCGCAATGCAACGTCGGCGGCGCGCTGCAACCGGCTGTCGATGGTCGTGACGACCTTGTAACCATCGGTGTAGAGGCTCTCCCCATAGGTCTCGTAAAGGGCGAGGCGTACCAGTTCCGAAACATAGGGTGCGTCGACCTCGACGCGCGGCCCGTGCAGGTCGTGCGATATCGGCACGGCGAGCGCGGCTTCGTAGGCCTTGTTATCGAGGTAGTCGAGTTCGTGCATGCGGCGCAATACGTAGGCGCGCCTGTCGCTTGCGGCTTTCACGCTCGCCGCAGGATTGAGATTGGAGGGCGCTTTCAGGATCCCGGCCAGCAGCGCCGCTTCGCCCGCATTGACCTCCGCGAGTGACTTTCCAAAATAGGTTTCGGCCGCGGCGGCAAAGCCGTACGAGCGCTGGCCGAGGAACTGCGTGTTGACGAACAGCGTGAAGATTTCCTGCTTGTTGAGCTCGTTCTCGAGTTGCAGGGACAGGAAGATCTCGCGCAGCTTGCGGCGCAGCTTCCGCTCGTTTGTGATCAGCGTGGTGCGCACCAGCTGCTGGGTCAACGTGCTACCGCCCTGCGTGGCTTCCCCCGTGAATGCGGCGACCAGGACCGCCCGCGCCACACCCTGCCAGTCGACACCCGGGTGCTGGAAGAAGCGATCGTCCTCGGCGGCCAGCACCGCGTGCATGACCAGGGGCGGGATCTCCTCCCAGGTGACCGGTACGCGGCGGTATTCACCGATCTGGCCCAACAGGCGCCCGTCGCGGCTGTAAACCCGCAGCGGTATCTGGAGGCGCACGTCGCGCAGCTGTGCGACGTCCGGCAGGGTCGGCTTCAGGTAGTAATACGTCGAGAGAAAAGCCATCAGGACCAGGCCCGCCAGCGACACAATAACCGTTGCGGCGATGCGCAGCCTGCGCTGCAGTCGGGTCTTCATTTACCGGCGATTATGCATAGTAATGAGCTGGGGCGCCGGAACGGCGGTCGCCCCGTTGCAACGCGCGGACCGTGACGCCAGACACGGTGTGCGCCCCGGATCGAGTGCAGCATCGGCGGCGGACCAGACGGCACAGGCCCCGCAGGGGCGCGAGCGGCCACTGGCACCAGGGTCCGGCCGGGGGGTTACCCCCCGGACAGCCCTGGAACGGCGACTGGGAAAGGCTGCTCCGCAATCGAACTGCGAGTCGGGTCACGTTCAATTTGACAATTGCTTGCTATATAGTTGTGGCGAACTTGACCCCGCGCAGCGATTAAGCGTCCAATAGCCTGACCTGAAAAGGAAATTTCCGTGCTGAAGCTGCCGAAGATCTCTCTGGGACCACGGTTTCGACCGCTAATCGGCCTCGACATCACGACGTCGTCGATCAAGCTGATCGAACTCGCGCTCTCGGGCGGTTAATATCTGGTCGAGGCCTATGCGGCCGAGCCGACACCCCATAACGCCATCAACGAGAAAGCGATCGTCGACGCTGGCGCGGTCGGCGAGGCGATCCGCCGGGCGGTCAAGCGCTCCGGCGTGCGCTCCAGGGAATGCGCGGTTGCGATCAGCGGCGATGCGGCCATCACCAAGGCCGTGCAGATGCCGAAGAACCTGTCCGACGCCGACCTTGAGCAGCAGATCGAGATGCAGGCCGACCAGTACATCCCGTTCCCGATGGAGGAGGTCAGCTACGATTTCCAGGTGCTCGGGCCGTCCGAAAAGGACCCCGACATGCGCGACGTGCTGCTGGTCGCCTCGCGCTCCGAGAATGTCGAGCAGCGCGTTGCCGCGGTGACCGCAGCGGGCCTCGTTGCCAAGCTGGTCGATGTCGAGGCGTTCGCGCTCTAGAACGCCTGTCGGCTGCTGACGCACCAGATGCCGGACGGCGGCATCGACCGCAACATCGCGGTCGTGGACTTCGGTGCGAGCACGACCACATTCAGCGTGCTGCGCGACCTCGTCGTCGTGTACACGCGCGATTTCGCCTTCGGCGGCCAGCAGCTGACCGAAGAGATCATGCGTACATACGGGCTCTCGATGGAGGAAGCCGGCCGCGCCAAGAAGGAAGGCGGCCTGCCGTCCAACTACCAGCCTGAGGTGCTCGATCCATTCATCGACGACATGACCCAGCAGGTCAGCCGTTCGTTGCAGTTCTACCTGGCCTCCGGCAGCGGCCGCAGCCAGCCAGAGCAGATCATCATCTGCGGCGGCTGCGCCAATATCCCGGGTGTCGCGGACGTCATCGCAAGCCGGGTGGGTATCCCGGCGGAACGTGGCGATCCGCTCGGCCAGATGAAGATTGCCTCGAAGGCGAAGGCGCTCGGCGTTCAACGCGACGCTACTGCGCTACTGACAGCCTGCGGCCTCGCATTGCGGAGCTTTGACCAAGATGCCAAGTATTAACCTACTGCCCTGGCGGCAAGCGCTCCGCCAGCGGCGACAGAAAGAGTTCTTCATCGGTTTGGTCGCGTCGATCGCGCTGGCCACGCTCGTTACGCTGCTCGCGCACCTGACCGTTAGTTCGATGATCGACTCGCAGCACCAGCGCAACGACCTGTTGAGGTCGGAGATCGCCGCTCTCGACAAGGCCATCGAACAGATCGTGGCCCTCGAGGAGCAGAAGGACCGGATGATCGCCCGCATGGAAGTCATCGACACGCTGCAGTCGAGCCGCCCTGAAGTGGTGAAGCTGTTCGACCAGGTGGTCGCGACGCTGCCCGAGGGCGTCTACCTGAGTTCAGTCAAGCAGAGCGGCCGCAAGATCGAATTCAACGGTGTCGCGCAGTCGAGCACGCGCGTGTCCGCGTTCATGCGCAATATCGACGCATCAGAGACACTTTCGGCGCCGGAGCTCAAGGTCATCCAGACCGGCAAGGACGCGAGTCCCGGCTCGCAGTTCACGTTGTTCGCGCGGATGCGCGCCGGGGCGGATGACGAGGAAGAGACGGTCAGGAAAAAGCCCAAGGCCCTCGTTACGGAGCTCGGCCGATGAACTTCCTGGAGCAACTGCGTCAGCTCGATCCCCGCGACGTCGGCCGCTGGCCGTTCCTGTTCCGCGCGCTCGGCGTCGCCCTCGTATTCGTAGTGACGACCGGGCTCTTGATCTACTACTTCGTCAACCGCGGCAATCTCGAGGACCTGCGCAAGGCGGAGGCCAAGCAGACATCGCTCTGGCAGACATTCGACTAGAAGCAGCGCAAGGCCGCCAACCTCGAGGCCTATCGCCAGCAGCTCGCCGAAATTGAACGCACATTTGGGGCAATGCTGCGCCAGCTGCCCGGCAAGACCGAGGTGCCGAGCCTGCTCGTCGACATTTCGCAGACTGGCCTCGCGGCTGGCCTGCAGGAACACCTGTTACAGCCGGGCGGCGAAGCGCGCAAGGACTTCTATGCCGAGCTGCCAATCAAGATCCAGTTGTCGGGTGGCTATCATGAGTTCGGTCAGTTCGTCAGCGGTATTGCGGCACTGCCGCGCATCGTCACGCTGCACGACATCGAGATCACCCGTGGTACGGGCCAGTAGCGTGTGGGCGGCCGCGGGCCGGCGCCGAACGACCGGTTGACACTGAGCCTGACCGCCAAGACCTACCGGTACCTCGATGAAGGGGAAGCGGACGCCCCGGACGCGGATGGTAATGGCGACAAGAAAGGCACGAAGCCGAAGCGGAACACGACATGAGCCAGGCACGCATGCGTACCATTTGCACCGTCGTCGGACTCGCGGGCACCCTGCTGCTCGGCGCCTGCTCCGGCGACCTGGACGAACTGCGCGTCGATATCGAAAAAGCCAAACAGCGGCCGGGCGGGCGCATAAAGTCCCTGCCCGAGGTCAAGCCGTATCTCAGCCATGAATACGAGATGGCGGATCACCGCTCGCCGTTTCTGCAGAGCCTCGCGGGCGAAAACCCGAGCGGGCCGCGGCCGGACATCCAGCGCGCGCGCGAATACCTGGAACAGTACTCGCTCGACACTCTCAAGATGGTCGGCACGCTGCGTCTCGGTGGCGCGTACTACGGACTGGTGCAGACCCGCGATGGATTGATTCACCGTGTGTTGGCGGGCAATCACGTCGGCCAGAATGATGGCCGTGTGATGTCGATCGGCGACGCACGAATTGCAGTGATTGAGATTGTGCCCGATGGACTCGGCGGTTACCTGGAGCGCCCTGCGGCGCTCGCGTTGAGCGAATGAATCCTGGAAGAACGACTGATGGTTTGCATTAACCGGACAACGGCGTTGATCAACAGCAAGGCACGAAGCTTTGCGCGCGGGCTCGGCGGCGTGCTGGCCACAGTGGCCATCGCATGGTCGCAGTTCGCGCTGGCACAGAGCCCGGTCCGACTGACCGCGGTCGAAGTGCAGCCGATGCAGGGTCAGACCCTGCAGATCAGGCTGCGCACCGACGGTGTCGCGCCGCAGCCACTGACTTTCACGATCGACCGCCCTGCGCGGCTGTCGGTGGATCTGCCGGACGTCGTGCTGGCGCTCGAGAACCGGCGCATCGACGGCGGCACGGGCGGTGTCGACACGATCGTCGCCGCGGAAGCTTCGGGTCGCACGCGCGTTGTGTTTAATCTCGATGCCCTTGTGCCGTATTCGGCCCAGGCGGACGGCGACAGCGTGGTGGTGACCCTCGGCGGCACGGCTCCGGCCGCGGCCGCGGCGGCCCCTGCCTCTTATGCAGCTGCGTCTTCGGGCGGCCCGCGCCGCATTTCCGGGGTCGATTTCCGCCGCTCGCCGGATGGCGCCGGCCGAGTGGTCGTGCAACTTTCGGATCCGGCGACACCCGCGAGCCTCCATCAGGAGGGCAACCGCGTGATCGTCGACTTCACGGGCGCCCAGCTCGGCGAAGAGAACATGAAGCGTTACGATGTCGTGGACTTCGCAACACCGGTGACGATGGTCGACGCATCGCGAGTCGGTGACAACGCGCGCGTCGTCGTGACCGCGACCGGCGACTTCGAGCAGCTTGCCTACCAGACCGACAACCAGTACGTCATCGAGGTCAAGCAGCGCGTCAAGGCTGCCGCAATGTCGATGGAGGAGAAGGTCTACACGGGCGAGCGCCTGACACTGAACTTCCAGGACATCGACGTACGCCCGGTGCTGCAGCTTCTCGCTGACACCAGTGGGCAGAACATCGTGGTGTCCGACTCGGTCAAGGGTCGCGTAACGCTGCGCCTGCAGAATGTCCCCTGGGACCAGGCACTGGACATCGTGCTGCGGACCAAGGGCCTTGACATGCGACGCAAGAACAACGTGATCATCGTTGCACCCCAGGCTGAGCTCGCGGCGCAGGAAAAGGCCGAGCTTGCCGCGCAGAAGGACATCCAGGAACTGGCGCCATTGCGCACGGAGTTCCTGCAGGTCAACTATGCAAAGGCCGGTGAAATCGCGCGTCTGGTCAAGTCGAGCGGCGGCGGTTCAATGCTGTCCGCGCGTGGCAGCGTTTCGGTTGACGAGCGCACCAATACGATGCTCGTACAGGACACTGCGGAACAGCTGACCGCGATCCGGAACCTGGTCTCGACACTCGACATCCCGGTCCGCCAGGTGCTGATCGAGGCACGCATCGTGATCGTTAGCGACGACTTTAGCCGCGAGCTTGGCGTTCGCGCCGGCTTCTCGCGGGTCTCGGATGACATCAAGGACCTGTTTGCGATCAGCGGCAGCGCGCAGTCCACCGACACGATTATGGGCTCGGCCCTCGACAATCTGGCGACCACCGGCCAGCCGTTTCCGGTCCAGATACCATTTGGTAACTTCGACCGCTATAACGTCAACATGCCGGTTGCAAACCCGGCGGGCCGCATCGCGCTGTCTATCCTCGACTTTGACGACTTCCTGATCGACCTCGAGTTGTCGGCCGCCCAGAACGAGGGCCGTGGCGAGATCAAGTCGACCCCGCGCGTCATCACGGCGAATGGACGCGAGGCGATCATCGAGCAGGGTGTCGAAATCCCGTACCAGGAATCGGCGTCCAGCGGTGCCACGACGACGCAGTTCAAGAAGGCCGTGCTGTCGCTCAAGGTGACACCGCAGATCACGCCGGATGATCGCGTGATCCTCGACCTGACCGTCACCAAGGACAGTGTCGGCCAGCTCGTGCCGAGCGCCACCGGTGGCTTCGTGCCCTCGATCGATACGCGCAACATCCAGACCCAGGTTCTCGTCAAGGACGGCCAGACAGTCGTGCTGGGCGGTATCATGGAGACAGAGCGCCGCGATTCAGTGAAGAAAGTTCCGCTGCTCGGCGACGTGCCGGTGCTCGGCAACCTGTTCAAGTCCCAGAGCAAGATCAACAACCGCGACGAGTTGCTGATCTTCATCACGCCGAAGATCCTGCGCGAGGGCTCGAACGTCAACTGACGCCCCAACGGTGCCGGCTTGCGTCCGGGGCCGGTTACAATGCACAGTCACACGGCCGCCTCCGGGCGGCCGTGTCATTTAGGGTGCATCGCGATTGGTTCGGAGCGTCTTTCTGGTGGGGCCGATGGGTTCGGGCAAGACCGCGGTCGGCCGGCAGCTCGCAGAGCGGCTTGGCCTGCCATTCGCGGATAGCGATGCCGAGATTGAAGTACGCACCGGCGTCGACGTCGCCTACATCTTCGAACGCGAGGGCGAGGCCGGATTCCGGATCCGCGAGCGCGACATGATCGATGAACTGACCAGGCGCGAAGGAATAGTGCTAGCGACCGGCGGCGGAGCGATCCTGTTGCCGGAAAATCGCGAGCGGCTGTCTGCGCGCGGCACGGTCGTATTCCTCGATGCCGCCATTGAGCAGCAGCTGCAACGCACGCGACGCGGGCAGCACCGGCCCCTGCTTGCTACCGCCGATCCACGCGCCAGGCTCGAGGAGCTGATGAGCGTGCGCGCGCCGCTCTACCGGTCCATCGCGGCGATCACGATCAAGACCGATGGGCGCCGCCTGAGTTCGGTGGCCGACGAAATCGCCACGGCGCTATCCGCATGCAGCGCGTCGACCTGAATCTCGGCGACAGGCGCTGCCCGATCCTGATCGGGCCGGGTCTCCTGGGCTCGCAGGCATTGCTTGCCGAGCACGCGGGCGCCGCGCAACTGATGGTCGTGAGCAGCGAGACCGTGGCGCCCCTGTGGCTTCCGCGGCTGCGGGAAGGCCTTGCCGGTCGTCCGTTTGCGCAGTGCCTGCTGTTGGATGGCGAGGAATACAAGACGCTCGCGAGCGTCGCGCGGATCATCGACGCGCTGGTGGACGCGCGCATGAATCGCGACTGCATGGTCATCGCGCTCGGTGGCGGCGTCGTCGGCGACATCGCCGGCTTTGCGGCGGCAAGCTACCAGCGTGGCGTCGCCTGCCTGCAGTTGCCGACCACGCTGCTTGCGCAAGTCGATTCGGCGATCGGCGGCAAAACCGCCGTCAATCATCCGGGTGGCAAGAACCTGATCGGCGCCTTCCACCAGCCCGCTGCCGTCATCACGGACACCGACACGCTCGGGACGCTGCCGGACCGCGAACTGCGCGCCGGACTCGCCGAGGTCATCAAAGCCGCGCTGATTGCCGACGCCGCGTTCTTTGCCTGGCTCGAACGAGAGATCGAGGCGCTGCTCGCGCGCAATCCGGAGGCGCTCGCAGAGGCCATCCGCCGCGCCTGCGAGATCAAGGCCGCCATCGTCCTGAGCGACGAGCGCGAGCAGGGCCCACGCGCATTGTTGAATCTGGGACACAGCTTCGGGCATGCGATCGAAACGGGCCTGGGTCATGGCCGCTGGCTGCACGGCGAGGCGGTTGCCGCCGGCATCGTGCTGGCCGCCGAATTCTCCGAGCGCTGCGGCCGCCTGGCCGCCGGCGACGTCGGCCGCGTGCGCGTACTGCTCGCCCGCGCAGGCTTGCCGGTCGATCCGCCGCGGCTTGGCAGCGAACGCATGCTGTCGCTCCTCGGCATGGACAAGAAAGTTGCGGGCGGGCAGCTGCGCCTCGTGCTGCTGGATGCGATCGGCGCAGCAAGTTGCACGGCCGAGTTTCCGCGGGATGCGCTCCAGACGCTCCTCGAGGACCGGGCCGGCACGGGCGCGGCGTGAGAAAAGGCCGCGATCCGGACGCCGGGCTCGCGCCCTATGCTGCGCTCATGGCCACATCGCGCGGGCGCCGGAATCCCGAGCCACCTGCCGATTACCGCAGCGAGTTCCAGCGCGATCGCGACCGCATCGTGCATTCGAACGCCTTCCGGCGCCTGGTCTACAAGACACAGGTGTTCATCAATCACGAAGGCGACATGTACCGCACGCGCCTCACGCATTCCCTGGAGGTCGCGCAGATCGGCCGCTCAGTCGCGAATGCACTGGCTCTTTCGGAGCCACTGACCGAGGCGATCTGCCTTGCGCACGACCTCGGCCACACGCCCTTCGGTCACGCGGGTCAGGACGTGCTGAATGAGTGCATGCGCGAATACGGTGGTTTCGAGCACAACCTGCAGTCGCTGCGGGTCGTCGATGAACTCGAGGAGCGCTATGCGAAATTTAGCGGCCTGAACCTGACCTTCGAGACCCGCGAGGGGATACTGAAGCATTGCTCGCTCGCCAATGCGCGGCAGCTCGGCGAGCTGGGCCGGCGCTTCATCGAGCGCGAGCAGCCCAGTCTCGAGGCGCAGATCTCGGACCTCGCCGATGCGATCGCTTACAACAACCACGACGTCGATGACGGCCTGCGCTCCGGACTGGTGACCATCGATGACCTGCGGGAAGTGGCCCTGTTCGCCCGTCACCATGCAACGGTCAGTGCCGCATACGCGTATCTGCCGTCGCGGCGCATGATCCACGAAATCGGGAGGCGCATGATCCACGATGTCGTGAGTGACCTGATCGAGGAAACCACGCGGCGCCTTGGCGAGGCGAAGCCCGCGAATATCGACGCCGTGCGCACCATGCCGAGACCGTTGGCGGCTTTTTCCGAGGCCAAGGCCGCCGAGCACACGGATCTGAAAAAATTCCTGCGCACCCGGCTTTACCGGCATGAGCACATCGAAGCACAGCGCAGCGGCGCGGGGCAGGTGCTGCGCGGCCTGTTCGAGGCCTTCATGCAGGACGTCACGCGGATGCCGGCGGAACACCGCGATGCGGCGCTCGCCATGGAAGCGTTGACGGGGATGGCAGGCCGCGCGCGGGCGGTAGCCGACTATGTCGCCGGCATGACCGATCGCTACGCCTTCCAGGAACACGCGCGCCTCTGAGAGCGGTCCCTTTGATAGCATGGCGCGACCGAAATGGGAGGCAGGGTGGCCAGGGCCGAGATACCCGCGCGGGAACGACTGATATTCGCGATGGACGTGCAGAACGCCGACGCCGCGCGCCGTCTTGCGGACTCTCTTGACGATTCCGTGTCTTTCTACAAGCTGGGCCTCGAATTGTTCACGTCGGGTGGCACCTTCGAGCTGCTCGACTGGATGGTGGGTCGCGGCAAGCGTGTATTCGTGGACCTCAAGTTCTTCGACGTGCCGGCCACGGTCGCCGGGGCCGTGCGGAATCTCCGCAATCGCGGTGTGACCTTCGCGACCGTGCACGGCAACCAGGCGATCATGGAGGCGGCGGTCGCGGCCGCAGGCGATGTCGGGATCCTCGCGGTGACCGTCCTGACCAGCCTCGATCGCGGCGATCTCGACGACATGGGATTCCAGTGCGACGTGGGAGCGCTGGTGCTGTCGCGAGCACGGCGCGCGCTCGCTGCCGGCTGTGCCGGCGTTGTCTCCTCCGGGCTCGAGGCGAAGCTGTTGCGCGCGGGCGTGGATGACCGCCTGATCGTCGTCACACCGGGCATCCGGCCCGTCGAAAACCGCCCGACCGACGACCAGAAGCGCGTCATGAGCGTGCCCGAGGCCTTCGTGAATGGCGCCGACTACATCGTCGTTGGTCGGCCGATACGCGATGCAGCGGATCCGCGTGCCGCCGCGGAGCAGATTCAGGCGACCATCGCGGGCCTGTTCCCCCACCGATGAGCACACAGCCGGGGAATGACCGGTTGTTGCGCGCATTGCTGCGCGAGCCGGTTGATCGCACGCCGGTCTGGATCATGCGCCAGGCCGGCCGCTACCTTCCGGAGTATCGCGCGACGCGCGCGAAGGCCGGCAGTTTCATGGCGCTGTGCACCAATCCGGAGCTTGCCTGCGAGGTGACGCTGCAGCCGCTCGCACGGTTTCCGCTCGATGCCGCGATCCTCTTCTCCGACATCCTGGTGATCCCGCATGCGATGGGCCTCGGTCTCAGCTTCGAGGAAGGCGAGGGGCCACGCATTGCGCGACCCATCCGCAACGAAGCCGCGGTTCAGGCTCTGCCGGTGCCCGATCCCGACGACAAACTGCGATTCGTGCTTGACGCAATCGCGCTGACCCGCCGCGAGCTTGCCGGCCGCGTGCCACTGATCGGATTTGTGGGTTCGCCCTGGACTGTCGCCACCTACATGGTCGAGGGCGGCTCAAGCAGGGATTTCGCGCAGATCAGGGGACTGCTCCAGGGCGAACCCCGGACCCTGCATGCGCTTCTCGAGAAACTCGCACGCGCGACGACGGCCTATCTCAATGCGCAGATCGCGGCGGGCGTGCAAGCTGTGATGATCTTCGACACCTGGGGCGGCGCGCTGGCGACGCCGGATTACCTCGAGTTTTCGCTCTCGTACATGCAGCAGATCCTGGCCGGACTCGCGCGCGAACCCGCGGGTCAGCGCGTGCCGGTAATCCTTTTCACCAAGGGCGGTGGCATCTGGCTCACCCGCATGGCCGCAAGCGGCGCGGATGCATTGGGCATCGATTCGGCGACGGAACTGTCCGCCGCACGCCAGGCAACCGGCGATCGTGTCGCGTTACAGGGCAATCTCGATCCGGCGCTGCTGCACGAGCCCCCGGACTCGATTCGCAACGAGGTCGCGCGCGTGCTCGAGAGCTACGGGCGCGGGCCAGGGCATGTGTTCAACCTGGGGCATGGCGTGCAACCACAGACCAACCCGGAGCACGTGGCCGCGATGATCGCGGCCGTGCACGAACTCTCGCCGCAGTACCACCGCTGATGCAGGTCAGCCGCAGCTACACCGCGCGCAGTTCGTCGCGCAGCGTGCGGCGCAGTATCTTGCCGACATTTGTTTTCGGCAATTCATCGCGGAAATAGATGGCGCGCGGCAGCTTGTAGCCGGTCAGCTCGCGCTTGCAGAATGCCACGACCTGCTCGCTCGTGAGCGCCGGATCCTTCTTCACGATGAAGAGCGCGACGACTTCGCCGGATTTCTCGTCCAGCTGCGCTACCGCCGCGACTTCAAGCACGCCCGGCATCTGCGCGACGACGCCCTCGACTTCGTTGGGATACACGTTGAAGCCGGACACCAGGATCATGTCCTTCTTGCGATCCTCGATGAACGTGCGCCCGCGTTCATCCATGCGGCCGATGTCGCCGGTGCGAAGCCAGCCGCCCGGCAGCATGACCTTGGCGGTTTCCTCAGGGCGATTCCAGTAGCCGCGCATCACTTGCGGCCCGCGCAGGCAGATTTCGCCGACCGAGCCCGCTGGCAGCGCATTGCCGTCGTCGTTGCAGATCGAAATCTCGGTGGATGGCAGCGGGTAGCCGATCGAGCCCGTGAAGTCCGTCGTGCCCGGCAGATTCGAGGTGCCGACCGGCGAGGATTCGGTGAGCCCCCAACCCTGGCAGATATGCCTGCCGGTGACCTGGCGCCAGCGTGCGGATACCGCCGCCTGCACCGCCATGCCGCCGCCGAGCGCGACCTTGAGCGAGCTGAAGTCGAGCTTGTCGAAGCCGGGCGTGTGCAAAAGCGCGTTGAACAGCGTGTTGACGCCGGTGATGAAGGTGAAGCGGACGCGGCTCAATTCCGCGACGAAGCCCGACATATCGCGCGGATTCGTGATCAGCACGTTCAGGCCGCCGACCCGCGTGAACACCAGGAAGTTCGAGGTCAGCGCAAAGATGTGATAAAGCGGCAGCGCCGTGATGACGACCGGATCCTTGATTACGCTGAGTTCCGGCATGAACGCGACGATCTGCAGCGTGTTCGCGACCAGGTTGCGATGCGTCAGCACGGCGCCCTTCGACACGCCGGTCGTGCCACCGGTGTACTGCAGGAAGGCGATATCGTCGCCGTTCACGTCCACCGGATCGAGCTTCAGCGACCCGCCGGCCTGCATGATCTGGTTGAATGGCAACGCCCCCGGCAGCTTCCACGGCGGCACCATCTTCTTTATGCGCCGCATCACGAAGTTCGTGATCTGCCCTTTCGGGAAGCCGAGCATGTCGCCGATGCCCGTCACGACCACTCGCCTGACTTGTGTGCGGGCGATGACCTGCTGGAGAGTCGCGCAGGCGTTCTCGAAGATCACGATGACCGTGGCGCCGGAATCAGTCAGCTGATGCTCGAGTTCGCGCCCCGTGTAGAGCGGATTGACATTGACGACCGTACAGCCTGCGCGCAGCGTGCCGATGATCGCGATCGGGTACTGCAGGATATTCGGCATCATCAGGGCGACGCGATCGCCCTTCCGGAGCCCGGCCTGCCTCTGCAGCCACGCGGCGAAACGCCGCGACAGCTCGTCGAGTTCGCCGTAACTGAGCGACCGGCCCATGTTGGAGACCGCCGGCCTTGCCTTGTAATCGCGGCAGGCATCCTCGAACATCTGCTTCAGCGAGCGCAGGGAGTCAGGATCGATCTCACCCGGCACGCCCGGGGGATAATCCCTGCGCCAGAATGTCGCGTCACCCATTGTTGCGTTGCAATAGCGGCGACAGCTGCAACCAGAGATTGTTCATCAGCAGCGGCTGCGCCTGGGCATTCGGATGAATGCCATCGGCCTGGAAGAGCGCGAGATCCACCGCCACCTGATCGGACAGGAAGGGCACGACGCCGATCCGGTAACGGGTCGCAAGCTCGTTGTAGATGCCCTGGAAGGACGTCGTATAACGCGGGCCGTAATTGGTCGGTACACGAATCGCGACCAGCAACACCTGCGCACCCGAGGCGCGACTTTTCAAGATCAGCAATTCGAGATTCGCACGTACCCTTGAGACCGGCAGGCCGCGCAAGCCGTCGTTGCCGCCGAGCTCGATAACGACGACTGCTGGATGATGCTGGGCGAGCGCGCGATTGAGCCGCTGAACCGCGCCATCCGTGGTCTCGCCGCTCACGCTGGCATTGACCACGCGGTAACCGTAACCTTCGTGCATCAGCCGTTGCTGAAGCAAAGTCACCCAGCTCTGCCCGGGCAATAGCCCAAAGCCGGCCGACAGGGAATCGCCGACGATCAGGATGGCCGGCGGTTCCGCGGCTCGCGCCGACAATGGCGCGGCGGCAATCAGACATAGCGTAAGTGCAAGGATGAGGCGCATGGACAGAAAGACAGTGCTTGAAGCCAGAAGTTTGCGCAAGCAGGTTACCAGCCCAGAGGGAATGCTGACCATCCTGGATGACGTCAGTTTCCAGGTCGCGGCCGGCGAATCCGTCGCCGTGGTCGGGGCTTCCGGCGCAGGTAAGTCCACGCTGCTCGCGCTGCTCGCAGGCCTCGATGAGCCGAGTCATGGCGCGGTTTGGCTCGAAGGCATCGAGCTTTCGGCACTCGACGAGGACGGTCGCGCCGCCGCGCGTGCGCGGCACGTGGGCTTCGTATTCCAGTCCTTCCACCTGATTCCCTCGCTGACTGCGCTTGAGAACGTGATGCTGCCGTTGGAGCTTGCGGGCCGCTCCGATGCGCGCGCGACCGCGCGGGAGGTGCTGCGGCAGGTCGGGCTCGAAAGCCGCTTGGGGCATTACCCGCGCCAGCTCTCAGGCGGCGAACAACAGCGCGTCGCCATCGCACGTGCATTTGTGACCCGGCCCTCGGTGTTGTTCGCCGACGAGCCCACGGGAAATCTCGACACGGTGACCGGCGCGCGCGTGATGCAACTCCTGTTCGACCTGAACGCGGCGTCCGGCACGACGCTCGTGCTGGTCACGCACGATCGCGATATCGCAACGCGCTGCGGTCGCATCATCGAGCTGGATGCCGGCAGACTCGTCCATTGAGCAGGGCGCACTGACATGCGTGCCCTGCGCTTTGCATTGCTCGCGCTAGTGCGCGACTGGCGCTCCGGTGAACTTGCCGTTCTGCTCGCGGCACTGCTCGTTGCGGTCACCGCGTTGACCGGCGTCGGCTTCTTCACCGATCGCATCGGCCAGGCGGTTGAACAGCGGGCGGCAGAAGTGCTCGCGGCGGATCTTCGCCTGGAGTCCGGGCAACCCCTCGATGCGAAGTACCTGACGCTCGCGGGCAAGCGGGACATCGCAACGGCGAGCACGGTTTCATTTCCGAGCGTGGTTTTTTTCGGCGACGATTCCGCACTGACGTCGCTGCGCGCCGCCGGCCCCGGTTATCCATTGCGCGGCCAGTTGAAGATTTCGGACGCGCCCTTCGAGCCCGCTCGCGAGACCACGGTGCTCCCGGGGCACGGCGAGGCCTGGCTCGATTCGCGGCTGCTCGCGCGCCTCGGCGCCCGGGTCGGTGATCAGGTCAATGTCGGCGCGACCAATTTCGCCGTGACCCAGGTGCTGGACTATCGGCCGGACCAGGGCTCCGCATTCGTGGATCTCGCGCCATCGCTCCTGATCAATCTCGCGGATCTTGAGGCCACGGAATTGCTCGGTCCCGGCAGCCGCGTGACGTATTCGCTGCTCTTCGCCGGCGAACCCTCGGCGATTCTGGAGTTCAAGACGGTGCTTGCAGAGCGCCACAAACCAGGTGAGCGGCTGGTGGATATTGAGGAAGCAAGCCCGCAGATCCGCTCATCGACCGAGCGAGCGGGACGCTTCCTCAATCTCTCGGCATTGATCACGGTGCTACTCGCCGCGGTCGCGGTCGCGATGGCGGCCCGCCGCTACACGCAGCGCCACCTCGACAACGTCGCGGTGATGAAATGCCTGGGCGCGCCGCAGGCGCTCGTGCTCCAGGTCACGGTGATAGAACTGGGCCTGCTCGCGCTCCTCGCGGCGACCGTGGGCAGCGCGCTCGGGTTTCTCGCGCAGGAATTCCTCGCCTGGCTCCTGGGCGGCATCGTGCGCGCGGATCTCCCGCCCCCGACCGCCGCACCCGCGATCATGGGCACGGTCACGGCACTCGCGATCCTGATCGGATTCGCCATGCCGCCGATGTTGCAACTGAAAAACGTGCCCCCGGCGCGCGTGCTGCGCCGCAATCTTGAGCCGCCGCCGTTGCGTTACTCGGTGTCCTATGGACTCGCGCTCGCAGCGCTGCTCGGCGTGCTGTTCTGGCTGGTGCGTGATGGCTGGCTGGTCGTGTACGTCGCGGCCGGTGTCGGTGGCACGCTCGCGGTGCTATTTGCCGCAGGTTGGTTGCTCGTGCGTCTCGCCGGGCGTTTGCGCGGCGCGGTGGGTGTCGCTTGGCGCTATGGACTGGCAAATCTCGCGCGCCGCGGCCGCGAAAGCATCGTGCAGGTGGTCGCCTTCGGCCTCGGGCTCATGGTGCTCCTGCTGCTCGCGGTCGTCCGCAAGGACCTGCTCGACGACTGGCGTGCGAGCCTGCCCGAAGACACGCCGAACTATTTCATGGTCAACATCCCGACGACCGAGACCGAGGCATTCGCGCAATTCATCGGCGAGCGTGGCCTGCCGCGGCCGAACCTTTTCCCGATGATTAGCGCGCGCCTGACGGCGATCAACGACCGGCCGGTGGACGAACTGAAGTTACAGACCGACCGCGGGCGCGGTTTTTCCGAGCGCGAGCAGAACCTCTCCTGGGCGAAAAAACTGCAGCGGGACAATCGCATCGTGGCAGGCCGCTGGTGGACCGAGGCAGACCACGGCCGCCGGCTTGTCTCGGTCACGATCGAGTACCAGGAAGATCTGGGGCTCAAGCTCGGCGACAAGTTGAGTTTCGACGTTGCAGGCGAGGCGCTGGTCGCCGAGATATCGAGCTTCCGCGAAGTTCAGTGGGACGGCTTTCAGCCGAATTTCTTCCTGGTCTTCTCACCCGGCACGCTGGATGGCCTCATCGGCACCTGGCTAACCAGCATACGATTGAAGCCGGAGCAGCGGCCGCTGCTCGCGGATCTCGTGCGCCGCTTCCCGTCGGTCTCAATCTACGACATCGATTCGATCCTTGCGCAGATCCGCGACATCATGGATCGTGCATCGCTCGCCGTGCAGTATGTGTTCCTGTTCACGCTTGCAGCCGGCATCACGGTGCTGCTCGCCGCGATCCAGTCAACGCGTGACGAGCGCCGCTACGAGAGTGCGATGCTGCGCACGCTCGGCGCGAGCCGGCGCGTGGTGCTCGCCGGCGTGGCCTCGGAGTTCACGGCGCTCGGAATGCTTTCTGGCACGCTCGCGGCACTGGGCGCGACGCTCGTGGGCTGGTTGCTGGCCGAGAAGGTCTTCGACCTGGAATACACGCTCGATCCCTGGGTGTGGGTTGTCGGGCTTGCGGCGGGTGCCATCATTGTGGGTGGCGCCGGCACCTTCGCCGCGCGCGGAGTCATCAATCATCCGCCGATCAGCACGTTGCGTCAGGGTTGAGCGTCAGCGGCCGCCAATGCTCAACCGCGACTCTGCATACTTCTCCAGTTCCCCCCGCCGTGTGTAGCCTTCGATTCGCAGGCGATAGATGCCGTCCGGCAGCATCGACGTATTGCATCCGAGGTGCAGGTCGCCGTTGGAGTCGGGTGCGAGTCGCTCCGCGTGCAGGAGCGCCGTGCCGTCATCGCGCGATAGCGCGATGCGATAGAGATCGAAGCGGCCACTGTTTACGGTGATCGCGAGGTCGACCCGGCTGGCGAATCCGCCCGCGTCAATACCGGCGAGACCACCCACCCGCGGGTCGACGCGCAGCGTCCGGGTCGAGGAGGGCGGCTGCAGGAAGCCCACGGCGGCCTGCGCCTCCATCATTTCCATCCGGTCCAGGGCGATATTCCAGCGCCAGCCGGTCCAGGCCAGCTCCACGACCAGCACCAGGATCAGGGCCGCGCCGCCTGCCAGGATCTGGGGTTTCTGGTAACGACCCATCCATTCCGGGTACTCCACATTCATTAACCCGACTCCATTGCCCGCTGCGTTTATTCTATGCGTCCAGAGACTCAGGAGTGCCCGACATGACCTCGTTGTCTGCCCGAATTCACACTTTGCTGGCCGGCTGCCTGATGGCCGCATGCGCGCTGGCGGCCGATCCGCAGACCGCGCTGACGGTCTATAGCTCGGCACAACCGGGGGGAATCCCGGCCGAATGGTATCGCCCGCTGCCCGGCATGGGCACGCCGCAGGCGAGCGCGCTGCCGGGGTTTGCGCTGGTGCGCGTGGACCGGGACCTGGAGCTTTCGCGCGGGCGCAGCACGCTGCAATTCACGGATGTCGCGGCATTGATCGACCCGACCACGGTGCAGTTCCGTTCCCTGACCGATCCCAATGGCACGAAAGTGCTGGAGCAGCATTTCCAGTTCGACCTGGTCAGCACCGAGAAGCTGCTGTCGCGCTACGTGGATCGCAAGGTCAGCGTCGAGAGCCAGCAGGGCGACGGCGTCAAGCTGACCGAAGGCACGCTGCTCTCGGCCAACGACGGGCTGGTGCTGCGCGGCGACGACGGGCAGATTCATGCGCTGCGCAACTGGAACGGCATCAAGTTCGGCGAGTTACCAGGCGGACTGATCACGCGGCCGACGCTCGAGTGGGACATCCTGGCCGCCAAAGGCGGTCGCCACCGCGCGCGCGTCTCCTACCAGACCGGCGGCATCACCTGGTGGGCCGACTACAACCTGATCTTCACCGAAGGCGCGGATGCGAACTCAGGTGTAGTGGACGTGGGCGCCTGGGTGAGCCTGCTGAACCAGTCCGGCTCGAGCTACCAGGATGCGAAGCTCAAGCTGATCGCAGGTGACGTCAATCGGGTGCAGCCTGGCATGGATCAGTTTGCGCTGCCGGCCTCGCGCATGAAGACGATGGAGGCGCTGGCCGACGGCCGCGGCTTCGAGGAAAAAGCCTTCTTCGAATACCACCTCTACACGCTCGGCCGGCCGGCGACAATTCCGAACAACTCAACCAAGCAGATAGAACTCTTCGATGCGGCGACTCGCGTGCCTGCCAAAAAGCAACTCGTTTATTACGGCGCCGAAGGCTATGGCTACTACGGCGGACTGATGCTCGACCGCGAGTTTGGGCCGACCTCGAACACCAAGGTGGATGTCTGGCTGACGCTGAAGAACGACAAGGCCTCGGGTCTCGGCATGCCATTGCCTGCCGGGCGCATCCGCGTCTCGCAGCAGGACAAGGCCGACGGCAGCATGGAATTCATCGGCGAGGACAAGATCGACCACACACCCAAGAACGAAGACGTGCGCGTGAAGCTCGGCACGGCCTTCGACGTGGTCGGCGAGCGGCGCCAGACCGATTTTGCATTAAATTCTAAGGGCCGCGTGATGGAAGAGGCCTTCGAGATCAAGGTCCGCAACCACAAGGACCAGGCGGTCACCGTGGTCGTGCGCGAGAATCTCTATCGCTGGAGCCAGTGGACCTTGATCCAGCAGTCCACTCCGTCGGAAAAGAAGGATGCGCGCACCATCGAGTTCCCGGTGCGGATCGCGGCGGACGGCGAGGCAATCGTGACCTACAGGGTGCGCTACACCTGGTGAGCTTCGAGCGATAGCGGCGCGCCGACCGCAAGCATTTCGCCGACGCCCTCGGCCACGACACAATACTGTCCGAAGGTCACTCCGCGCAGCTGGCGGTCGTGGCGATAAGTCTTCAGCGTGCGCAGCGGCTCCTGCCGCGGGTCGCGTGAACCGTCGTGCTGGTCGGTGGTCGTGATGACACAACGCGCGCAATGCTTGACGCCGCGCAGCACGACGCTGCCTGCGCGAAACTCGGCGAATGCGTCCTCGGCCTGTGTCGGGACACCCTCGACGACGACATTTGGCCGGAAGCGATTCATCGGCACCGGTGCCGGCAGCCGCCGGTTGAGTTCCGCGATGGATTCACGGGAGAGCAGCAGCAGCGGGTAGGCATCCGCGAAGTTGAGCGGCGGCGGCTCGGGCTCGACGCTTTTCGGATTGGCGAGGCGTGGCACGCGCTCATCGATGCGCACGAGCCGAAGCCGATCGCCGAGCGTGCGTGACAACCAAGCGGCGGCTTCATCGCCGGCGTCAATGCCGCTGCACGTGTCTTTCCATACCTGCACGCGATGCACCGGGCCGTCGGCCTGCGGATCGATCTCGACGACCGGGTGGCCATCAGCCGACAGCCTGAGCACGCCGTCGACGATTCCGGTCGTGACGGTCGCAAGTCGCGGGTTCGTAGCCTGCGTCACGAAGCGGTCCTTGTCATCCAGG
>SHZN01000014.1 GCA_009692245.1 Gammaproteobacteria bacterium
GTCGTGATGCCGGGCAGGCGTGAGGCCTGGCCCACGGTCTCGGGTCGCGATTCGGAAAGCCGCTGGCGTGCCTCGTTCGAGAGGCCCGCAACGGCCGCATAGTCAATGGCATCGGGCAGGCGTGTCTGTTCGTGACGCAGTTGCCGCTCGATTTCGGCCTGCTGCCGCTCGATATAACCCGAGTATTTCGCGCGAACCTCGACCTGCAGGGACACCTGTGACGTCAGGCGTTCATCATCATCCGCAGCAAGCATTCCGACCGCGGCGAGCGACGTCAGTGCGCCGTAATCCACATCCGGCCGGCGCAGCAATTCGAAGGCACGTTGTTCGCGCGGCAGTGGTGCACCGAGCAGTTCGGCCGCCTCGTCACCAGCGGGAGTTCCGGGCCGCAACAATATTCCGGAAAGTCTTTCGATCTCCGCCTCGGTCGCATCGCGCTTCCGACTGAAGAAATCCCAGCGCGCATCGTCTACGAGCCCGAGATCTCTGCCGATCGGTGTCAGCCTGTAATCCGCGTTGTCCTCGCGCAGCAGCAGGCGGTACTCGGCGCGGCTGGTGAACATGCGGTACGGTTCGATCGCTCCGCGGGTGATCAGGTCGTCCACGAGCACACCAAGGTAAGCCTCATCGCGACGCGGCCACCAGGGATCGCGGCCGGACACGGTGAGCGCAGCATTGATGCCCGCGAGCAGGCCCTGGGCCGCTGCTTCCTCGTAGCCGGTCGTGCCATTGATCTGTCCGGCAAAGTAGAGCCCGGCGAGCGGTTTCGTCTCCAGGCTGTACTTCAGTCCGCGCGGATCAAAGTAATCGTATTCGATCGCGTAACCGGGTCTTGTCAGCCTGGCCTTTTCGAAACCGCGGATGGTGCGCACGAAGTCTTCCTGCACATCGAGTGGCAGGCTGGTCGAGATACCGTTCGGATAGACGATGTCCGTGTCGAGTCCTTCGGGTTCGACGAAAATCTGATGCGATGACTTGTCGGCAAAACGCACGACCTTGTCCTCGACCGACGGGCAGTAGCGCGGCCCAATGCCTTCGATGAGCCCGGTGAACATCGGCGAGCGATCGGTCGCGGCGCGGATGATCTCGTGGGTGCGCTCGTTGGTCGCCGTGATGTGACAAACAACCTGCTTCGGGTGTTCCTCGCGCCGGCCCAGGAAAGAGAACACGGGCCGCGGTTCGTCGCCTGGCTGCGCCCGCATCACGGAATAGTCGAGCGTGCGGCCGTCGATGCGCGGCGGTGTGCCGGTCTTCAGGCGCCCGACCTTGAGTGGCTGCTCGCGCAGCCGCGCGGCGAGACGATTCGATGGCGGATCCCCGGCGCGCCCACCTTCGCGGCTCTCGAGACCGACGTGCATACGTCCGCCGAGGAAGGTCCCGACCGTCAATATGATCGCGCGTGCCACCAGTGTCTGGCCGGTCGCGGTCACGACGCCGGTCACGCGACTGCCAACGACGTTAAGGTCGGCTATTTCCGCCTCGAGCAGCTCGAGTCCGGGTTGTGCCTTGAGCAGTTCGCGGATTGCGCGCTTATAGAGTGTGCGATCCGCCTGCGCCCTTGTCGCGCGCACCGCCGGGCCCTTGCTCGCATTCAGGGTGCGGAACTGGATGCCCGCGCGATCGGCGGCCCGCGCCATCGCGCCCCCGAGTGCGTCGATCTCACGGACCAGGTGTCCCTTGCCGATGCCTCCGATGGCCGGGTTACAGCTCATCTGGCCGATGGTCGCCAGGCTTTGGGTCACCAGCAGCGTGCGCGCACCCATCCGGGCCGCCGCAAGAGCCGCCTCGGTGCCGGCGTGGCCGCCGCCGATGACGATGACGTCGAAGGAATCCATGTCGCCAGTGTCAGAAATCCGGGGCGCCATGGTACCGTGCCCGGCCATGGCTGGCATGCGCCTTCAATTCATCGCGGTATTCACGCTCGGCGCGCTGCTCTCGCCCGATCGGCTTGCCGCACAGCCGCCCGCCGCACCAGGACTCAAACTCGACCCCTGCCGCATCAGCGACATGCGCGGCCTCGTCTCGGTCGCCGCGCGTTGCGGCAAGTTCGTGGTGTCGGAAGACCCCGAGGATCCGGATGGCAGACGGATCGAGCTTGCGGTCACGGTCGTGCCCGCGATCGCGACCCGCGCAAAACCAGATCCGCTCTTCCTGCTGGCCGGTGGTCCGGGGCAGGGCGCGATCGAGGGTTTCGTCCCTCTTCTAGGCGCCTTCGACGGCATTCATCGCGAGCGCGATCTGGTGATGGTGGACCAGCGCGGCACGGGCGGCTCGAATCGACTGGATTGCGCCATGCCGGACGACGCCCTGGAGTCCGGCGAGATTGCGCCCGCTGAAATCAGGAAGCTCGGGAAAGAATGCCTTGCCAAGCTGCCGGGCCGCCCGGAGTTCTACACGACAAGTATCGCCGTGCGCGATCTCGATGCCGTGCGCGCGGCACTCGGCTACGAGCGCATCAATCTGTTCGGCGCCTCCTATGGCACGCGCGTGGCCCAGCATTACGCGCGCCGCTACCCGGCACACGCGCGCACGATCACGATTGACGCCATCGTGCCGCCGGCCCTGCCGCTGGTGCCGCAGATTGCCATCGAGGCGCAACGGGCGCTTGAGCGGGTGTTTGCGCGCTGCGCGGCGGATCCAGAATGCAGCGAAAACTCCCCGTCACTCGCCGAGCAGTTTGCACGCGTCGATGCGCGATTGCGGCAGAGCCCGGTGGCTGTGGCACTGCCGGATCCCGTGACCGGAGAGATCAGCACTATTGATGTGACGCGCAATCACCTGGTCATGATGACCCGCATGCTTTCCTACTCGACGAGGACTGCCTCGCTGTTGCCACTCCTGATCCACGAAGCGGCAACCCGCGGGAACTACGGCCCACTCGCCGCGCAGGCGCTGATGGTGGGTGAGGATCTCGAGCGCATGATCGCGATGGGTATGCACAACTCCGTCGTCTGCAGCGAGGACGCGCCCCGCTTTGCCGGTGCCGTCGATCGCGCGGCGCTTGAGAAGACCTACATCGGCTCCGTCATGGTCGACGGCATGAGCGCGCTTTGCGAGGTTTGGCCGCGCGGCGCAGTGGATTCAGACTTTTTTGAACCGCTGCATTCGAAAGTTCCTGCCCTGCTCCTGTCCGGCGAGTTCGACCCGGCCACGCCGCCGGAATACGGCGCGACGGCGGCGGCCGGTTTTGAACAGCACCTGCATCTCGTGATTCCTGGCCAAGGTCATGGGCAGACGGACCTGCCCTGCGCGCAACGGCTGCTGCGCCAATTCATCGAGAGCGGATCTGTCGCCGGTCTCGATACGTCCTGTGTCGGCGACATCAAGCCCGCGCCGTTTTTCTTGACATTCAGCGGGACGGCGCCATGATCCGCGTCGAAGGCCTGGGCCGCAGTTTCGGCGCGATCCGCGCGATCGACGGTGTCGGCTTCGAGGCGCGCAACGGACGCATCACCGGCCTGCTCGGGCCGAATGGCGCCGGCAAGTCCACGACATTGCGTGTCCTCTACACCGTGCTCAGGCCGGATGCAGGCAGCGCGAGCGTTGACGGCATCGACGTCATCCGCGATCCGCTCGCGGCGCGGCGCACCATTGGTGTCCTGCCGCATTCCGCGGGCATCTACCCGCAACTGACGGCGCGCGAGAACATCGCCTATTTCGGCGCCCTGCATGGGCTATCCGGGGAGCCGCTCGCCAGGCGCGTGGACGAACTGATCTCGGAACTGGACATCACGGATTGCGCCACACGCCGCGCGAAGGGCTTCTCGCAGGGCCAGCGCATCAAGGTTGCGCTCGCCCGCGCGCTGGTGCACAGGCCGCAAAATCTGCTGCTGGACGAACCAAGCAACGGGCTCGACGTCATGGCGACCCGCGCGTTGCGCGCCTTGATCCTGGCGCTGAAGGCTGCCGGTCATTGCGTGCTCTTCTCGAGCCACGTTATGCAGGAGGTCGCGGCACTCTGCGACGACATCGTCATCATCGACCACGGGCGTGTCGTCGCCTCCGGCACGCCCGGGCAATTGCTCGCGCAGTTTGGCGCCCCGACGCTCGAGGACGCCTTCGTCGCGGCCATCGGCGACGCCCGGGGGCTTGAATGAGGCCAGTTGCCGTGATCGTCATGTTGAAGGAGTTGCGCGAGAGCCTGCGTGACCGGCGGACATTGCTGACAAGCCTCGTGCTCGGCCCCGTGTTCGCGCCGCTGTTCTTCATCCTGATCCTGAAGCTCACGCTCGCGCGCTCGGTCACGGCCCAGGATGAGGCGACACCCGTCACGGTCGCGAATGCAGCATCCGCGCCAAATCTCGTGCAGCAGCTGCGCGAGAACGGGCTCACCGTCACGCTGCGGGATGGAACCGAGCAGCAAATCCGCGCCTGGATCGCCGATACCGACGGCCTGGTCGTGCTGCGGATTCCCGGGAACTTCGGCGAGCGTTTCGCCGCCGGGCAGCCTGCGCCCGTCGTGATCTACGCCGACGGCTCGGATTCCCGGGCGGAGCGGCGATCGGACCGCGTGTATCAGGCTATCGCGGGATACTCGCGGCTGATCGGTAGCCTGCGCCTGCAGGCGCGTGGCGTCTCACCGACAATCATGCACGCGGTCGTCGTGGACAATGTGGACGTCTCGACGCCCTCCGCGCGCGCCACGCTGCTGCTCGGCATGCTGAGCTACGTGATCCTGCTGGTCACGCTGCTGGGCGGGATCTATCTCGCGATCGATGCGACGGCCGGTGAACGTGAGCGCGGATCGCTCGAGGCACTGCTCACGGTACCGGCCGCGCGTGAGCAACTGATCTACGGTAAGGTCGCAGCCGCGGCGATCATGATGATCCTGGCGCTCGCGCTCGTCACCACTTCAATCGCGGCGGCACTGCGTTACGTGCCGCTCGAGACCTTCGGCATGACGGCCAATTTCGGCCCCGGCGTGGCGCTCCGCGTGTTCCTGGTTACGCTGCCATTCGCCATGATCGGCGCGGGGCTCCTGACCGTCGTCGCCTCGTTCACGCGCAGCTACAAGGAGGCGCAATCCTGGCTCGGCGTCGTCATGCTGGTGCCGACCGTGCCGATCGCGATCGCGAGTGTGCTCTCGGTGCAGCCCACCGCAATGCTGATGCTGGTGCCGAGTCTTTCGCAGCATCTCGTAATCCAGGGCCTGATGCGCGGCGAGCCGCTGGCCGCCGCCTGGGTCCTGTTGTCCATTGCGAGCAGCCTGCTGCTCGGGCTGCTGCTCGGCTGGCTGGCCGGTCGGCTCTATCGACGCGAGGCGATCCTCGGCTGATAATCCGGAACCCTCGTCCGGCCTGGCACGTCCAACTCTTCATGAATCGCCTGCTCCATGCGTCAATCACCGCGCTTGCGCTGCTGGTTCCCGCATCGATCGCTTACGCGCAGATCGAGACCGTGCCCATGAAGGGGCTCGGCAACGAGTGGGTCAAGAAACTCGAGCTGCGCGGACGCAGCGACTGGGAGTGGCTCGAAACCTATCCGGAACAGGTTTATTTCGCGACCAGGATCGAATCGGAACGCAATGGCGACATCATCACGATGTGGCTGCGCATCGAGTACAAGAATCCGCAGAGTCCCGGCGCACACAAGAGTGCGGTGAGCCGCGACGACTGGGACTGCGTGAAGCGCCAGCGTTCGACGCGCGGCCTGATCTTCTACAAGTGGAACAACCTGCAGGCCGACGAGCCGGAGCACTCGACCAACCTGCTGCGCTACTGGGAGAAAATCGAACCCGGCACGATCGGCGAGACACTGCTCGACTTCGCCTGCAGCATCAAGATCTTGCAGCCGCTGATCACCCCGGCGGCACCGGCGTCTTCATAGGAAACCTTTGCTGGAATCCGCAAGTCGTATGCGTACGACCTCGCGAATCCCGGCGCCGGCGTGCAAGTGCGGTTCGGCAGCCTCGGTGTGCGGCTCGAGTACGAGCGCTTCAATATCGTCCAGGACGAGAGCCTGGACACGGCCTCACTGAGCCTCACCTACACGTTTCTTTAGTCCTCAGGCCCATTCGGTCAGGCCCTCGCGCGTGTAGAGCGTCTTGAATGACGGGCGCGCCTTCATGCGCGCGATGTAGTTGGCGAGCGTGGGCCATTCGTTCGCAGGCTTTGGCATATTGCGCGACCATCGCATCAACATGGTCGCCAGGAAATCCACGGCCCCGACCCGGTCGCCGACAAGGTAGGGGCCGCCGGAGCGGATCTGGGCCTCGACGCGATCCCAGCATTCCTCGATTCTTGTGCGCGCGCTCGCCTTGGCCCCCTCGACCGCGTCTGCGCCTGCCGGCCGCTCCGGGTAGAACCAGTCTTTGAAAGCAGCCTGCAGCGTGTTCGAGAGGTGAAACATCCAGGTCATGTAAAGGCCGCGCTGCGGGCTGCCGGGCGGCGGCGCAAAACCGGCCTGCGGATGGCGCTCCGCCAGCAGCATTAGCAGGGCCGCGCTCTCGTACAGTGGCGTGCCGTCCACGACCATGGTCGGCACGAAGCCGTTCGGGTTCAGCTTCAGATACTCGGGCTGGCGATGCTCGCCGGCCTCCATGTTCACTTTCTTCAGTTCATGCGGAACGCCGAGTTCGATCAACATCCAGTGCACGGCGAGGCTTGCCGCCCCGGGTGAGTAGTAAAGCGTGTACATGGACTCAATTCCTGTTTTAAGGTACGCCAATGTATACCGGAAGCTGCCTTTGTGGGACCGTGCGCTACGAAGTCGACGGCCCATTCGCGATGATGGCCAATTGTCACTGTTCCATGTGCCGCAAGCACCATGGTGCGATGTTCTCGACATTCATCTCCGCGCCGGACGCCGGTTTCCGCTGGGTCTCCGGCCAGGACAACATCGAAACCTACCCTTCCTCCGAGCACGGCCGCCGGCCGTTCTGCCGGACCTGCGGGTCGGTGACGCCCATGCTGCTGCCGGCCATGAACCTGGTATTCGTGCCAGCCGGCAACCTGCCGGAGGATCCCGGCCTGAAGCCGCAGATGCACATGTTCACCGGCTCACGCGCGCCCTGGTATCCGATCACCGATGGGCTGCCGCAGCATGAGGGCTATCCGCCGCAGTTCGGCGGCGGCGCAGGCCTCGACCGTCCGCAGCCGCCGACGATTCCCGGCGTCACACACGGTAACTGCCTGTGCGGCACCGTCGAATGGGAACTCGCCGGCAAGCCGGAGCGCATGCAGAACTGTCATTGCTCGCGCTGCCGCAGGGCGCGGAGTGCCGCGCATGCGACCAACGCCTTCTATTTGCGAGAGCAACTGACGTGGCTGCGGGGCGAAGCTGACGTGAAGCACTACGCGTTACCCGGCGCGAAATACTTCGGCCAGGATTTCTGTGGCCATTGCGGCAGCCCGGTGCCGCGCATCAACGTCGCTACCGGCAGTGTCGTCGTACCCTGCGGGGGTCATGACACCGATCCGGGCGCACGACCGCTCGGCAACATCTTCGCGACGAGCAAGGCCCCCTGGTTTGAGATAACCGACGGGCTTCCGCAGTGGGAGGCCTATCCTCCGCGCGCGTAGCGCCCTCGTCGTCGCCGGCTGGCAACAGGAACGCTAGTTTTCTTCTTCGAGCGCATTCCAGCGCTCGCGGAATGCCTGCACTGCCTCGCCGTAGATCACCGCGTGCCGGCGCGACAACAGCAGCGACGATGGCGGGCAGACTCGCGCGCGAATCACACCGAGATCGGCAGCCGCATCGAACAGACTGGGATACCAGCGCTCCCAATCCGGAAGGATCGCTTCGACAAGATCACGCAGATTCATCGGGCAGCGCATCCGTCGCTGGTGGCGCGGCCGCATTCCAGCTCCACATGTCGCGGTGGATCAGCCATTTACCGTCAATTTTCTTCCACAATTCGATGAACTTGCCGGTTACGACCACCTGGCCATCCGGGCGCTTGGCCGTGAAACTGCCCTGGCGGTGGGCGTAATCGCCGAACACCAGTGTTTCGACCGTCGCGAATTCGAAATCCGGGCTGCCAGGCGGGTTGGTCTTCGCGACGAATTCCTGGATCGCCGCGCGGCCGCTGATGATTTCCATTTCGGGCGGCAGCAATTGCCCATCCTCGGTGTAAAGGGCCGCGACTCCCGCAGCGTCGTGGGATGCGAATCGTTGTACCCAGGCATCCGCGACATCCTGCGGGAACGGCTCCGGCGCCAGACTCTGCGCGCAGCCACCCGCGAACAGCATTGCCAGCAACAGGATTCCCGGAGTGCGGATCAATGCGGCTCTCCTATTCCACCGGCACCGTCGGCGGCATCTGGGCCGGTGTCGGCGCGTTCGGGCTCCACATCTGCCGCTGGATCAGCCAGGCACTGTCGACCTTGGCCCATAATTCGATGAACTTGCCGACCCGCGGCTCACCCTCGGCCGGGTAGAGCCCGCTGTAAGTGCCCTCCCGGAACCAGTAGTCGCCAAGCTTACGGATTTCGACCTCGGAGACTGCGATGCGCACGTTGCCGGGATTGAAGGTCCTCCAGAACTCCTCGATCGCCCCGTAACCGCTGACGATCGGCTGGTCGGGTGGCAGGATCTTGGCATCAGGGCTGTACATCAGCGCGAGTCCCGCGACATCGCCGCTGTTGAACGCGGCGACCCAGCCATCGGCGGCGGCTTGCGGGAATGGCTCCGGCGGGCTGGCATTCTGGCAGCCGGCAAGGCCTGTAAGCGCAATCAGGGTGATCCAAGGGGCGAGGTAAAAACGGTTCATGACGCATCCCCCTCCGGTATGCCTCAGTCGATCATACTCGCGTCGCCGCCGGCTGGAAGTGGCCTCAATTGCGCCGGCGCGCGAGCGTCAGGCCGTCCCCGATCGGCACCAGCGACAGGTCGACGCGCTGATCCGCCAGCAGGTGGTCGTTGAAATCCCGTATCGCCAATGTGTCGGCGTCCTGGGCGTCGGGGTCCGCGACCGCGCCGCTCCAGAGCGTGTTATCCACGGCAATCAAGCCGCCGGGACGAATCAAGGCGAGCAGCCGCTCGTAATAAGCCCGGTAGCCGCCCTTGTCCGCATCGATGAACGCAAAGTCGTAGCGGCCGGCCTCGCCTGCCGCGAGCCGGGCATCCAGTGTCGCCAGCGCAGGCGCGAGCACCAGTTCAATCTTGTGCGCGACGCCAGCAAGCTTCCAGTGCCGGCGCGCGATGGCCGTGTACTCCTCGCTGATATCGCACGCAAGCAGGCGCCCGTCTTCCGGCAATGCAAGTGCGACCGCAAGGCTCGAGTAGCCCGTGAATACACCAACCTCGATCGCGCGTCGTGCGCCGATCAGGCGCACCAGCATCTGCATGAACTGGCCCTGCTCGGGCGCGATCTGCATGTTGACCCGTGGGTGCGATGCGGTCTCGGCGCGAAGCGCAGCGAGCACCGCCGGTTCGCGCAAAGATTTGCCAAGCAGATAGGCGTAAAGACGATCGTCGAGCGGCAGCGTGCGGTTGGACAATCTAGTACCCTTTGTCGACGCTCACCTCGGACAGGAGCTTGCCACCCACCGCGTAGCGGCGCAGGTTTTCGCGTGCGATCAGCCAGCGCAGTTCCTCGCCGAGGTCAGTGACCGCCGCAACGTGCGGCGTGATCAGCACGTTCGGTGCGTGCCACAGCGGATGACCCGGCGGCAGCGGCTCCGGATCGGTGACATCGAGCCCGGCGCCGCCGATGCGCCCGTCCTTGAGTGCCGCGAGCAGCTCAGCCGTCACCACGGTACCGCCGCGGCCTACATTGATGAACAGCGCGCCGCGCTTCGCCGCATCGAAGGCCTTCCTGCCAAAGACACCCTTGGTTTCCGACGTTAGCGGCAGGGCATCGACAATGACGTCGGCGCGCGCGACGAAGGACAGCAGATCGCCGGAGAGTCCTTGTTCGCTGACGAATGGCGGCTTTGCGCTCGGCGTGTTGCGCGTGGCGATCACGATCATGCCGAGCGCATGCGCGCGGCGGGCAACTTCCATGCCGATGCCGCCGAGGCCCGCGATGAATAACGTCTTTCCCCCGAGCATCCACATACGCGACTCAGGCACCGCGTCTTCCGCCCACTCGCCGCTGGCCTGACTGGGAATATAGGTGGAGAGCCCGCGCGACAGGCCGAACATCAACGCGAGCACGTGTTCGGACATCACGGAACCGGCGACTTTCTGCATGTTGGTCAGCACGATGCCGCGTGAAGCGAACCCCGGTATCGAGACGCAGCGCTCGACGCCGGCAGAAAAGTGCTGGGTCCAGCGGAGGTGCGGGCCGGCAGCCAACAGGTCGGTGGCGCAGCCTCCAATCACGGCATCGGCGTCGGCGACTTCCCGGAGCGCCTCCGCGCGATCGCGTGCGACGACGACGGTGAGGCCAGGCGCCGCGGACTGCAGCCAGGCCTGCCGCCCGGCATCGGCGCCGATGACCACGACCTTGCGGGGCATTTTCCAGCCGGGCCGGTCGGCGAGCCCGGTCGCCGACTCTTTCAGGCCGAGTTCGGCGATCAGGCGGGTGGTATCGGCATCCGCCGGTCCAGCCCCGGCCTGCGATCCGTTAAAAATCAACAGGCTCGCGGCCATCAGCGGCAACAGATTTCTTCGGACGAATTTCATGCCGTCAAAGATACCCCAACATCCCGCGCGACATGATTAGAATGTGCCCGCCGCAATAGGTACCGGGGAACAGCCATGCGT
Organism: Gammaproteobacteria bacterium; assembly: GCA_009692245.1. Taxonomy (GTDB): domain Bacteria; phylum Pseudomonadota; class Gammaproteobacteria; order Steroidobacterales; family Steroidobacteraceae; genus SCUD01. The sequence goes on from SHZN01000014.1 coordinate 10,651, forward strand.
TTGCTTTCCGTCCTGATGCCGCGCGAGCGGCAATTCTTCACGCTGTTCAACAACCACGCGTCACTTGTCGTCCAGGGCGCGGCCGCCCTTGTCGAGATGCTGGCCGATTATTCCAATGACGGCCGGCGCGATGCTTACGTCGCGAAGATCCAGGGGATCGAGAGTGCGGCCGACGACGTCACGCACCAGACCGTCGCGCTGATGCACAACACCTTTGTCACGCCCTTCGACCGCGACCAGATCAACAAGCTGATCCAGCGCATGGACGACATACTGGATCTGATACAGGACACAGCCGAGTCGCTGACGCTCTATGACGTCCACGTGCTCACACCCGAGGTTTCGCATCTCGCCGATCTGGTGCAGGTTTGCTGCAGGCGCGTGGAGTCTGCCGTCACCCAACTGTCGTCGATGGACAACGGCCCGGCGATCCTTACGATCTGCCAGGAGATCGATGCGCTGGAAACCGACGCGGACCGGGTCACGCAGGCGGCGATCTCGAAACTGTTTCGCCAGGAACAGGATGTGCGCCAGCTCATGAAACTCAAGGCCGTTTATGAACTCCTCGAGCTGACGACCGACAAATGCCAGGACGTCGCGCTCGTAATCGAGGGCGTGGTGCTCGAGAACGGCTGACGATGGACCCCGGCGCCATCACGCTGACGCTCGCGATGCTGATCGTCATCGCGCTCGCTTTCGATTTCATAAATGGGTTCCACGATTCCGCGAATTCGATCGCGACAGTCGTCTCGACCGGCGTGCTGAAGCCCTACCAGGCAGTCATCTGGGCCGCATTCTTCAATGTCGTCGCGATCGCACTGTTTGAGTTGAAGGTCGCCGCCACGGTCGGCAAGGGCATCGTGAGCCCCGATATCGTCGATAACTACGTGATCTTCGGCGCCCTGATCGGTGCGATCGCCTGGGACCTCCTCACCTGGTATTACGGCATCCCTTCGAGTTCTTCGCATGCGCTGATCGGCGGCATGCTCGGCGCCACAATGGCGAAAGCCGGCACGGCGCCGCTGCTCGCGCCCGGCATCATCAAGACTTCGACATTCATCGTCGTCTCACCGCTGCTCGGCATGCTGCTCGCCGGGCTCATTACTGTCGCCGTGTCGTGGATCTGCAGGCACAGGACCCAACGGGTGACCGATATCTGGTTCAGGCGCCTTCAGCTCGTGTCTTCCGCCCTCTACAGCATTGGCCACGGCAGCAACGACGCACAGAAGACGATGGGCATCATCTGGTTGCTGTTGATCTCGGCCAAGCTGACGACCGCCGACCATCTTCCTGACTGGGTCGTCGTCTCGTGCTATGTCGCCATCGGGCTCGGCACCTTGTTCGGCGGCTGGCGAATCGTCAAGACCATGGGTCAGCGCATCACGAAGCTGAAGCCGGTCGGCGGCTTCGCGGCGGAAACCGGCGGCGCAATCTCCCTTTTTCTCGCGTCGAGCTTCGGCATTCCGGTTTCGACGACTCACACGATCACCGGCGCGATCATCGGTGTCGGTTCCACGAGGCGCGTGCGCGCCGTGCACTGGGGCGTCGCCGGTAATGTCGTCGTCGCGTGGGTGCTGACGATTCCAGCTTCCGCACTGATCGCAGCCGCTGCCTGGTGGCTGGGGCGACATCTGTTCTGAGCAGTCAGGAGGCCACCAGCGGGCCTGGCTTTTCTATTGCGCCGTCTCGGGTTTCCTGACCCGTGAAGACCAATGGATGTGAACGATTTTCCAGCCGCCATTCGTGGACCGCAGCACCATCGTTTCGGTGCTCACAATTGTCAGCGGTTTGCCGTCCTGTTGCACCTGGAGCTCGCTCTCGCTGGCGATCCAGGCCAGATCGCCGCTGACCCGGCCGGTCCGGCGCTCGAGATTCTGCTGCGCGGCCTTCAGGAATTCCGCATCGTCTTTGGCGTGTCCGCCGAGATACTCAGCAGCCGAATGCTCCGCGCCGCCGCTTTCAAGGATGATGACCTGGGGGTCGAGCTCTGCCCCGGCCTGTTCGATGTCGCCTGCGGACAATGCGTCGAAGAAACGGTCCACGGTCGCGGCGGCGGCTTGTGCCGTCTCGGGCACGTCAATCTGCGGCGAATCGCCAAAAGCAAGGCCCGGGAGCAATGATAATGCGGCAATCGTCAACGCGATGAAGCGAATCATGTCGTCTCCCCTTTCAGTCCTTGTGTTCGTGCTCTGAACCATCGGCGTGGACATGCGTGGTGACGTGAGCGTCCACCGCGGCCTCGGCCGCGCCATGTGAGTGCCCTTCGCTGGCCTCGACCTGTTCGTGGTACTGGTCCGCCGACATTCCGGGCAACTTCTGGAGGAAGGCCACCATGCCCCAGATGGAATCATCGTCCATGCTCTTCCCCCAGGCGGGCATGCCGCTCATCTTGATGCCATGTTTGATGACCCAGAATGCCTCAGCTGGATCGTCGCTTCGGTCCCGGCCCAGGTTTGGCGGACCCGGATACAGGCCAGCGCTGAGCTCGGTGTGATCTTCGCCCGGCTCCAGATGACAGCCGGCACACATGGCGTCGTAGTTTCCGGCGCCGGTGCGGATCAGCGATTCATCGTCCAGGTTCGGGACGACAACCCCGGACAACCGCGCCTCGACCGAGCGATCGCGCACCGTTTCCATCACCTGCTCGGTCGACGACCAATGGGGCTCGTCCGCCGCAATGTTGTAGGCGCCGGACCAGATGAAAGCGCCTGAGCCCACGACAACCACCACCAGCAATCCCGCCAGCCAAATGACTTGTTTCATGGAATGCCCTCGAGTACCAGGGAAAAACTCGCTGTTGCCATTGTAGGACCTTCCGCCGTACGAACGGTGCTGGCGCCTTTCGCGGCGGGTTGAGACAATCCGGTCCATGACTTCCGAGCGCGACTTCGTGCTGCACAGCTGGTGCGTGCCGGCCGAGTGGAATGCGCCCACCGTGGTTGGCGGGCGTGGCGCCATGCTCCTGCTCGAGGACGGGCGCGAAATTCTCGACATGAGCAGCCTGGTCGAGTGCAGCAATCTCGGGCATCAGCATCCAGGGCTGATAGCCGCAATCCGCGAACAGGCGCAACGACTCAGCTTCGTCACCAGCGCCTGGGGCGCCCAGCCGCGCAAAGCGCTCGCTGAACGGCTGCTCGAACTCTCGGGATTCGAAGGCGGGCTCGTGTTCTTCACGCTGGGCGGTGCGGATGCGAACGAAAATGCTGTGCGAATTGCACGCCAGGCTTCCGGCAAGGGCCGCGGCCTCGTCGTCACGCGCGATCGCTCCTATCACGGCGCGAGCTACATGGACATGGCGCTCTCGGGCGATGTTCGTACGGCGCACCAGGTGGATGCCGATGCCTGGGGCGTACGCCATGTGCCGCCGCCCTATTCATATCGCTGTCCCTTCGGCAGCAATTCGCCGCATCAATGCGGACAGAGGGCCGCAGCTGCGGCCGCGGACTGCATCGATGCGGAAGGCGCCGCTCGTGTCGCCGCCGTGCTGATGGAATCGAATGCCGGCAGCAACGGTATCGTGGCGCCGGACAGTTTCTGGCCGATGCTTCGCGACGTGACGCGCGACCGCGGCGTGCTGCTGATCGCGGACGAGGTCATGAGCGCCTTTGGACGCTGTGGCGAGTGGTTCGCCTGGCAGCGTCACGGCGAGCAGGGCCGCCCGGACATCATGACGCTCGCCAAGGGGCTGACAGGCGCCGCCGTTCCGCTCGGTGCCGTGGTCATCAGCGCCGCGATTGCGAGACGCATCGAGAAGGAAATGTTTTACGGCGGGCTCACCTATTGCGGCCACCCATTGTCCTGCGCAGCCGGTCTTGCCGCACTCGATGCCTATCGCGACGAAAAGCTGATCGAGCGTTCCCGCCGCCTGGGCGCACAGATGTTCCAGGATCTACAGAAGCTCGCAAAGCGCCACCAGGTGATCGGCGAAGTGCGCGGCGGGCACGGTCTCTTTGCTGTCGTCGAGCTGGTCGCCGATCCGGCGACCCGCGCCCCGCTCGCACCCTGGCCCGGGCAATCGGATCCGCAGCGCGCGCTGTTGCGCGCCGCGCTCGATGAGGGCGTGTCCTTCGGGTCGCGCGGCAACCTGCTGATCATCGCGCCGCCGCTCGTGATAGAAGAATCCGACCTTGCGGCGGCGCTTGCGTTGCTCGACCGCCTGCTCGGCCGTTTCTTTCCAGCCTCCAGCACGGAGCAAAAGCCATGAGTTTCCGCCTGACTTACGCGACCATGTTCAACCCGCCCGAAGCGATGCACGAGCGTTTTGAGCGCTCGCTCGCGAAAATCCGCGGCGAGCTCGGCCGCACGCAGCGCCTGTTCATCGGCGGCCGCGATGTGGAGGCCGGCACGCACCAGGAGCGTGTGAGTCCGATCGACCGCGACTTGAAGCTCGGCAGTTTTCCGATGGCGCAGCTCAAGGATGTCGACGCGGCGCTCGCGGCCGCAGCGAAGGCATTCCCGGCCTGGCGTGCGACATCCACGGCCGAGCGCACACGGCTGATGCGCCGCGTGGCCGACATCATGGAAGAGCGTGTCTACGACATCGCCGCGGCACTCGTGCTCGAGGTCGGCAAGGTCCGCCTGGAAGCGCTCGCCGAGGCACAGGAAACGGTGGATTTCTTCCGTTGCTATGCGAATGACTTTGAATCGCACAAGGGTTACGAAGTCGAACTTCCGAACGATCCGCTCGAGGGTTTCGTGTCGCGTAACCGGAGCGTGCTGCGCCCTTACGGTGTTTGGGCAATCATCGCGCCCTTCAATTTCCCGCTTGCGCTGGCCGGCGGACCCACGGCGGCCGCGATGGTGACCGGCAACACAGTCGTCGTGAAATGCGCTTCCGACACGCCCTGGGCCGGGCGCCTGCTCGCCGACTGCATCCGCGATGCCGGATTGCCGCCCGGTGTCTTCAATTACGTCGCGGGCTCTGGTCCTGCCGCCGGTGAGGCGCTGGTTTCAGATGCGCGCACCGCCGGCGTTACCTTCACGGGTTCGGTCGGCGTTGGCCGCACGATCCTGAGTGCGATGGCGACGGGAAAATATCCGCGACCATGCATCGCGGAGATGGGCGGCAAGAATCCCTGCATCGTCACGGAGCATGCGGATCTCGACCGCGCCGCCAGCGGTCTGCTGCGATCGGCTTACGGCATGGGTGGACAGAAATGCTCCGCCGTCTCGCGTCTCTATGTGCATGAGGCCGTGGCCGATGACCTGCTCGCGCGTCTCGAGAAGCAGGTGGATGCGGTCCGCATCGGCGACCCGACGAAGCGCGAGACCTGGCTGGGTCCCGTGGTCAATGCCATGGCGCACCAGAATTACGCGCGCTATGTCGCCGAGCTGCGCGATGGCGGTGCGAAGATTCGCCGCGGCGGCCGTGTGCTGACGGATGGGGATTTCGCGTGCGGCTATTACGTCGAGCCCGTACTGGCAGAGGCGCCGCCCGAGCATCCGTTGTGGCTCCATGAGATGTTCCTGCCGATCCTGATGGCGCAGCGTTACCGCGACCGCGACGCCGCGATGCGCCTCGCGAATGACACGGAGATGGGACTTACCGCCGGCATCTATGGGTCGGCAGAAGAAGTGCGCTGGTTCCAGGAGAACATCGAGGCCGGCGTCACCTATGCGAATCGCGGCCAGGGCGCGACCACCGGCGCCTGGCCGGGTTACCAGGCCTTCGGCGGATGGAAGGGCTCCGGCTCGACCGGCAAGGCGATCGCTTCCTTCTATTACCTGCCACTGTACCTGCGCGAGCAGTCACGCACCGTGGTGGAGTGAATGACCGAGTTCCTGCCGCTGTCGGAGGCGATTGCGAAACACGTGCCTGACGGAGCCTCCGTGGCGCTCGAGGGCTTCACGCACCTGATTCCCTTTGCGGCCGGGCACGAGCTGATCCGGCAGGGCAGGCGCGACCTGCACCTGATCCGCATGACACCGGATCTGATCTATGACCAGCTGATCGGCATGGGCGCGGCGCGGCGCCTGACATTTTCCTGGGGCGGCAATCCGGGAGTCGGCTCGCTGCACCGCTTGCGCGACGCGGTCGAGCAAGCCTGGCCGCGCCCGCTCGAACTGGACGAACACAGTCACGCCGGCATGGCGGCAGGCTATCGCGCGGGTGCCGCACGCCTTCCCTTCGGGGTCTTGCGCGGCTATATCGGCACCGACCTGCCCAAGCACAACCCGAACATCAAGAGTGTCCGCTGTCCATACACCGGTGAGGAACTCGCGACCGTCCCTGCGTTGAATCCCGACGTCACGATCCTGCATGCGCAGCGCGCCGACCGGCGCGGCAATGTCGCCATCGAGGGAATCATCGGCGCACAACGCGAGGCGGGGCTCGCTGCAAAGTTGCTGATCGTCACCGTCGAGGAGATCGTCGACGAATTGCCGCCAGCGATGAATGGCGTGCTGCTGCCGCATTGCACGGTCGGGGTCGTATCGCACTGCCCCGGTGGTGCCTGGCCGTCCTACGCGCAGGGCCGCTACGCGCGCGACAACGATTTCTACCTGCGTTGGGACGACATCGCACGCGATCGCGGCCGCTTCACGGAGTGGATGGAGCGGCATGTGCGGGGCACTTCGGATCATCGCGGATTCCTGGAGAGCCTGCGCCGGGTGGCGGCATGAACGATTACGACCGTGATGAGATGATGACGGTCGCCGCGGCCCGCATGCTGTGGGACGGTTGCGTGACCTTCGTCGGCATCGGCCTCCCGAGTGCTGCCTGCAATCTTGCGCGGCTGACTCACGCGCCGGGCCTGGTGCTCATCTATGAATCCGGCACGATCGGCACGCGGCCCACGGTGCTGCCGCTTTCGATCGGCGACGGCGAACTTGCGGAAACCGCAGCCTGCGTCGTGCCGCTGCCGGACATTTTCAGCGACTACCTGCAGGCCGGGCGCGTTGACGTCGGCTTCCTGGGCGCGGCGCAGATCGACCGCTTCGGTAACCTCAACAGCACGGTCATCGGCCCCTACGCGAAGCCGAAGACCCGTTTGCCGGGTGCGGGCGGTGCGACCGAGATCGCCGCGCATGCGCGCCAGGTGTTCGTCGTCATGAAAGCCTCGCCGCGAAGCTTCGTCGCCGTGCTGGACTTCCAGACCAGCGGCGGGCACTTTGAGGGCCGTGGCAAGAGCGGTGCGCGGGGTGGCGGGCCCACCGTCGTCGTTACGGATGTCGGCATACTGAAGCCGCAGCCAGGCGGTGAACTTGCGCTGGTGGCGGTTTACCCGGGCATACCGATCGAGGAAGCCCGCGCGGCCGTCGGCTGGCCGTTGGCTGTTGCGCCGCAGATTGAAACGATTGCGGCGCCGACCAGGAATGAACTTGCGGCATTACGCGCACTCAAGGCCCGCACCGAGGCGGCGCATCGCGAACCAGTGAGACTACCGATATGAACGCAACCATACGAGCGGGAGACGACATGGGCCACCCACATATCAAGACCGAGCTGCCGGGGCCAAAGGCGCGCGCAATGATTGCCCGCGATACGCTGGTCACTTCGCCGTCCTACCCGCGCGATTATCCTTTCGTGATGTCGCATGGCCGCGGCACCCAGGCCTGGGATGTCGACGGCAATCGATTCCTCGATTTCGCGGCGGGCATCGCGGTTTGCGCGACCGGGCATGCGCATCCGAAAGTGGTCGCCGCGGTGCAGCAGGCGGCTGCGAAGTTCCTGCATATCTCGAGCGACTACTGGCACGAGGAAATGACTGCACTCGCGGAACGGCTGTCTGCGATCGTGCCGCTGGGCGAACCCAGCATGTCTTTCATCTGCCAGTCGGGCACCGAGTCGGTTGAGGGCGCCTTGAAGCTCGCCCGCTATGTCACCGGGCGGCAGCGGATCATCGCTTTCCTCGGCAGTTTCCACGGCCGCACGATGGGTTCGTTGTCCCTGACTTCCAGCAAGTACACGCAGCAGGCCGGCTTCGCGCCGACGATGCCAGGCGTGACCCATGTGCCGTATCCGAATACCTACCGGCCGCTGTTCGCGGGCGCCGACCAGGGCCGCGCGGTGCTCGATTACATCCGCATGTTGTTCGAGCGCAATGTGCCGGCCTCCGAGGTCGCGGCGATCTTCGTGGAACCCCTTCAGGGCGAAGGCGGCTATCTGGTGCCGCCGGATGGATTCCTCGCGGGCCTCCGGCAGATCTGCGACGAGCATGGAATCCTGCTCGTATTCGACGAGGTGCAGTCGGGCATCGGCCGCACCGGGAAAATGTTCTGCGCCGAGCACTCGGGGGTGAAGCCCGACATCATGACGCTCGCGAAAGGCCTCGGCTCAGGAATGCCGATCGGCGCGGTCATTGCCAAGCGCAGCATCATGCAGCAATGGAAGAAGGGTGCGCATGGCAACACCTTTGGTGGCAATCCCGTCTGCTGCGCAGCGGCCAATGCGACCATCGACCTGGTGCGTGAGCAGTACGTCGCCAATGCGGCGAAAGTCGGCGCGCATTTCATGAAGCGGCTTGCGGAACTGCGTCCGGCCTATCCCTGCATCGGCGACCTGCGCGGGCGCGGGTTGATGATCGGCATGGAATTGATCGAAAAAGATGGCTCACCGGCGCGCGCGCTGGTCGATCGCCTGCTGCATCGGGCATACCAGAACGGCCTGCTGCTGCTTTCCTGCGGCGTCTCGACGCTGCGCTTCATGCCGCCGTTGTGCGTCACCGAAGCCGAAGTGGACGAAGCGATGGTCTGGCTGCGGCAAAGCATGGACCAGGCGCTGGCGGGCGCCGCTTGAATCACGCCGGTCGCGCCCTGTGCATCGCATCGCTGCTCTGGTGCGCGGCCGCGGCTGGCGCCGGGCGCGAGCCGGTTCTCAAGCAGGTCGACCTGCCGCATAACTATTACTGGCGCGAACTCTACCTGCCACAGCTCACGACGGGTCCTTCGGCCGCGGCATTCATGCCGGACGGACAGGAGCTCGTTTACAGCATGGCCGGTTCATTGTGGGCCCAGCGAATTGCTTCGGATGAGGCAATCGAAATCACGCACTCAAATGCGGCCTACGACTACCAGCCCGATGTCGCGCGCGATGGCAGCAGCATCGTGTTCACGCGCTATGACGGCAACGCGATGGAACTGTGGCGGTTCGATGTCGCGAGCGGGCGTCAGGATGCGCTGACCGCCAATGGCGGCGTCAATGTCGAACCGCGGTTGTCACCCGACGGTGCCCAACTGGTCTGGGTATCCACCGCCGCCACCGGGCATTTCGACCTGATGATCGCGGACATCGGCAACAAGGGGCTCGTCAATGTACGGCCACTCGTCGCTCCAAGGCAGAGCTCGATCGACCGTTACTACTACTCGACCCATGATCATGCGATCAACCCCTCCTGGTCGCCGGACGGAAAACGCGTCTTCTACATCGGCAATGCGGACATCGGATGGGGCAGCGGCACGATCCAGTCGGTTCCGGTGACCGCATCGATTGACGGACTTGCGACCCGGCACCAAGAGGAAACAAGCTGGGCGGCGCGGCCGGAGGTCGGGCCGGATGGAAGGCGGATCCTGTTTTCGAGCTACCACGGGCGCCAGCGGCACCAGCTCTGGCTGACAACTGTCGACGGCGCGGCGCCGCTGCCGCTCACCTTCGGGGACTTCGACCGGCGCAATGCGCGCTGGTCGCCGGATGCAAGCCACATCGCCTACATCAGCAACGAGCAGGGCAACACCGCGTTGTTCGTGCAGGAATTCTTCGGCGGAGCGCGCACGCAGGTCGTCGCGAAGACACGCAAGTATCTGCAGCCGATGGCGCATCTCTCGCTCGACATCCAGGACTCGAGCGGACATCGCATCTCCGCGCGGGTCACGGTGCTCGGCCCCGATCGGCGCTGGCATGCGCCCGCGGATGCCTGGATGCGCGGCGACGAGGCATTCGACCGTTCGCTGCAGCCCAGCGAAACGCATTACTTCCATTGCGTATCGCCCTGCGAGCTCGAGCTGCCGGCTGGCAAGGCGGCGATTACCGTCCAATACGGCTTTCGCCACCTGCTGCATTCGGAGGTCGTCGACATCGGCTCCGGCGCGCGCCGTGAATTGCGTGTGGATCTCGCCGGCAACGGCCTTCCTGTCTCCTTCGGCCGTCACGTCAACGCCGACCTGCATGTGCATATGAATTACGGCGGCCATTACCTCGACACGTCCGCCCGCCTGCTCGCGCAGCAGGGCGCCGAGGATCTCGACGTCGTCTACAACCTGGTCGTCAACAAGGAAGAACGCTTCCCGGATATCGGGTATCTGAGCGCCGCGCCCGATCCGGCGAGCGGCGAGCGTGTGCTGTTCCATGCCCAGGAGTACCACACGAGTCTCTGGGGTCATCTCGGCCTGCTGAACCTCTCGGATCATCTGCTGCTGCCCGGTTTCACGGCGTATCGGCACACGGCGCTCGCGAGTCCCTGGCCGCACAACGGCGCAATCGCGGACCTCGCGCACGCGCAGGGCGCGCTGGTCGGCTATGTGCATCTGGCCGACGCAGAAATCCTGCCGGCAACGGATCGCTCGTTGAGCAACGAGTTCCCCGCCGACGTCGCGCAGGGCAAGGTGGACTATCTCGAGGTCATGGGGTTTTCCGATCACCGGATCACCGCGGGCATCTGGTATCGGCTGCTGAATCTTGGTTACCGCATTTCGGCGGGCGCCGGCACCGACGCGATGGCGAATTACGCTTCGATGCGAGGTCCCGTCGGTGATGTCCGCGTGTTCCTCGAAACCGGCGGCGAAAAGACGCCCGCCGCGCTTTATTCAGCGCTGAAGGAAGGGCGGACCTTCGTCAGCAATGGCCCGCTGCTTGGGCTGGAGCTCGCGGGTCTGCGCCCGGGCGGCCTGCTGCGCGCGGCATCCGGGCCGGTGCCGTTCCGGGTGGCGCTGCGCTCGCCGATCGCGGTCGATCACCTCGAACTGGTGCACAACGGCAAAGTCATAAAGACGTTTCAGCTGACCGGTGCGCGGCGGAATCTCGACGCGAGCGGCGAGGTATCGCTGCCGAGCGGTGGCTGGCTCTTGTTGCGGGCCTGGAACGAACACGCCGATCCGCTGGTGTTCGACCTCTACCCGTATGCCACGACCGGGCCGATCTATCTCGAACTACCGGGCGGCCCGGAAAGCGCCGGCGAGGATGCGGCGTTCTTCGTCACCTGGTTGGATCGCGTGATCGCCGCCGCAGAAGCGAATAGCGATTACAACAATGAGCAGGAACGCGCTGCCACGCTCGAGTATCTCCACGCTGCGCGCGAAAAGTTCGTTGAAAAATCGAAAAGCGAGAGCAATCCATGAGCCGGATCTCTGGCTCGGGAGCTGGTACGGCCGCTACTTGACCAGCCGTCCGTAGTGCTCAAGGAGTGCGACCAGATCCGCTTGCGGCAGCGCCTTCGCATAGTGGCCTTCCGTACCTTCCATGTCGCGGGCAGCAACCATGGCGTTCACGATCGCTTCCTCGGTCGCCTGGACGGTGGCCTCGAACAGCCCATCGAGCTGCGCATTAGGGATTACCTCGGCGAGCGAGAGAGGCGCCCCGCGCAACGCCGCCGCATTCGCCGTGGAGAAAGCGATGAAAATATCGCCGGAACCGTTACTCGCGGTCGAGCCCATGCGCGCGAGACCCATGCCCGCGCGTTTCGCTATACGCTTCAACTGATGCGGCAGCAGCGGCGCATCGGTCGCGACCACAATGATGATCGAGCCGGTGTCGCCGTCCGCGACATGCCCTTCGCGGTGGGCGGGATCCTCGCTCAGATGCTGGCCAATGGGCACGCCCGCGATGCGCAGGCTCTCGCGAGGAGGGTTGTAATTGGCCTGCACCAGCACGCCGACGATGTGCTCGCGGCCGTCCATCGCGACGCGCCGCGAGGCCGTGCCGATGCCGCACTTGAACTCGTGGCAGATGGTGCCCGTGCCGGCTCCGACATTGCCCTCCTCGACCGGCCCCGTGGCCGCTTTTTCCAGGGCCTGGTCCACGTGCGCGGGGCGCACATGGAATCCATTGATGTCGTTCAGGTCCCCGTCCCAGGTTTCGGCCACGACGGGCTGCGACCACCAGAAACCTTCGGAGTCGGTGCCGCCCTGGCGCACACGCCAGGCGATGGCCGCGTCGTGCACGACCCCGACACTGTGCGTATTGGTCAGAAGCACGGGGCCCTGGAGCTGACCGGATTCCTCGAGCCATGTCGTGCCGGTCATCTCGCCCGCGCCATTCAGCGCGAACCAGCTGCCGAATACAGGCAGCTCGAGCGTTTCGCGGCCACGCGGCAGAATCGCCGTGACGCCGGTGCGCACCTTCTTGCCGCCGTCGAGATCCTCGATCAGCGTCACCTGGCCGACGGTCACGCCGGCCACATCGGTGATGGCGTTCAGCGCCCCCGGTTCGCCTTCGAAGGGCACGCCAAGATCCCGCGCCCGGGGGCCCGCCGCGCTTACGGCCGTCGCAAGCGCCAATATCAATGTCAGGATGATTCGCATGTGTACATGATGATTCGTTGCAACAGTCGAGTTCAACTATTATTACGCGCCGGCCGGCTGCTCGATGTCGAGACGCTCCACAAGGTCACAGGTGTCATCAAGGAAGGTCGATTAATCACGGGGGCCGTCCATGAATACGCGCCAGCTGGGTTTCTGGATGTGCACGGCGCTCGTGGTCGGCAACATGATCGGCATGGGCATCTTCGTGTTGCCCGCGTCGCTTGCGCCCCATGGCTTCAACGCTTTCATCGGCTGGGCTGTGACGGTCTTCGGCTGCGCGCTGCTCACGGTCGTCTTCGTGACGCTGGTGCGGCGCATGCCGGAAGCCGACGGCCCGTTCGGCTATATCCGCGCGACGCTCGGCGAGGGCGTGGCATTCGCCGCGTTGTGGTGCTACTGGATTTCCATCTGGGTCTCCAATGCGGCGCTCGCGGTCGGCGCTGCGGGCTACCTGACGAGCGTCGTCCCGCCGTTGGCGCAGGTCCCGTCCGCCTTTATTGCTGCGGGCCTCGTGTGGCTTTTTGTCCTGATCAATTCGTTCGGCGCCCGCACGGGCGGCCGGGTGCAGGTGCTGACCGTGGCGCTGAAACTGGTGCCGCTCGCGCTCGTTATCCTGCTTGGGCTGTGGATGCTGGTCGCGGAACCTGCGGCCTACCTCGAAAACATCCAGACACAACCCATCAACCTCCAGTCCACGATGGCGGCTTCCACCATCGCGCTGTTTGCAATGCTGGGGCTCGAGTCCGCGACGGTGCCTGCCGGCCGGGTACTGAATCCGGAGAAGACGATTCCGCGCGCAACAATTGTCGGCACGCTGCTGACGGCCGCGATTTACGTCGCCGTCACGGCCGTCTCGACGCTGCTGGTACCACAAGAAACGCTTGCGGCATCGAACGCGCCTTTCGTTGACGTACTCGACCGGTTGCTCGGCGCCAGTAATGGCCGCTGGCTGGCGCTCTTTGTCGTCATCAGCGGGCTTGGCTGCCTGAATGGCTGGACCCTGTTGGGCGCCGAACTCACTCGCACGCTGGCCGCACGGCAACTGCTGCCGCCCCTGTTCGCGACCAGCAATCGTCATGGCGCACCGCTAGCCGCGATGTTGCTGGTCGGCGTTCTCACCAGTAGCGTCGCGCTGATGAGCTATGGGGAGGCGCTGGTCAAGGGCTTCACGTTCCTCAGCATCGTCACCACCGCGGCAAACCTGCCGATTTATCTTTGC